>CAYLZO010000207.1:0-9713 GCA_964387775.1 uncultured Anaerolineaceae bacterium
AGTCTGGCCTCTGAAAGCAGCCCAGAGCCATGTCCCAAACTCATGACGGTCTCGAGGGCCGGAATTGGTCGGCGCCGCAAAAGCTGGTATAATGGTCCGCATCTACTTTCCAGATGTGGACCATTTTGTTGAGGAGTACAGCAGAGAAAATGGACATCGAACAATCGACCTGGCACACCTTGAGCATCAAAGATGCCGCCGAGACACTGGGCACCGACTGGGAACAGGGTCTGAGCGAGGCCCAGGTCCGCGAGCGGCAGGCCCGCTTTGGGCCGAACGAGCTGCAGGAGCGGCCCGGCCGCAGCTTCTGGCAGATGCTGATCGACCAGTTCAACCAGTTCCTGGTCATCATCCTCATCGCGGCGGCCGTCGTCTCGGCCCTCATCGGCTGGAGCGAGTTCAACCGCACCGGCGACACCACCGAGTTCGTCGACGCCGGGGCGATCATGGCCATCGTCATTCTCAACGCCATCCTGGGCGTGGTGCAGGAGGGCCGGGCCGAGGAGGCGCTGGCCGCCCTGAAAAAGATGGCCTCGCCCAACGCCCGCGTGCTGCGCGACGGACACCTGATCACCGTGCCCTCCCGCGACCTGGTGCCCGGCGACGTGGTCATCCTGGAGACGGGCAATTACGTGCCCGCCGATGTGCGCCTGGTCGAGAGCGTGAACCTGCGCATCGAGGAAGCGTCGCTGACCGGCGAGTCGGTGGCGGTGGGCAAGGACGCCCACGACACGTTCGACGCCCAGACCGTGCTGGGCGACCGGCACAACATGGCCTTTATGAGCACGGTCGTGACCTACGGGCGGGGGCGGGGGCTGGTCGTCGGCACCGGGATGCAGACCGAGATCGGCAAGATCGCCGAGATGCTCCAGACCTACGAGGAGGAGCCGACGCCGCTCCAGGTCAAGCTCGACCAGTTGGGGCGGACGCTGGGCATCGCCGCGCTGGTGGTCTGTACGGCGGTGGGCGTCATCGGCGTGGTGCGCGACACCCAGCTCGGCGTGCTGCTGGGCCAGGGGTTCGGCGCCTATTTTGGGCTGGAAGAGACCGTGCCCAAGCTGGTGGAGATGTTTATGGTGGCCGTCAGCCTGGCCATCGCCGCCGTGCCCGAGGGGCTGCCGGCCGTCGTCACCATCTCGCTGGCCCTGGGCATGCAAGAGATGGTCCGCCGCCACGCTCTCATTCGCAAGTTGCCCGCCGTCGAGACGCTGGGCTCGGCGACGTCCATCTGCTCCGACAAGACGGGCACCCTGACCCAAAACGAGATGACGGCCACCCAGATGTACGTGGACCGCAGCTTGCTGACCATCACCGGCGAGGGGTACAAGCCTGAGGGCCGCTTCCTCGACGAGAGCGATCCGGTGGGCCTGGCGGGCTATCCCGGCATGCGGCTGCTGCTGCGGGCCGGGCTGCTGTGCAACGACGCCCGCCTGGAAAAGGTGGAGGAGGACGGCAACGTCCAGTGGCGCATCGCCGGCGATCCGACCGAGGGGGCATTCGTGGTGGCCGCGGCCAAGGCCGGCTATCGGCGCGAGGACCTGAGCGAAGAATATCCGCGCATCGCCGAGATCCCCTTCGACTCGGAGCGGAAGCGGATGACGACGTTCCATCCCGACCCCCGCTACGGCAATTACGTGGCCTATATGAAAGGCGCGCCCGACGTGGTCCTGGGCCTGTGCGAGCAGGTGCTGGAGGACGGCAAGATCCGGCCCCTGACCGCCGAGCGACGCCGCGACATCCTGGGCCAGAACGAGGCGCTGGCGGCCAACGCCCTGCGCGTGTTGGGCGTCGCCTTCCGGCCCCTGAAAGAGGTGCCCGAGAATCCCCAGCCGGAGGACAGCGAGCGCGATTTCGTCTTTATCGGCCTGCTGGGCATGATTGACCCGGCGCGTCCCGAGGTGGGGGCGGCCATCGAGACGGCGCGGCGGGCCGGCATCGAGACGGTCATGATCACGGGCGACTATCTCAACACGGCGGTGGCCATCGGCAAAGAGATCGGCTTGTTGCGCGAAGGCGACCGGTCGCTGACCGGCGCCGAGCTGGAGGTGATGGACGAGGACGAGTTTGAAGGAATCGTCGGGGACGTGGCCATCTACGCCCGGGTCTCGCCCCAGCACAAGGTCAAGATCGTGGACGGGCTCAAGGCCAGGGGCCACGTGGTGGCCATGACGGGCGACGGCGTGAACGACGCCCCGGCCCTCAAGCGGGCCAGCATCGGCGTGGCGATGGGCATCACCGGCACCGACGTCACCAAAGAGACGGCCGACATGGTCCTGACCGACGACAATTACGCCAGCATCGTGTCGGCCATCGAGCAGGGGCGCATCATCTATTCCAACATCCGCAAGTTCGTCTACTACCTGCTGTCGTGCAACATGGCCGAGATCGCCATCCTGTTCATCGCCATGCTGCTGGGCTGGCCGCTGCCCCTGGTCGCCATCCAACTGCTGGTGCTGAACCTCATCACGGACGGTGCGCCGGCCCTGGCCCTGGGCATGGAGCAAGGCGACCCCGACATCATGGTCCAGAAGCCGCGCCCGGTCAACGAACCGATCATTAACCGCCAGATGATCGTCGGCATCGCCGTGCAGACGGTGGCGATTACGACAGCGGTGCTCATCGCCTTCCGTATCGGCATTTCAGGCGGGGAGACCCATGCCCGGACGATGGCCTTTGCGACGCTGTCGATTTCGGAGCTGCTGCGGGCCTACACTTCACGCTCGGAGCGCTACTCGATCTTTGCCATCGGCGTTTTCAGCAACAAGTGGATGCAATGGGCGGTGTTGGCCTCGCTGGTTATCCTGCTGGCCATCATTTACGTGCCGTTCCTGGACCCCATTTTCGACACGACGTTCCTGACAGGTGAGGACTGGCTGGTCATGCTACCGCTCATCTTGCTGCCTTCCATCGCCGCCGAAGCCAACAAGTGGGTCTTGAGCAGGGTGAGTGAAAAGGAATTAACTGCACGAATAGGGCCTAACCCATGAAATCCTGGCACATTGAGCAAGGATCTTGTGGGCAGCATTTCGGCCCTTTGGTTCCGGTTTATCCGGGTTAGGGGGATAAAAGAAGAAATCCGGTGTCACGCTCAGGGGGAAGAGAGCGTGACACCGGGGCGGTCCTAGAATACAGCCCGGACCTGATTCAAATGGCGCCGGGGATGACGCCAAAGCTAGGACGGTTCCGTGACGGTCGTCGCGACGCCGAGTTTCATCAGCAACTTGGGCTGTCCGGCCAGGGCTTCTCGGGCCACAGTGACCGCTTCTTCATACCAACCAATGGCTGCCGCCAGGTTGGGTTCGCTAGAAAGGTCGTCATTCACGAGCTCGGCCAGGACACCTTGGCCTTCAAACCACTTGACCTCATCGTACCCATAGGCCGACATGGCGAACGCCACATCCAGGTCCCCTGGGCCACAAGTGACCAGTTCATGCAGGTGCCGGACGACGGCCTCTGCATCTGTCCGTTCCGTACAGTGAGCAACCATGCTGGCCATGCCTTTCTTTGAGCGTTCATGGCAGTTTGTTACATACGAGCGTGACTCTATTATAGCATATCGCGTCAAGGAAAAGGTAACAGGGGCGTAACGAAAGGGTGCCAAAATGGTGCAGTTTGGGTAAGCAACGGATTTTGCGCAGACCGGGACACGCCAGGATGACGTGAAGGCTACGCACGACAAGGGAGAGCTACGTTGACAAGGGTGCAGAATGTCCCTATAATAGACTTGTGCTCTCGAACGCAGCACCCAGTTGCCCATGGATGCTGTGAAGCACAGACAAGGCCGGAAACAGCGGCCTAGCAGGCTGTCGGAGAGAGCTTCTAGCGTTTGTAGTAGGCGCTTCAGCGCCGCAGAAACGCGCTGAAGCGCGCACTACAAACGAACCTCTCCGACAAGCTGCTAGGAAAAAGAGGTGGTGCCGAAGCAGTGGGGAGGATGGGGAATTGGTGCGATTTGCTAGGCGCATTCTGGTGGTAGACGACGAAGCTGACACGAGAGCACTGCTTGAAGATATCTTGTTGGACGAGGGTTACGAGGTCCATCTGCGGGCCAACGGCAACCAAGCCCTCCAGGCCGTGAAGGAGAGGCATTACGACCTGGTCCTGGCGGATCTCAAGATGCCGGGCTTGTCAGGCCTCGAGTTGCTCAGGCGGGTTCGGCAAATATCGCCCAGCACCCAGGTCATCATCATGACGGCCTTTGCCTCCGTAGAGACTGTGAGACAGGCCTGGAAAGATGAGGCCTTCTATTATTTGGTCAAGCCCTTCGCCCTGGACGAGGTTCGGGATCAAGTCGCGGAGGCCCTGCGCGATCGGCAGTTGCCTCCGGTGGTGCACTATCGAGGCTTGAGGCTGGACCGGGAAACGCGTCGCGTGTGGATCGAAGGCAGGGAGGTGGACCTCACCCGGCTCGAGTTCGACGTGCTGGCTTATCTCTTTCGGTACCAGGGATGTCCGGTCTCACCCCAGGAATTGCTCCGGGAGGTCTGGGATCGGGAGGACGTTGAGAGGAGCAGCACCGACACGGTCAAGTCGTGCATCTCGCGGATCCGTAGAAAGCTGGGCGACGATGCACGGGACCCGCGCTACGTGTTCAACGAATGGGGCGTTGGCTATCAACTGGGCGAATAGCCGCTCGGCAAAGCGATGGGGGCGCTCGGACGCCCCCGTTTTCGTTGGGCCAGGGAGTCCGGACTGCGGTTGACAGTGGACAAGGGGAAGAAACCAGGGTGACTTGGACGATGATCGGGCACGACTGGGCAGTGGCCCTTTTGCGCCAAAGTCTGAAAACTGGGCGCATGGCCCATGCCTATCTTTTCTCCGGCCCGCCCCAGGTTGGCAAGACGCGGCTGGCAATCACGCTGGCTCAAGCGCTGAACTGCCCTCAGCCCGACCCGCCGTGCGGGCAATGCCCTGCTTGCCTGAGAATCGCCCGACGGGTGCATGCAGACGTGCGGGTCGTCGAGGGCTCGGGCTCGGGTGGCAGCATCAAGATCGACCAGATCCGGGCTCTGCAGCGAGAGGCAGCCCTGGCCCCCTACGAGGGCCACTACCGGGTCCTGATCCTGCGGCGGTCCGACCTGATGACGTTGGAAGCCGCCAACAGCCTGCTCAAGACGTTGGAGGAACCCCCTGCCCACGTGGTGCTGATCCTGACCGCGGTGGACGCGGAGGCTTTGCCGGCGACGATCGTCTCCCGCTGCCAGCGCCTTGACCTGCGGCCCATCCCGCTCGAACAGGTAAGGGCGGCCCTGCGAGAGCAGGCAGTGCCAGCGGAGGACGCTCAACTCCTGGCCCGCCTGTCCGGCGGCCGGCTCGGCTGGGCCCTTGAGACTGGCGACGACCCGGCGATCCTGGAACGCCGGCGGCAGGACCTGGACGAACTGGTCGAGTTGCTAGCGGCGGACCGGGCCGACCGACTCGACTATGCCTGGAAGGCGAGCCGCGATCAGGATGCCCTGAGGCAACGGATCGAGACGTGGACGGGCTGGTGGCGCGATCTGCTGCTGTTGCACGCCCACGGCGAGGATCACGTGCGAAACATAGATCGCTTGCAGGAGCTGCGCGGCTTTGTAGACCGGGGTCGATCCACCCAGATCCGGCAGGTTCTGATTGCACTGCAAGAGGCGGCGGCTCAACTGGAAGCTAACGTCAACGCCAGGCTGGCGTTGGAGGGACTCGCACTCAGCTTGCCGCGATGGCGCCCAAAGCCAGCCGAAATGCGAGACCAGGAATAGACTGGACGTTGAAAGGATAACGTATGCCGTTAGTTGTGGGTATCAGGTTTAACCCGGCGACCAAAGTATATTATTTCGATCCAGGCGGTCTTCAAGAACTCAAAGCGGGAGAATACGCCATCGTCGAGACATCCCGGGGCCAAGAAGCTGGCCAAGTGGTCATCCCGCCCCAAAAAGTCAGTAGCAAGGAAGTGGTGGGACAGCTCAAGAGCGTCAAGCGACGCGCTTCGGCACTGGACCTAACGCAAATGACCTACTACCGTCACAAAGAGCAGGATGCGCTCATCCGCTGCCGGGAAAAGGTCCAGGAGCATGGCCTGCCCATGAAAGTCGTGCGCGCAGAGTACAACTATGACGGAAGCCGCCTCATCTTTTTCTTTACTGCAGAAAAGCGCGTCGATTTTCGCAAGCTGGTCCAAGACCTGGCCCGCTCCTTTCGCGCCCGCATCGAACTGCGCCAGGTGGGCGTGCGCGACGAGGCCAAGTTGCTGGGCGGCATCGGCAAGTGCGGTCGTGAACTGTGCTGCATCACCTGGTTGACCGAATTCAACCCGGTGTCTATCAAGATGGCGAAACAACAAGACCTGCCGCTCAGCCCCATGGAGATCTCGGGGGTGTGCGGCCGCCTCCTCTGTTGTTTGGCCTACGAGAGGGAATACTACCTGGAGATGAAAGAGAAGCTTCCCAGGCGGGGCAAGGTCATAGACACGCCCCACGGCCGGGGCAAAGTTATCGAGGTCAACGTCGTCAAAGAGTCGGTCAGCGTCGAACTCGACAGCCAGGTGACCATTGAGGTCTCGCACCAGGAATTGCTCAAAGTCGGCCGGTCTCCAGGGAAAAAGACGAGCCAGAGGCGGCGGGGAAGGAAAAGACGTTCAAAACGATAGACAGTGGCCGGGTGAGCCACCGCTCCGTGACTTGCCCGGTTTGCCCCTTCTTTAGCGTGGTTCTACGGCGAAACGGATTGCCGTACGCTCTTGCCCCCCAATCTCAACGTCGGTAAAGGTGGGAATGCACACCACATCCAGCCCATCGAGGGCAAGAAACCCCTTGGCGATGGCAACCGCCTTCACCGCTTGGTTCACTGCCCCAGCGCCAATGGCTTGAATATCTGCGCGTCCCTCGTCTCTTACGACCCCTGCGATTGCCCCGGCGACAGCCGTTGACTTGGAATTCGCCGCGACCCGAATGATGTCCGCCATGTGGGCACCTCCTCGATCCCCCTCGTGGGCTGCAAATACTGGACCTTCTACTCTCTCGTCTTGATCTGGTGCAGGTACTGGATGTTCAGCTTGTGACCAGCACCGAGGAGATTAGGTTACGGCCAAGCGTGCTTATTGTACACCAACCTGGAAAAAAAGGCAAACGCCGGCAAGCTGCCTTGCACCCATCATTGCAGAGAAATCCGTTGATATGCAAGACGCTCTACCGAACGAATCGGGGGAAATCGGTGCGAGGAAAAGCACTGGGGCTTTCCCTCGCACAATATCGGCTTTGCTACTTGGCAAAGTCCACGGCGCGCGTCTCGCGGATGACGTTGACCTTGATCTGGCCGGGGTACTGCAAGTTTTCCTCTACGGCGCGGGCCACGTTGCGAGAGAGCTGGATCGCGGCCAGGTCATCCACCTTGTCCGGCTTGACGATGATCCGGATCTCGCGGCCGGCCTGGATGGCATAAGATTCGTCAACCCCGTCAAAGGAACTGGCCACTTCCTCCAGGGCCTTGATCCGTTTGATGTAGGTTTCCATCGACTCCCGACGGGCGCCGGGGCGGGCGCCAGAAATGGCGTCCGCTGCCTCGACGATGATGGCTTCCAGGGATTCCCCTTCCGCTTCGCCGTGATGGGCGGCAACGCACTCGATGACGGCGGCAGAAACGCCATAACGCTTGGCCAGATCCGCCCCGATGAGCGCGTGGGGACCCTCTACCTCGTGATCGACGGCCTTCCCCAGGTCGTGGAGCAGTGCCCCGGCCCTGGCTACCTGGACGTTGGCCCCCAGTTCGGTTGCCAAGATCCCGGCCAGATGGGCGGTCTCGACGGCGTGATGCAACTGGTTCTGGCCGTAGCTCGTACGGAACTTGAGCCGGCCCAGGATCTTGAGGATCTCGGGGTGCAGGCCGGGAACACCGGCATCAATTGCCGCCTGTTCTCCCGCCTCACGGACGATCTGATCTACCTCGTCCTTGGATTTGTCCACCACTTTTTCGATGCGGGCGGGGTGGATGCGCCCATCCATGATCAACTTGGTCAGCGCCACCCGGGCGATCTCGCGCCGGACCGGATCAAAGCAGGACAAAAGCACCGCCTCCGGGGTGTCGTCCACCACCAGGTCCACGCCGGTGGCTCGCTCCAGGGCGCGGATGTTGCGCCCTTGGCGGCCGATGATGCGCCCTTTCATGTCGTCGCTGGGCAGGGGAACTGTCGAGACCGCGATCTCGGACACCTGGTCCGCCGCGATCCGTTGCACCGCCAGCGTGACCAGCTTGCGAGCCCGCCGATCCGCCTCCTCCTTGGCCTCGGCCTCCACCTCACGGATGACCCGGGCCATGTCCTGCCGGGCCTCCTGCTCCACGGTGCTCAGGAGCAAGTCGCGGGCTTCGTCCTGGTTCATATTCGCCACCCGCTCCAGCTTGACCATCCGCTCTTTTTCCATGGCTTCCAGTTGATTGAACCTCTTGTCCAGCGAGCTCTGGCGCTGGCTCAAGTTGCGCTCGCGCCGGTCCAACTGCTCGAATCGGTCGTCGAGCATGTCTCGGCGCCTTTGCAGGCGACTTTCCTCTTTGCGCAAGTCGCGCTCTCTGGCTTTGCTTTCTCGTTCCGCTTCGTCCCGGATTTTCAGCGCTTCGTCCCGGGCCTGGACCAACCTTTCCTTCACTTCCGTTTCGGCTTCGGCCACGATGCGCTCGGCCTGGTGCTCGGCACTTTCTACTCGAATCCTATCTCGGTATTGCAGGTAGAAGTATGCGGCAACCACACCCAGGATCAGGCCTACGACCGTGCCAACGATGGCAAAAATTACCGGTTGCATCTCGTAGTTATCCTTTCCAAGTCATTTTAGACAGTATCGTCCATATTTTATCGGATAATTGCCGTTTATCAGAAAATTTCTCATGCTTCTATTCTTTTTTCTGCCCAATGGCGGCGGGCAGCCTCTCGGGCGACCTCGTAGCTAAACCCCCGGCGGGCAAGATAGGCCACCAGCTTGCGGTAGAACGTTTGCTCGTCCGCTTGGCTTAGCCTCCGCGCCTTTTTCTCTGCCGCGCGATAAGCACCGTCAGAGACATCTACGTCAGAGATGGCCTCTTCAATGATTTCTCTCCGCACGCCCTTGTTTCGCAACTCGTAGCGCAGGGCCCGCAGCCCCCGGGGCCGGAACCGCTCCCGATTTTCGACCCAATAGCGGGCAAACGCCTCGTCGTCCAGAAAGCCAGCTCGTTCCAGGCGTTCGACGATGGCCTCGATCTGTTCTTCAGACGCGCCCCGCTTCTGCAGACGGCCGCTCACCTCTGCCCGGCTGCGCGGACGGTAGGACAAAAAGTTCAGCGCCCAGCTATAGAAGGTCTCCGTCGAGCCCTCTCGCTGCAAGCCTTCGATCTCAAAGTCCGACAGGTGCTGGCCCGGTTGGAGTTTCGCGGCCACGATGGCCGGCAGCCCAAAGGCAAAACGGCCGTCGAGGTACACGTTGACTCGATCCCGGTTCTTTTTCTGATACTTCAGCTTTGTGACCTTGCCCGCCATCGCCTGTAACCCAACAAATAAAAAAAAAACGGCCGCAGTGAGTTCCCACCACAGCCGCAATTTCTGCAAGGGATACGCCTTGCAGGATCAAGACTGCCGAACAGATCGTGCCGGCTGGCTAGTTGATTGTCAAGCGGAAAACAGAAGACGCCTAAAAATCACCTGGCCATCTTCCGCATTCGGGTTGCAGCTTGGTTCCCGTCGTTTCTCCGCAGCTCGCACCTGGGTCCGCTTCTAT
>CAYLZO010000208.1:0-9662 GCA_964387775.1 uncultured Anaerolineaceae bacterium
AGCCAGGGCTTCTTCCATCCGCTCCTGTGAGGGTTCGTGCATTCCCAGTTGCAGGTAGTCCTGGACCTTGAGCCCTTCGAAGCGGGCCGGGTCCTGCCAGGCCAGGGTCAGCCCCAGCCGGGCCCGCTCGGTGATCGACAGGCGGGTGACGTCCTGTCCATCCAACAGAACGTGTCCCTCCGATGGAACATAACCCGCGCAGCCCATCAGGGTGTAGGCCAGGGACGACTTGCCGGAGCCGTTGCGGCCCAGCAGGCCGTACACCTGGCCGGCCTGTACCTGGAGCGTCACGCCGCGCAGGATCGCCTGCCCGCCGCGCTCCAGGCGCAGGCCTTCCACTTGCAGAAGCTGACCGTCGTTCATGCTCCTTGCCTTGCCGCCCGATAGGCGGTGTACTCTCTCAGCAAAGCCGCCTTGTAGTCCTCCTCGTCGCCGCGGGCCACATAGTTGCTGGCCTGGATCCTGGCCAGCAGCTCGTCGGCGGCCGCCGGCCCGGGTTGGCGATTCCGGGCGTGGAGCTGCTCGAGTGCTTCCTCCAGCCCCACCAGGCCGATGATCGCGTTCCCGATCCGGATCTGTTTCACCCGCTCATTGCCGCCACAGCAACTGGCTTGCCGCCACATATCCGGTCCTCGTCCGGGCATGATCTTACCTCCTTAAAGCAAGGGGCTCAGCCCTCTTGTCGCTCTTTGAAGGCCTGTATTTCGGCATCGGCCCACTGGCACTCCTCCGCACCCAGCACCACCCGGTCGGCCGCGTTCCGCGGGCACAGACCCACATCCTGCAACAGGGCGTACAGGCAAGCGACCGCACATTCCATGAGAAGCCGCCCTGTCTCGGAATACATCAGTCGCGACAGGTCGATGGCGATCAACCGCGTCGGCGTCTGGCAGCAAACCTGTACGGTCAGCCGCTCCTCCCGTGCGACGGGGCGCCAGCCGAAAAGGTGACCCGGCTCATCCACCACCACGATCGCCTCGCCGCCACAGGCAGAGCCCGGGCACAGCCACACGGTGAGCATCACCCGCCCTTCCTGCAGGACGTACAGGCGGTCTTTTCTCATGGGAATCGCCTGCCCGGCCTGGTAGGTTTCCTCGCTGCTGGCCCGCGCCGCAGTCCGCAAGCGGCGGTCCGGCAGCGAAGCCAGGACCGGACAGCCACGCAAGTGCTCGACCGCTACCACCGTCCACCTCCCCCAACACCAAACCGCCGCGGACCTTCAGCCGTCTCCGGCCACTCGCTCAGATCCCAGGGCCCGCGGCAGACCCGTCCCGCCGTGGCGCACCTGGACGACTTCGGCCAGGATGGCCAGGGCGATCTCTTCCGGGCTGCGCCCGCCCAGGTCCAGCCCGATGGGGGCGCGCACCCGGGCCAACTGCCCGTCAGCCACGCCATCGGCGCGCAGGTGGTCAAAGATGGTCTGCACCTTGCGCCGGCTGCCGATCATGCCCACGTAGGCCGCCGGCGTGTCCAACACCTGGCGCAGGGTCTGCTCGTCGCTGACGTGGGTCTGGGTAATGATCACCACGTAGGTCCAGGGCGTGGTCGCCGCCGGATCGAACTGGGGCACCGTGGCCCGTTCCGGCTGCACATCCACCACCTGGACCTGAAAGCCGACGATGCGCGCCATCTCAGCCAGGGGCCGGCCCAGATGCCCGCCGCCGACGATGAGCAGGGTGGGGATGGGATTGTAGACCTCGATGAAGAAGGTGACGTCGCCGCCGCACAGCGTGCCCAACGCGTCCGGCCCCTCCTCGCGCAGTGTGGAGTGAAACAGCCGGGAACGGCCCTCCTGCAGAGCTAGCATAGCCTCCTCACGCACCCGTTGCTCCAGCTCGCCCCCGCCGACGTTGCCGACAGCAGAGCCGCCTGTGTCGCTCCCAGGCGGCGCGGGCCGTACCAACAGCTTGAAGCCCACCTGAGCCGGCGAGGCGCCCTGCACGTCGACCACCGTCACCAGGGCCACCGGCTCGTTGCGCTCCAGGGCCTCGGTCAGTGCCACAATCACATCTCTCACGATCCCCCCTCGTCTCCGGTAAATGGTTTCACCAACCGCCTCGTGCACTTTTCCAGGCAGCAGCGGTTGACCGTGTAGTAAACCTGCTTCCCCTCCCGCCGGGCCACGACCAGCCCGGCGCGGCGCAACAGGCCCAGGTGATAGGAGATGGTCGGCTGAGTCTGGTCAAAGCACGTAACCATCTCTCCCACGTTCATCTCCCCCTGCTGCAGAAGCTCCAGGATGGCCTGGCGGGTCTCGTCGGCCAGGGCCTTGACAAAATCCTCGTAGCGGCAGCAGGTGATCTCGTCCACGAATTCATTCCCTCAAAGCACGCAAGTGCTCAGATCTTGAGATAGCGGATCGGCACGTCGAACTCGATCCGGAACCTCCCATAGTCCTCGATGTAGAACGTGAATCCCTGGCTGGCAGGCCGCAGGTTGTTCCACATCTCCCACGGCACATAGATGGTGCCGTAGCGGCGCGCAAACTCGCCGACCTGGATCGCCAGGTAGTCCTCTGGATTGTCAGGCTTACCCACCCGACCGGATGGGACCTCACCGGCCAGTCATCAATTGACCACCAGCAGTTGACGGGTGATGGTCAGCGCCCCACCCTGTTCCTTCAGGTATTGCTTGAGCCAGTTGGATTTGGTCTTGGCCAGAATCATGAGTTCTCCTCGTTACCTGTCCAGCCGGGCCAGCGTCTCCCGGGGCGGGAAGCGGATGGCCCCCCGCTTGCACACCTTCGCACAGGCATCGCAGCCCACCAGGCAGTTGAAGGGATCGACGACGATGGCCTTGTGGCTGGCCTCGTCCAGGTCATACACGTCGTAGGCGCAGAAGGCCAGGCAGTCGCCGCAGCCGTCGCAACGGTCAGGATAGATGCTCGGGTACCAGGGCACCTGCTCGCGGGGCTTGCCGCGCCAGGTCCTGGGCGAGACCCGGCGTACACGCTTGATTGCTCCGAGGCTGTCCTCCTCTTGCTCTTTCCAGTAGCGTCGGTACTCCCTCAACAGTGCTTCCTCGTACAACGGCCGGGCGTTGGGAAAGACATAGTTGTCCCGCTCGACCCTCGCCAGCAGTGTGGGCGCCAGATCGGCCGCCGGCTCCTGCCCTGCGGCGTGCAGCTCCTCAAAGTGCTCCTTCAGCCCCCACAGCCCCACCATCTGCTCGCCGACCAGGATCTGCCGAAAACTCAATTGGGCCACCGATCCGCCTCTCATTCAGGCCAGCAGCCACATCTGCGCCAACGGGTCATTCACCTACACCTCCCGCCGGCCGATGGCCGGCAGGTCGACTGCGAGCATCTCTGCCAGTTGTGCCTGCTGTTCCGCATATTGTGGTTCGCTCAGCACGATGCAGTCCTCCAATCGTACCTGGCCCGTCACCAGCTTGTTGGCAAAGACAAAACAGGAGACTTTACCACAGGCCTTGCAGTTGGTGCGCGGCAGCAGTTTGTAGACCTCCATCATCCCCGGCCGGCGGCGCACCTCGTAGCTCGGCTCGAGCTCGGCGCGGCGCTCCCAGGTGCGGTTGACCAGCCTGACCAGGCCCTCGACTTCCCGGATGGCCGCCTCCCGATCGGGGACGTTGCTGACGGCGATCTGGGTTGGGTGGAAGGCGATGTTGTGGCCGCCCTTCTTCCAGGTGAGGGCCGGCGCGCCGGCGCTATACACCGCGCCTCGCAAGGTGGCGTTTAGATAAGGCAATACCTCCCGGACGTCTGCCGCCAGCCGGGCGACCGCGCTGAACCGCTCCGCTCCCGGCTCACAAGGCGGCGTGAAAACCTCCAGGTCATACTTTTCGATCAACATTCCCAAGGCACCTCCTGGTTACAAAATTGGCCTGACGGACTTGTCGTCTGTTTGATCATAGTGCCTCGTTCCGTTTCAACCCGGCAAAGAGATCGCCTCCTCGACCGTTTCCCGCCGGCAGACGGGAGCGGGCCAACACGAACCACTCGTGGCATTCCAGCCGCTGTGCCTCCCGGATCGGATCGCCCGGATAGGGTGGAACCTGGCTGGCGTGGGCCTGCATCGCCCGCACCTTGGCCACCCGATGCGCCTCCACGTCAACGCCGACGGCCCCGGCGGGCAGAGGTGGCGCGCCCGCTACACCGCAAGCCTGCTCGGTCGCCAGCGACGGGGCCACGTGGTACAGCTTTCGGGGCGCATCCGGTCCGTGCAAGGCATCAAAGGCAGCGGTCACCCAGCGGCTGACCGCCACGTGATCCGGGTGGCCCGAGATGCCATCCGGCCCAAAGGTAATGAGAACCTTCGGCCGGACCCGGTTCAGCAGAGCTATGAGCCGGTCCACTGCGTCTTGTGGATCCACGTCTGGCAGGCTGCCATCCCGGTACCCAAGGAAATGCACCTGGCTCGCGCCCAATTCGGCTGCCGCCCGGCACAGCTCCGCTTCGCGAAGGGCGCCCGCCTGGTCGGCAACCACACCTCCGATCCCGGCCTCACCTCTCGTCGCCGAGACAAGCACGACCTCAATCCCGGTGGCAGCATATTTCGCCAGTGTCCCGCCGGCGGCGAACGATTCGTCGTCGGGATGGGCAAACACGGCCAGCAGCCTCAATGGCTTCATGATCCGCCTGCCCCGTCGCCCGCCTTGACCAGTCGGCCTCATTCCCTCGCCCACGTTTCGCTGTCAAACAGCGGCGTCCGCCCTTCGGCCACGCAGCGCTGGGCGTAGACGTACATCCCCGCCGACCAGGCCTGGTGCGGGTAGCCCATCGGCCGGCCGGTGCGACCGTGACACCACTCGTTGAATTCCCACTCTTCTTCGACTCCCAACCGGTTGACCTCGGCCAGTTTCTCCAGTTGTCGCCGGGCCTCTGCCAGCCGTCCGGCCTTGACCAGCACGGCGACGTAAAAGCCGCCAACGAAGGGCCAGATGCCGCCGTTGTGATACTGCTCGGGCAGGTTCAGATTGTTGTTGCGATAGTACTCCCGCCAGTCCTTGCTGCCCGGATAGATGACCGGGTGCAGCACCCGCACCGGATAGGGCTCGGCGATGCCCACCTGGTGGAGATAGTCCAGGATGCGCTTCTCCTGCGCCGGGTTGGCCACACCGAACAGCACGGCCAGCAGGTTGCCGAACACGTCGCAATAGTCGCCGTAATCGCGAAAGGCGACGTAGGGCAGGAAAAAGGGCCGCTTGACCAGCACCGGGTCCACCTGGCTGAGAGTGTGCCGCCACTCGGTGTGGCCCGGGCAGGTGGGCCCCCATTCGTCCTCGTTCTCCGGCCCCACCCAGAGCACGATGCGCAGCTTGTGGCGCACGTCGGCAGCCATCTCGGCGTAGCGCGCACCGCGCGAAGCGTCTCGCAGCGTATCGGCCATGGCGGCCATCGCTTTCAGCGCCGCGTACCACAGCACATTGTCGTACAGGATGTTGAAGCGGTTGGCCAGCAGGTCGGCCCAGTCGGCGGCCTCGTGCACCTCCAGCAGCCCACAGCCGTTCGAGTCCTGGTAACGCAGCCACAGCAGCGCCCGTTCCAACGACGGCCAGTGGTCGCGCAAGAAGGCGGCGTCGCCGGTCAACCGCTGGTTCACATAATGGCCGACGATGTACCACAGGTTCGAGTCCACCGAGCCGGCGTTGGTATGGTCCAGCCGGCCGGTGGCGACGCTGACGTTGTTGGGGATGGCCCCCAGTTCCGATTGCTGCCCGGCCAGGGTGTGCAACGAGGTACGCAGGCAGGCCTCGTGGCCCGGGGTCAAACTGGCCCCCAGCCCGGTGATGACGCTGTCCCGCGCCCAGACGTGGGGATAGCCCTCCGGCGAGGCCATCAATCCCAGCGGGCTGCACTCGCGGGCCAGCACCTCCTGGGCTTTTTCCAAGGCCCGTTCAGTCAACTTGCTCATGTTCCTCCCCTTCCTCCGGGTTCTCCCGGTGGTCAGGAGACGACGGTTCTCCTCGATAACGCCGCTTCATGGCCCGCAGGGCCAGGACCATCGCCGCCAGCGGCCAGAAGTGCAGGATCATCGGTGTGCCGCAGCCAGGGCAGGGCAGCATCCCGGCGCCCAGCAAGGTCCCAGCGGCCAGCCACCATTTGGCCGTGGAGGCGGCGAGCCGTTTACGCACGCGCTCGATCACAGATTTCCCTCCTCTTGCTCCTCGGCGCAAAAGGCCACGCCCAACGTGCCGGGCCCGCTGTGAACGCCCATCACCGGGGTGAATTCGGTGACCCAACACTCGCGGCAATCGAAGCGGGTGCATACCTCGGCCGCCAAACGCTCCGCCTCCGGCCGGGCGTCGGCGTGAAAGGTCGCGGCAGTCGTTCCACGGCCCGGCGCCGGCTGCGGACCACCCCGGCCACCTTCACCCGCCCTTCGGCCAGGTACAGGATGGGGCGCAGGCGCAGGCGGTTCCCCAACAGCGACGCCGCCTCGCCGATGCGCCCACCTTGCCGCAGGTGCTCCAGCGTCTCCAGTCTCAAAGGGTACCACGTGGATGCTGTATTTCTGCACCAGGTGTACCGGGATGCAGGCCGCGCTGTCGGTCACCACCGCGATCCGCCTCATGTCCCTCACGGGTCTCCTGGTTCCTTCATCCGCTTATTGGCGACGCGTGACGCGCCACGGTATCTCTTTTCGTACAGTCCTGCATCATACGGCGCCTGCCGGGAAGGACAACCTTCCCGTGGGCAGAGCTGGCAACTGGCAAAGGTCTGCTCCGTGGGAAAGCGAATGCCTGACACCGATTTGGAGGGCACCATCAGCAGGCTGTCGGTCAGCCGGACGCCAAGGAGCCGCTCCGTATCGCCGAACAGGGCGAACAGCGGCCGCTGGGCCTGGATGGGCCAGTCGGGCAGGGAGCCGGGCGACATGATCGAGGTGCGACCCAAACGATAGCGCTCCTTCAGGTGCGCCCGCAGCACCCCCAGGGCCTGGCGCAGGGCCGCCTCGGCGATCTCGTCGGCGTAGTAACGCTGCAAGATATCCTCCTGAGCGGCTGCCCATTCGTGCAACTCGGTGCCACACGTGGCCAGGAAGGGAAAGACCCGCTGGGCCTTCTCCAGGTTAACCCGGAGCACGCGGCTGTCGAACCGGATGCCATCGATGATGACGCGGCCCTCGCTCTTTGAATCGATGTAGGCCACGCCGTACAGCGCCCGGGGCCGGGCAATGGTCGCTGCCTCGTGGACCAGGCGCTCAAATCGCTCGGTCCAGCCACCCCCATCCCTCACTCGAAGCTTTTTCTTCAGGCCTTCGAGGTCTGGCCGAAATTCGAGGTCTTTCAGGATTACGGGATCCATCAATCCACGTCTCCGATCTCCAGCTCGCCATGCACCGTCACGCCGTCGAGCAGCGTGTTGGTCACCGTGCCCCATTTGAAAGCCACCTCGTGCAGTTTGTCCAGCTTGTCCGGCGATTCCGGGCTGTCCAGGAACAGGCGGTAGCGGACCTGGACGAGGCCCGGCGGCTCGTCGCGCCGGTCGCCTTCGACCTCGACGCGCACGCCGTCCACCTGCAGGCGCATCTTGGCCGCCAGGGCGTTGACGTTGGTGATCAGGCAGACGCCCAGCGCGGCCAGCAACGTCTCGGCGGCGTTAAAGCCGGTCGTCGGGTCACCGCGACGCACGCCCAGCGTCAGCGTGTGGCCGTGGGACGAGGCTTGCGCCTGGCCTTCGTCCTGGCGATCGACGATCACGTGGTAGGTTCGCACGCCGCCCTCACCTTCCCCGCTCACAGGTCTTCTACCTCTTGCGGCTCCCTGTCCTGCAGCGCCGCCCAGGCCTTCTTGGAGCGCGAGGTCGGCATCGCTTTCTGCGCCAGGTAGGCCAGGTGCTCGACGATGGCCGGCAGCAGGGCGGCGGGAAAGCCCAGGACGGTTTCGTTTTCTCCCAGGTCGGTGGCATCCCGGCATCCATAGCAGCCATAACCCTGGTTGAGCCGCCCTTCGAGGTAAGGGATGAGGGTCGCGTCCACGCAGGTCGCCTGGAGCACCGCCGTCGAGCTCTGGACCCGCTCGCCGCCCGTGGCGTGGAGGTAGGCCAGGCTGATCCACATCAAGTTCTCTACTTCGTCCTCGACCACCACCACATCGGCTGCATACTCGGCCTGGTCCAGGGGAAAGAGGTGGATGCGCTGAATCCGGCCCGGTTCGAGACGGGGCATGGCCTCGAACATGCGCCGCCCTACCGCCGGGTCAGCCACGATGCCAAACCCAACCAGCCCCTTGCCCGTCTGGAGCCCGCCCGGAAGGGGGCGGAAGCCAAAGGCGGCGGCTGCCGCAGGGCAGGCGATGCCGGTCTCGTCCAGCAACACCGACTCCCCCCGACGCGCCCGCATGAGCGCCTGGCAGTAACGGTGCTTCTTCAGCAACTGTGCGCCTTCTGGCTGCTCCCCGTCTGTCAGGAACCTGACGCCGACGGCCGAGCTCGACAACCCAATCAACGTCTTGAGTTGTTCTCCGTAACCTGCAGTTTCGTGTTTTGCAGTCATGATTCTATCGTCACCTTCTATATTCTACTCGCGGCCTGCCTCGAGGTGGCCGCGCAGCGCCTTGCGCCGCACTGCCCGCACCTGGGTCCAGACCACTTTCTTCAGAAAACGCAACGCCTCTGTTCCATCCTCATCAGTCAGGATCATCTGCAACTCCTGCTGTTCTTGTTCGTCCAGCACCACGGACACCTTGGGCACAGCTTTTCCTCCTCAATCAACCTCTATATCGCTCCCTCGACGAACTCGATGCTGCAATCGCCCGGCAAAAAGATGCCGGCGGTGACCTCCATCGCCTTCAAAATGGCGGCAGGCACGATGCAACTGTTGCGGCAGACGTGCTCAACCGCCAGCCGGTAGACCTGGGTCTCGTCCAGCCGGCAGGCCATATCGTGCGCCACGTCCACCTCGCCCAACGCCTCGGCCAACGCCTGAACGTGCTCACAAGTGGTCGTGATCTCGAACGCGACGTGCGTCGGATCGGTTTTGCGAGCTTTGATGCTCGACTCGTGCCCGCAGACGCCGGCTCTTACCCAGCAAAGGGCCATGTCAACCTCCGTTCACGCACACCACAGACCCCTGCCCGCAGCTTTCGCACTCGAACTGGATGGTGGTGTGCTCGATGCCGTGTGTGTCTCGCTGCATCAGTGCAGCCGCCCCGTGTGATCCGCGTGCGTTGTGGCTGCGATTTTCATTCTCCCTCCATTTCCTGAATCTTGGCGATGATGGCCTCCACCGCCCGCTCCAGGTCTTCCGGGGCATAGGCCAGCGGCTTGAAGGGGCCGATCTTTTTGATCTTCAGGTCCTTGCCCAGGTTGATGTAGCCGTCCATGCGGGATCCTGTCTTCTCCACGATCTTGTGCACGCACGAATTCGGGCAGCCATCGATGACCAGCACGCGCTCCAAACTCTGCATGGTGCGAAAGTGCTTGGGGATGCCGGCGGCCAGCGCCGACACGCAGCCCATGCCCACTTCCTCCGGCCCCAGCCGGTTCATCACCTCGAAGGCGGCCACGCCGGTGAGCTCGCCGGCGCTCGACATGGCCCCACCGCAGTAAAAGATGCCGACGCGGGGTTTCTCTGCGTCCTCGTGTTCCTGACTCATATTTGCCTCCTTGCGTTCCATTACGTACCTGCCACGTGTTTCGCCGCTGCGACGTGGGCTTGCTGTTGGATGCTATCCTTCGTCATTGCCAGGCTCCTCGAAAA
>CAYLZO010000209.1:0-9595 GCA_964387775.1 uncultured Anaerolineaceae bacterium
GCAGCGGGAGCACCACCCGCCCAAAAGGTGCCGGTCAGCAGGACCAAGGCCAGCACCAGGAGCGCGAAACGCAGACGGTAGTTCTTCATCAAAGTCTCTCTTTCGGTGTTTCATTCAATGTCATTAGGTAAAGTTCGCCCTACAAAGCCTTGGTCGGGGGCCAGTGACCCCCGACCAAGCGAACGATTATCTTCCTCTACCGCCCTGCGGGGGACCCAGATCTTACGAGATCCGGGTCCCCCGTGACGCGTCTAGTACTGCTTGACGACGATGGGCAGGTAGTAGTAGTGGAACGGAGCCGACACGTGGTGGCTGACCTCGTCCATCACCATCTGGTCGTTCCAGAAGAGATAGACGGAGTTGGTCATCCACGTGCTGGGCATCACCTCCGCGCCGATGGTGACGACGACCGTCGCGGTCACGAACTCGCCTGTGGCCAGGTCCATCGGACCCCAGACCAGCTCGTGGGCTATGGCATCGTAGGTACCCATCGGGTCGGACGAGGCGTACTCGACCTCGGCCGGCAGCACGTCAGAGACCACCACGCCCGTTGCCGGATCGCCCTGGTTGCCAAAGACGATGGTGTAGGTCACCGGCTCGCCAGGATCCTGGTCGGCCGGGGCCACCGTCTTGACGATGGAGAACGTCGGCTGCAGCGGTTCGATGGTCAACTGCACGGGCACGAGCATCTCGCCCGTCAGCGGGTCGTTGTGGAGCACCCGCAGGGTGCCGGTGTAGACGCCGGGCTCCAAGCCGGTGGAGTCAAAGTTGACCTCGACCGGCATCGTCCCGGCGGCGCCCACCGTGCCAGACACGGGGTTGAGGCTCAGCCAGGGGATGTCCATCTCGGCTGCCACCTCGCTCATGGCGGCAAAGGCGTCGATGCGCCCGTAGCCGAACACATAGTTCGGAAAGTCGGGGCCGGCGCCACACCAGGTGCCGTTCTTGATGTTGAGGGTGTCGGTGACGGTGGTGGAGGTGGCAATGTCCCAGATCTTTTCGAACGTGATGTTCGGGTCCACAGAGCGCATCAGGGCCACGAGGCCGGCCATGTGCGGCGCGGCCATCGAGGTGCCGCTGTACTGGGCGTAGGAGCTGTCAGAGCCGGCGGTTGAAGAAGGCACACCCTCAGCAGGCGCGGCCAGATCCGGCTTTTGGACCGGGAAGACGCCCGTGCCAGAGCCGGGGCCGCGGGAGCTGAAGGTGTAGTTGTTGTCGGCGTTGTCGGTGCCGCCCATGCCGATGACGTTGTCGTAGCTGCCCGGCGAGCCGAGGGTGTCGCAATCCGAGCCCTCGTTGCCCGCCGAAAAGACGGGGATGATGTCAGCCGCGTGCCAGGCCTCGACAAAGCTATAGTACCAGTCATCCTCGCCACCGCCACCCCACGAGTTGTTTACGACGTCGGGGGCCAGGGTCGGATCCGGGTTCAGGCCGTCGAGGTCCAGCGGCGCGACGACCCACTGGGCACAGCCGGTCAGCGCTGCGTCAGAGCATTGGTTGGGCGGCGTGTCGCAGCCCATGCAGGCCATCCACTTGGCGTCGGGCGCCATGCCGATGTCCATGTCGAAGGGCCCGTTGCCATCGCCACCGACCATGGTGCCCATGGTGTGGGAGCCGTGGCCGGCCCAGTCACAGGGTGCGACCGGGGCGCCGGGGCAGGCCGTCGGGCCGTTGCCATAGATGCTGCCCCAGTTGTAGTTGTGGTCATAGACGCCGCTGCCCAGGTTGCCCCGGTAGGAGTCGTCCAGGGCTTCGTGGGTGTAGCGCACGCCGGTGTCGATGTTCGACACAACCACGCCGGCACCGGTGACGTTGAGCTGGTCCCAGACCTGGGGCGCATTGACGATGTCGATGTTCCAGGTCGGGTCGGCGGTCAGGCTGCCCTCGGCCAGCGTCACGATGGCCAGTTGCTCGGGATCGGGGATGTGCATCTGGGTGTAGACGCCCCGGATGCGATAGACGTCGCCCCGGGCGCGCATGGCTTCCACGACAGCTTGATCGCCGCCGTGCACCAGGATCGAGTTGTTGATCCAGAAGACGTCGTATTCGAGGCCCCGGCTATCCAGGTAATTCCGGATCTCGGCCTGGGAGCGCTCCGCCGTGGCGGTCAGGGTGTCGAACGCGTACTGGCGGCGCAGGCTCTTGTCGCCAAGGCCATAGGCCCGGCTCAGATCTGCCCGCTCGCGCATCCAGATAAAGAAGTCGGTCGTGCCGTCCTTCGTCTGGAGGGCGTTTTCCACCTCGGCGTCCACCGTAAAGGGCGCATCCACCCAGGTGACGCCACCGGGCGTCCCTTGCAGCGGCAGCGTGGCCGTGGCGGGGATCTCTTGGATCAAGGGGATGATCAGGTCGGTGAGGCCCAGGTTCTCCACGTCCAGCATCAGGGTCTGGGCGTCGTCCGGCGGCATGGTAAGATCGAGCGCCGTCGGGCTCACCTGGATCCAGGGAGCCAGCAACTCGAGGGTGAGCTCCACCGTCATGAGCGCACCGCTGCTGACCGGAGCCACGACCTGGTCGTCCTGGTAGTCGGCCTGGCTGGCCGTCACCGTGACGTCCGTCGGGAGATCGGCGGCCAGGTAGTAGTAGGTGAAGGTGCCGTCGGGCTGGGTGGTGAGTTCCACCGTGCCCGCCGCGCTGTCGAGCACCACCTGGGCGCCGTCGGCCGGCACGTTCTCGCCGGCTGCGGCGCGGTTCAGATAGACCGTGCCTCGCAGTTGGCCCATGGTCGGATCGGGCTCGACCGTCATCTGCACTGGCACGTAGGCCCCTTGCTGGAACGGATCGTTGTTCGCGAACCAGAGCCAGGCGCCATAGATGCCGGGCTGACCGAGGTCGGTGGCTGCGGCGTCCAGGGAGACGTCGGTATAGTCCGTCGCCCCGACGGGCAGGTCGAACTCGGTGACCGTCTCGTCGAGCCAGGGCACGTCGTTGGGTGCCAGGTAGACGATGGCGTTGTGCAACAGGGTGGGCACGTCGCCTTCCCAGTTGTTCTCGAAGGTGAGGACCTGGTTGAGGAGGACGACCTTGCCGGGGTTGGTCGCGACGTACAGCTCGCCGTCGTCGTAGAAGGCTACCTGCTCGGCGTAGGGCCTCGGCATCAGGTCGGTGTAGGCCCGCATGTGGTCGACGATAAAGCCCACGTCTTCCATGAGCGGATGGCCGCCCATATAGACGCCCAGCGCCCGGTCGGCGTAGGTGTAGGTCTCGCCAGACGAGTATTGGTAGTCTACGGGGCTATAGTCCGCCTGGAAGCGGCCGCCCAGCGCGTACTGGGCGCCGTCCACGTCGTCGATGAGCCAGGCGTTCTGGATCATGATGACGCCACCGCCCATATCCACATAGTCGGCCATCAAGTTGCCCAGGGCCTCGGCCGTCCAATCGGCGCCCGCGTTGGAGAAGGCGTAGCGACCGCCGACGATGACGGCCTGATAGGGCATCAGGTCGGCCAGGGTCGGGAAGCCGTCCACGTCGTACCACACGTCGGCCTCGATGTCGGGATAGAGGTTGAGCAAGTCGTCCAGGCCGCCCAGGGCACCCTGGTTGGCGTCGTCGCTGATGATCAGCACCTTGAGCGGTTCGAGGGCCAGGTTCAGGAGCTTGACGTCCACCGAGCGGGCCGGCGCAGCCGGGGCCGACGCGTCGTCGAGGACGACGCCCTCGGCCAGGACTCGCTCCGGCGAGGCCGGCAGGTCAAGCTGGACCGTCTGCACGGGCAGCGGCGTGAAGGTGGGCATAATCTCGAACATGCTCACGTTGAGGCGAGCCGACGCCGAGCTGGGATTTGTCACCGACATGGGGACGGTCGTCGCGCCGCCCCAGGGCAACGTCTCCTGGATCATCTCGGGCACGACCTCGAGCATCGGCGCCAGGAGGCGCAGCGTCACGTTGTGCTCGATGTTGTCGCCGGGGCCGATGGGGAACAGGGCCGAGAACTCGGTGATGTAGCCCGGTTTCTCGTACACGGCAAGGTAGTCGCCCAGTTGGCTGGGCAGCAGGTAGACCTCGTAGAAGCCATTCTCGTCGGTCCACGTCTCAAAGATCTCGGGCCCGATCAGCGTCACGAGTACGTCTTCGAGCGGCGTGTTCGCCCCTTCCGGCGTGCGGTTGCCCAAGACGGTGCCGTAGAAGCGAGCCTGGTCCGGGTTGTCGGCGACGTCCATCGTGATCGAGATGGGGATCATGGGCTCCAGCGGATCGTTGCTCTCCACCAGCAGCGTGGCCTCGTACACGCCAGGCTGCGGCACCAGGGCCGAGTCTTTGGTGATGGTCATGACTTGGATGGTGTCGGTGGGAACCGTGCCGGTCGTCGGCGTCCAGTTGAGCCACGGCTTGGGCACAAAGGTCTCGACGAGCACGTCATCGACGACCCAGTACCAGTCCCAACCCGGGGCAACGTAGTGGAACCGCACGATGACTTCAGGGTTGCCAACGAACGGCGTCAGATCGACGACCTCGGTTCGTGGCCCATACAGGTCCTCGTTCCAGGCGATTACGTTGACCCACGACTGGCCCCCGTCAGGGCTGACGTCAACGTAGGCCCAGTCCTCGTTAGCAAAGTTCCAGTAGTCGTAGGCAAAGCTCAGTTGGGCGCCGGCCGCGTCCGACAGGTCCATCATCGGCGTCCACAGCTCGGTGTCCATTGTCGTGCCCGAGCCGCACCAGTCAGAGTCGGCATCGGCTGCGTAGCCGGTGCCGCCGGTGTTGTTGCCCCGGCCGGTGGTTGCCGTGCTTTCCCACACACAGTTGCCGCCGTTGTTGACGATCGTCCAGCCGGCCGGCAGCCAGTCCTCAAAGTCTTCGTAGAGGAGCACGGACGCCGGCATAAAGACGTCAAAGTCCAGGTCCTGCTGGCCGGTGTTGGAGATGTCCACATAGTCGGTCAGCACCTCACCCCAGACCAGCGTCTGGTAGAGCTCCGTCGGATCGACGCCGATCCGAGGCGCGTCCAGCTTTAGCTCCACGTCGTGGACCGTGGGGCCGGGGGCCGACACGGTGACGAGTTGCTCATCCGTCACATAGTCTGGAGCACTCACCGTCACGGTGAACGTGCCCAGGTCCTCGGGCAGGATCATGCGCTCGTAGTAGCCGTTCTCGTCGGTGGTCAAGGTGTCGGAGAAGCCACTCACGCTTTCCAGATCGACCGTAGCGCCCGCGATGGGACCGCCGGGCCGGTCGCTGGTAATCGTGCCCTGGATCTTGCCGGCGTCGGGGTTGCTCACGACGGTCAGCGCCACCGGAATGTCGATGGAGGGGTTGTCCGGATCGTCGGAGTTGAGGGTCAGGGTGCCGGTGTAGGTGCCCAGCGCCGGGACGATGGCCGCGTCGAAGGTCAGGCTGACGGGGATAGAGTCCTGGATGTCGACCGTGCCGCTGACCGGGTCCTCGGTCAGCCAGATGATCTCTCCCCCACCCAGCACACCGTAGCCGCGCAGCGTCCAGTTGCCGGCGAAGCCAAAGGACTCGACGGGACCCCAGAGGTCGGGCGCCGGCAGGTAGGGCGGCTCGGGCGCCGGCCCACCGTAGTAGCCGATCCAGGAGACGTTGGAGTAGTGCGGGGCGTCCTCGTCGATAGCAGCCGGGTAGTCCAGATAGCCGCTCATTCCAGAGCGGTTGATGGCCCCCAGGATGACGTCGCCGGGGCCTTCGAGCAGCAGCGGCTCGTCGAGCAGGTAGTCGTTCCAGGTGGCATAGTCGTTGAACTGCACGGTGACGTCCTGCGAGTAGAGCAGGTTGGCGCCGGTGCCGGGATCGCCGTCTCCATCCGTGTCCTCAAAGACGAGGATCTGGACGTCGTCGCCGATGCCCACGGAGTCGCCAAAGATCACCGAGATCTGCTGGAGGGTGAAGGGGAAGAGGACCGGGTCGGGCGTGAAGCGGTTTAGCCAGATGAGCTGACCACCGGAAGTGAGTCCGATGGCATCCTCAGCCGAGCCGTCGTCCACCGCCAGCTCCACGTCGTACTGCTGCGGAGCCTGCGGGCCGTTGGGCACGAGGCCTTCCGGCGCCGGGCTGGGGCTCTTGCCCAGGATGCCCTTCTGGTCGAGCACGGCGATCGGCGGCCGCTGGGCCAACTCGCTGGCCCCTACCACGACCGGCCCGCCGCCGTCACTCTCGACGAACTCAAAGTTGAGCACCGAGTAGCCGTCGTTGGCCAGGGTCAGGATCTCGTCCTGGACCTCGCCCCAGGGCAGCGTGACGTCATAGTCGGTGGGCGAGGGGTTGGCCACGGGCGGACCCATGACAAAGTCCTGCGTGGCGCCCTCGGCCGGCAGCGACAGGCTGGCCATCTTGGGGTCAAAGTCGCCGTAGGAGGCGGTGAGGTCATAGTCGGCCGGGGTGTAGAGGATCAGTTCGTAGTCGCCGTTCACGTCGGTGTAGGCGTAGGGCGTCGTGCCTTCGAGCACGGTATAGCCGGTGCCCTCGGCCTCGACGAGCGCCCCCTCGATAGGATCGCCGCTGACGCCGTTGGTCACGTTGCCGCTCAACACGGCCGTGGTCTGCGCCGGGCACTGGGGCAGGGCATACTCGTGGGGCGTCAGGCCCTCGTCGGTCTGGGCCGCGCTCACGTTCAGGCCGCCGCCAAAGGTGTAGAGCATGCCGTCGGCCAGGCCGCCGCCGTTACCCAGCGTCGCCCAGTTCAGGTCGGCAAAGTCGTACCAGGCATCCTCGCTGATGCTGTAGCGGTAGGTGTAATCCGTAGCCTCGCTGGGGGCCAGGCCGCCGGCGACCAGGTAGACGTCGTCCGCGCCGTCGTAGATAAAGAGGGGCGAGACCTTGCCCGCATCAGCCGGCAGGTCGGCCAGTTGGGTCCACGTATCGGCGTCCACATCGTAGGCGTAAAAGACGTCGTCGCCCAGATAGTTGCCGCCGACGTAGAAAACGCCGTCCGCGATGGCATAGCCGGGGGCCGTCAAGCCCACGTCCATGAGCGACGTGCCGGCACTCCACGAGTCGGTGGCGATATCGTACAGATAGACGGGCGTGTAGTCGAGGAGGCCGCTGTCGGGGCTGCCGCCGACCCACAGGAACGTGCCGTCGCTCACGCCGCCGCCGCCCAGGCCCAGGGCCTCGGGCATGCTGGTGAGCGTCGTCCAGGCGTCGGCCGCGGGGTCGTAGGCCTTGAGCGTATCCACGCCGACCTGGCCGTCCTCGAAACCGCCGGCCACGTAAAAGTTGCCGTCGGCCGCATAGCCGGCGACCGAGCCGTAGAGCGAGTCGCCGTCGCCGGTCCCCGTGCTCCAGCCACTGCCGGGCGTAAAGATCTGCACCTGGTCGGTGGCCGCGCCGGTCTCGTCCTTGCCGTCAAAGTAGAAGAAGGAGGTGCCGTCGCTGGCGTAGGCCGGCCAGAGGGCCGGTCCGCCGCCCTGCTCGGTCGGGACCCAGACGTTGCCGGCAAAGGTTTCGATGGTGGCCGTGCGGGTCAGGCTCGGGTCCGCCTGGGAAGCGACTTCCAGGGTCACCAGGTCCGAGTCGCCCTCAAAGACGTAATCGGGGATGGTGACGGTCACGTCCACGGTCCCGCTCAGGCCATTCGCCACGAACAACGTGGCGGGGTCGACCACCGTGTCCCAGGCGTTGCCATCGTAGGTGACGTCGTAGGTGTCGTCGGCGCCCGAGTAGTTGTTGACGACGACCTCGTAGTTCACGTCGCTGCCCATGCAGCCGGCGCCGCCCTGCTCGTCGGGGGTGAGGATGAGCGGCGGATTGACGCAAGCCTCGACGTAGACGTCGTCCACGTACCACTCATCGGAAAAGTTACCCTCGTAGCGGAAGGCGAAGCACACGTCGCTGCCCAGGTAGGCGCTCAGGTCAATGGCTATCTCTTCCCAGGTACCCTCAGTGCCGGGTCCCAGTTCGGTCAACTCGACAAAGTCACCGTCATTGGGATCACAGCTTGCCGTGGAAACCCAGAGGCCGTGATACGTGTACCACGAGGCATAGTTCTCGTTCTGCCAGAAAGAGGCTGCCACCTCTTGAGCGGCCCCCAAGCTAAGTTGGGGCGAAACCAGCCAGGCAATGGCATCCCCCGTGGTCATATCGTCGTTGTGATAAGCAGCCCAGTCGCCAGTGTGCACTCTCAGGTCAGTTTGCACCCAACCGGGATCGTCCACAGCGCCGGTCTCGTACATGCCCCAACCTGCGGGCGGGACGCTGCTCTCAAAGCCCTCGTCCAGCAGCACCTCCCACTCGCACTCTTCTTCCGAAGAGGTCCCAGCACCCCGGATCATCCAGTTGCCAGAGATGCCCAGGTTGTCAACGACATCGAAGGTCAAGTCGGGAGGCAGCACAGCCGGATCGGGCGGATCGGCGTTCCACCAGCCGATCCAGGAACGCCCTTGGCTGCTCGTTGTGTCAATCGCGGCCGGATAGTTTGCGGGGGTGACACCGCTATCGACAAAGCGATCAATTACCCCGATGAGCACATCACCAGGGCCATTGAGGGTCACGGGCGTGGCCAGGTTGTAGACTGACCAGTTCGTACCATCGGCGAACTGGACCGTCTCGTTGATGGTCGCCAGCAAGGTGGCGCCGTTGGTCGGATCGCCGTCAGCATCTTCATACACCACCAGGTCAATGGCGTCACCGGCCGTCACACCCACTCCCGTATCAAAAAACACCTGGATTTGCTCCAGGTCGAAGGGAAAGGCATCGGCGCCCGGCGTGAAGCGATTGAACCAGATGAACTGGTAGGCTGACACAGAGTCGTTGATGCCGACGTTGTTCTCGACGCTCCCGTCATCCAGGATCAAGTCCACGTGAGCCAGAACCTGGGGAGGGGCAGACGGTTTGCCACTCTCAGATGGCTGGGCGCTGATCGCGGGACCTTCGCCCTCCTGCGCTGTTGGTGCGGCCAGCGCCACCGGCGCCGGCAGGAGGGCCATCAAAAAGGCCAGCACCACCAGCAAGTTTAGAGCTTTTCTGTTACTCATCTTGTGTCTCACTCCTTTGTTCCTCATCAAGATATCGTAGCTACCAAGTCATACCTTACGGAGAATCAACGTCTCTTGAGTGGCAACCACCTCCTTTCCCGCCTGGACCTATGCCGGAAGACGACCCGGCCCATTTCCTTTACGAGAATGGGGACAAAGACAAAAACCGGGGCCAGACCGCGCACAAGGCGCCGGTCAGCTCCCGATTTCGTAGAGGGCACCTATTCCCATGTGAGAGGCTTGCAAACCACAAGGTCTCGTGCAACGCTGCATCTTCTCCCTCTCCCCGATTGTCTCCCTGCCAGGCTGGGCTCTCTGATTCATACTTGGTTCATCTGTGAAAACTTGTGAAGGGTGCGGGTGCACCCAAGGAACTGAGGCAAATCCAACCTGGTAGATCAGCCTATGGTAGTAGGCTATAGGTACCATTCTACCCTAACTTGGATCAATTGTCAAGGACCGATTTTTCAAAGTCAGCCCCACGGCCCCCACCCCGGCCCTCCCCCGCGTCCTTCGGTCGCAGGGGAGGGAGCCAGCCTCCCCCCTGTGGCCCCAGTCACGGGGGGAGGGGAGGGGGGGCACCTACCGGCGCAGGATTATGGGCAGATAATGCCGATAGAGCGGCAGAATCCCGATGGCCCCCTCGACCTGGGCCTGGCTCGGAC
>CAYLZO010000210.1:0-9562 GCA_964387775.1 uncultured Anaerolineaceae bacterium
GACCTCATCGTCTTTACCTATCAGGGCGACTGTGACCTGGCCTCCATCGGCACCAACGAGATCGTGCACGCCGCCGCCCGGGGAGAGAACATCACTACGGTCTTTATCAACAACGCCGTGTACGGCATGACGGGCGGCCAGATGGCGCCGACGACGCTGCCGGGCATGGTCACCACCTCGTCGCCTTACGGCCGCGACGTCAAGACCCAGGGCTACCCCGTCCGCGTCTGCGAGCTCCTGTCCCAACTCGACGGCGCGTCCTACGTCGTGCGGCGCACGGCCCACAAGCCGGCCGAGATCCGCAAGCTGCGCCGGGCGCTCAAGACGGCCTTCCAGGTGCAGATGGCGGGGCTGGGCTTTTCCCTGGTCGAGGTGGTGTCGAACTGCCCCACCAACTGGGGCATGACGCCCCAAGAATCGCTCAAGTTCGTCGAGGAACGCATGATCGACTACTATCCGCTGGGCGACTACAAAGTCACAGACGAAGTAAAGAGTTTGTAGTAGGTAGTTTGTAGTAGGTAGTTTGTAGTAGGTAGTTTGTAGTAGGTAGCGATAGCTGGCCAACAACCCCTAGTCTACAACCTACAACCTACAACCTTGGAGGAGAGAGGTATGCACGAAGAGATCATCATCTCCGGCTTTGGCGGGCAAGGCGCCCTCTTTGCCGGGCAACTACTGACCTACACCGGCATGGACGAGGGCTGGCAGGTGACCTGGATCCCGTCTTACGGCCCCGAGATGCGAGGCGGCACAGCTCACTGCATCGTCATCATCTCTGACGACGTCATCGGCTCACCCATCATCAGCCGGCCGACGATGTGTGTCGTGATGAATCCGCCCTCTATGGAGAAATACGAGCCCCAGGTCAAACCCGGGGGGCTGCTGGTGGCCAACTCGACCCTGGTCCGCGCCGAGTCGGACCGGGACGACATCGACTGTGTCTACATCCCGGCCAACGAGATCGCGGCCGAGGTGGGCAACGTCAAGATGGCCAACGTCGTGTTGCTGGGCGCCCTGCTTGGCACGCGCGAGATCCTGCCCCTGGAGGCCGTCGAGCGCACCCTCGACACCCACATTCCCGAGCGCCGCAAGCACATCATCGAGCCGAACAAGCGGGCGCTGGCCCGGGGCGTGGCTTTCGTCAGAGAATCGTAGGGCAAATTGGCAATTTGCCCAACAGGGGCGAGGCCCTTGCAAAAGAATCGCAGGGCAAATTGGCAATTTGCCCAACAGGGGGTAGCGATGCGATTTGGCAACTTGGATCTGCACGTCGTCTCGGACGGCGTCTACTGGGAGGACGGCGGCGGCCTCTTTGGTCTCGTGCCCAAGGCGCTGTGGGAACGGCACGCCGAGCCGGACGCGCGCAACCGCGTCATGTTCCACCTGCGCTGCCTGCTGGTCGAGACCGAGAAGCAGCGGATTCTCATAGACACCGGCTACGGTGACAAGGTCCCGGAAAAGGAGCGGGGCTTTATCAGCCTGGAGGGCAAGGAGCGGCTGCTCGGCAGCCTGGAGGCGCTGGGCATCGGGCCGCTGGACGTGGACCTGGTCATCAACACCCATCTCCACGGCGACCATTGCGGCGGCAACACCCGCTACGACGAGGGCGGTGAGCTGGTGCCCACCTTTCCCTGGGCCACCTACTGCGTCCAGCGCCTGGAGCTGGCCGACGCCACGTTCCCCAACGAGCGGACGCGGGCCACGTACCACCGCGAGAACTTTCAGCCGCTGGCCGAGGCCGGGCAGCTCCGCATCCTCTCCGGGGACTCGCGCCTGACCGACGAATTGCGCGTCGTCGTTACGCCGGGGCACAGCCGCGCCCACCAGTGCGTCGTCGTCGAGAGCGAGGGCCAGACGGCCATCTTCCTCGGCGACCTGGCCTCCTGGCCGATCCACATGGAGCGGCTGGCCTGGGTGCCGGCCTACGACGTGGAGCCCCTGGTCAGCATCGAGACCAAGCGCCGTATCGCCCACTGGGCCATCGAGAACCACGTGCTGCTGATCTTTGAGCACCACCCGGAGGTGGTGGCCGGCTACCTGCACCCCACCGAGCGCCCCGATCGCTTCCGGCTGGAACCGGTGTCGATTTCCGATTAGCGTTTTGTGCCCGGGGCGAGTTTGGAGATTACACCCTCCGGCAGGTGATGGGCACCTGGCCAGCCCGGTAGAACAAAAACAGCGCTGAGGCAACCCCGCCCCCAGCGCCGTCGAAGAATCGGCTGTCAGTATTTCACGTCGTCTCGTCCCACTCCTGGATGGCGTCCTTGACGAGCTGCCGGGCCGTCAAGTTCGGCACCTCGTCCACGCTCTGATACGCCTTGCCCTCGAACACAAAGAGCACCTTGCCGCCGACCCCTGGGCGGACGTGCAACTGGCGTCCCTGGAGGGCCGGGATCATCTGGATGCGCCGCTGGACGATGTCGTCGATGTCGTCCACAAAGGTGCGGGGCCGGTCGGGGTCCAGGGGCTTGGGTTGGAGGCGGTGCTGGATCGAGTCCACGATGCCCGGGCGCTCGGGCTGTCCGGGCGCCTGACCCAGATCGGCCAGCAAGTTGAGGAATCGCTCCTCGATTTCTTCAGAGGTCACGGCGGCCGTTGAACTGCTCCGTGCTCGCTCCAGTTCCGTTTCGCTGCGGCGGCGAAGGTCCTCGCGCCAGGTCTTGGTTTGCTCCAGAGGCGCCGGCTCTAGCGCCCCCTCGCCCAACACCCCTGTGAACTGGATCAACTCCATGGCGGACCGCACGATTTTGCGCTTGACCTCGGGGTCTTCCACCTCGGTCAGGGTTCGGTAGCGGACGCCGTCCACGTCCACCACCAGGCGCCCGCCCATCTCCTCTCGAACCAGGGCCAGGACCTGGCCGTGCACCGGCACCACAGGCCCCACCGTCAGGTCTTTGGCCTCGTAGAGCGGCGCCTCCCGCGTCGCTTTTCGCCGGCCCGAGATGACCACGTAGGCGACCAACGCGATCAGGGTCAGGCCCACGATGCCGACGAACAGAAAGAGCAACCGCTGCAATTGTGGCAAATCGAGCCCGGTCATATCCCCTCCGTCCCTGTCTAGATGCACGCTTGAGGCCCCAATGACGGCCACTACTCACAGATTCGATCACCATTATACCAGACTAGGTGCCACAAGTCCAGCGGCCGGAATTCTAACCCAGCCGTTCTCATTTTGGAACCAGACCTTTAGGGTTTTGTCGCCGGGAGCGACGACTTGGGGACCGAGACACCCTACGCCAGCTCCCGAGAGCGCGCCCGAAAGGCTAAAATCCCAAAGGTCGCGGCGCCTTTAGCGCGCCCACGGATCTTTTCCCCTGTCGCAAACTGATTTGACGAACGTAGGTGCTTCTGGTACACTAGCGCCATCGTGAGCACGAGGGTGAATGCTTTGAGAAGATTGACGATGGCGGGCACGTGGGTGGTTCTTTTGCTGCTGGGCCTGACTTTGAGTAGCTGCCACCTCCGCCCTCTCCTATACGACGTGTCGGTTTCCCCCGATTCCATCTCGCCCAACGCCGACGGCACCGACGACGCGACCAACATCGCCTACAAACTATCGCGGAATGCGGTTCTGTCGATCTATTTTGAGAATGGCGCCGGCGAGCGATTCTACTTTCGCCGGGACCGACACCGCTCGGCGGGGGACTATCGCGTGCAGTGGGGAGGCACGGTCAACCAGCCTTATTGGCTGGAGAATGAATTCGGCCGCCAGCGGGTCAAGAGTTGGGTGCTTCCCGATGGCGTCTACACCTGGGTCGTCGAGGCGACCGACGAGGAAGACGAGACGGCCCGCGTCGAGGGCCAGATTGCGCTGGCCGGCGGCGATACGCTCGTGCCCGAGCTGCGCAATTTTCGGGTGACCATCCCGGTCTTTACTCCCAACCAGGACGGCCTGACCGACCGCACCGGCGTGTCCTACTTTCTCAACAAAGACGTGGGTGGCGTTCACGTTTACCTCTACGATCCGGAGCTTCCCGACGTGGAGCATCCCCTGGAAGAAGAGGAGCGTGTGGCCGAGCCCGGCGCCCAGGGCAATCACTACTACGATTACGATGGGGGCGTGGACCAGGGCGCCGATCCGCCGCCCGACGGCACCTACGTCGTCGTCGGCGAGGTGCGGGACAAGGTCGGCCATCACGTGGTGGTCAGCGATACGTTGACCATCGTGAATGGCGGCAAGCCCCGGGCCGACGTGGTCAACGCCGAGATCGACTGGGGAGGCGAGGTCAGCAGCCTGGAAGGCACCGAGATCTATTTGCCACTGGGGGCGACGCTCTGCTTTACGACCTACGTGGAGAACTATGGCGAGGTGCCCATCCGCACCTCGGGACCGCCGCCCGGGACCGAGTATCGCAGCGGCCAGAACTACAACTCGCTGGCCGTCGAGATGGACGACGACAGCTATTACGAGCAGCCGGGCGTTTGGCGTTTTGGCATTCGTTTTGATACTTCCAACCTCGACTTTCCCTATCGCTGGGCCGTGGGCCAGCCCGACGAGCTGCGCTGCGAGATCATCGAGGGCCACGAGCAGTGTTTCCTCGATCCTCACCAGCGGGGCACCGTCTCGGGCTGCGTCGAGTTGGTCGGCCCCTTCCCCCGCCCCGACATCTATGCCTGGGGGGCCTTGATCCATCAATGGGTGGGCATCAGCGCCGAGAACAATTACGTGGATCGGGTCCTGATCCACATCGGTGAGCCGTAGAGCGTGGAGAATGGAGAGTGGAGAATGGAGAATGGAGTTCTCCATTCTCCATTCTGTCGTACATGATGGACCTGGCCATCGTCACCGTCAGCTACAACACGCGCGACCTGCTGGCCGAGTGCCTGGAGGCAGCGCTGGCCGGGCTGGCGCGCTCGGGATTGGCGGGCCAGGTGTGGGTGGTGGACAATGCCTCGGCCGACGGCAGCGCCGGGATGGTGCGCGACCGTTTCCCCGGGATTTACCTCATCGCCCACGACGAGAACGTGGGGTTTGCCGCCGGGAACAACCTCGCCTTGCGGGCGATGGGTTTTCCGGTTGAGGCCAGGGCGCCGGACTGTGGTCCAGCGCGAGCAGAAAAGGGTACAGCGCGAGCAGAAAAGGGTGCGGCGCGAGCAGAGAAGGGTCCGGTGCGGGCTATTGAGGGGAAACCCCGCCACGTGCTCTTTCTCAACCCCGATACGCGGGTGGTGGGCGACGCGCTGGGGACGATGGTCCGCTTCCTGGACGAGACGCCGGGGGCCGGCGCCGCCGGGGCGCGGCTGGTCCACGGCGACGGGAGTTTTCAGCACTCGGCCTTTGGCTTTCCCGGCCTGTGGCAGATTCTCTTCGATTTCTTTCCCCTGCATCCCCGCCTGCTCGAATCGCGGCTTAACGGGCGGTATCCCCGGCGGCGCTACGCGGCCGGCGAGCCCTTCCCCGTGGACCATCCCCTGGGCGCGGCCCTGATGGTCCGGGGCGAGACGTTGAACCAGGTGGGGGGCTTTGACGAGCGATACTTTATGTATTGCGAAGAGATTGACCTCTGCCGCCGGATCAAGGCGGCGGGCTGGGAGATTTTCTGCGTGCCTGGGGCCCAGATCGTGCACCACGTGGCCCAGAGCACGCGCCAGTTTCGAGACCGGATGTTCGTCGCCCTGTGGCACAGCCGCTTCCTCATGTTCGAGAAGCACGAGGGCGTGCTCTTCCGCTGGGCGGCGCGGAGGCTGGTGCGGCTGGGCCTATGGGCCGAGGCCCGGCGGGCGCGGGCTGCCCGGCGCCGCGGCGAAATCTCGGCGGAGGCCCTGGCGGGGCGGCTGGCGGCCTACCGGGAGGTGGCGGAACTGTGAGCGTCAATCTGGCGGCCGTTATCTTGACCAAGAATGAAGCGAAACACATCGGTGACTGCCTGGACAGCCTGGCCTGGACCGACGAGCAGGTGATATTCGACGGCTTTAGCACCGATGGCACAGTCGAGATTGCTCGGGACAAGGGCGCGCGGGTCGTGCAACAGCCCTTCGAGAACTTTGCTGCCCAGCGGAACTCGGCGCTCGACGGCGTGGACGCCGACTGGGTCTTTTTTGTGGACGCCGACGAGCGGGCGACGCCGGCCCTGGCCGACGAGGTGCAGCGCGTGATCCGCGACGAGGGGGCGCGAGCGCGGGCGGGGTGGTGGGTGCCTCGACATAACTATATGATCGGCCACCGGATGCGGGGCGGGGGCTGGTATCCGGATCACCAACTGCGCCTGCTCCGCCGCGACGAGGCCCGCTACGACCCGGCCCGGCCCGTGCACGAAGTCGTCATCCTGGACGGGGAGGCGGGCTACCTGGAGCAGCCGTTGATCCACTACAACTATGACACGGTGGGGCAGTTCCGGCATAAGATGCTGCGCTACACGGACTTTGAGGCACAGATGTTGCACGACCGGGGGGTTCGTGCCCGGCCCTGGACCTACGTGACGATGCCGCTACGCGAGTTCTGGCGGCGTTTCGTCAAGCTGCAGGGCTATCGGGACCACGTCTACGGGCTGCTCTTCTGTGGCCTGATGGCCTGGTACACACTCCGAACGTATCTGAGGTTGAGGGAAAAGGTTAGGGGTTAACCTTAACCTTAACCTCAACCTCACTCCTCAATCACGCCAACTCCAGGATGCGGTCAAAGCCCTGCTCGATATAGTCCTCGAGGACGTCGGCGCAGTCGCGATATTCCTCGATGGGGCTGCCGTAGGGGTCGCGGACGTCCTGGCGCTTGCCGGCCATCTCGCTCAACCGGTGGATCTTCCAGTCGTATTGGGGCCACGTATTGCGGATCATCTGGGCGTGCTCGCGGCTCATGACCAGGATCAACTCGGCCTCGGCCACGTCGGCGGCGGTGATGGATCGGGCGATGTGGTCGCCGATGTCCACGTCGCGCTCGGCCATGACGGTCACGGCGTTTTCGCTCGCAGGCCGGCCCTCCACGGCCCAAACTCCGGCCGAGCGGACCTGGTAGCGGTCGTCCAATCCCTCCTCGGCCAGGCGCTGGCGCAGAAGGCCCATCGCCATCGGCGAGCGGCATAGGTTTCCGGTGCAGACCATCAGGATCAGGCTCATGATTCTCTCCTCCGTCGTAGCGTGCCCATTGTAGCGTAACGCGGCGGGGGTGTCAATTCGCGTGGGGCGGGTCACGCCACCAAGAGCATAGAAAAAAAGGGCCGGAGCGATGGCGCCCCGGCCCTTTGTGTCGTGGGTCAGCCCAGTTCGGGCTGGATCAGACCATAGGTGCTGTCTTTGCGGCGATAGACGACGTTCATCTCGCCATCCTCTGGGTTGAAAAAGACGAAAAAGTCGTGGCCGAGCAGTTCCATCTGCTCGACGGCCTCTTCGGGATGCATGGGCGTAATCAAAAAGCGCTTAAAGCGGACGATGCGGGGCTCATCCTCCTCGACCTCTTCTTCGAGCTCTACGGGTAGAGGGGCGGGCATGGTCGCGCCTACACCCCGCCACCGGTCCTGGCGCTTGCCTTTGTAGCGGGCGATTTGGCGGTACATTTTGTCTAGAACGGTGTCAATCGCGGAAAAGATGTCGTCCGAGCGCTCCTCGGCCCGGAGGATCGCGCCGTTGGCGCGGACCGTGACCTGGCAGATCTGCCGGTCCTGCGCCGATTTGGTGTCCTCGGCAGACAGCTCTACGCGTGCCTCGCTGATGGTCGGCAGGTAACGGTCCAGCTTGCCGACCTTTTTCTCCACGTACTCCCGCAGCCGGTCTGTCAGTTCCACGTTCTTGCCCTTGATGATCAGTTCCATATTCCACTCTCCTTTGGAAATATCTATAGCTGGGCCGAGGCTCACCTGGCACGGGCCAGGGTATAGGCCCAGACAAATGGGACACCTGCTTCTCGCAGAGCGTCGCAGGCGGCTTCCAGGGTAGATCCGGTGGTACACACGTCGTCAATGAGGAGCACTCGCTGGCCGGCCAGGTCGCGGCTCATGCACCGAAATGCCCCGTGGACGTTGTCCCGTCGCGCTTGGGCATTGAGCTCCACCTGGGGGGCGGTCGCCTTGACGCGGACCAGGACCTTCTCCACGACGGGTCGGCCCAGGCAGGCGCCCAGTTCGCGGGCCAGGAGCCCGGCCTGGTTGTAACCCCGCTCCCGCTCGCGGCGGGGATGCAGGGGCACGGGCACGATCACGTCCACGTCTTGGTCCACTGGCTGCAAGGCCGTCCAGCCCTCGCCCATCATCCGGCCCAAGGGCAAGGCCATGGCCTGGAGGTCCTCGTACTTGAGTTGGTGGATGGCTTCGCGCAAGGGGCTGCTATGAAAGGCGTAGGCACAAAGGCCGTCGAGGGCGGAGGCGCTTTCTCGGCAGCGCGGGCAAAGGGTGTAGCGCGATGTGACGCCGTCGTCGGCCAGGGGCAGGCCGCAGCGGGGGCAGATCGGGGGCCGGATGACCTCGATCTGGTCCTGGCAACCGGCACACAGCCAGGTGCCGAGACGGTGGCAGGTGATGCAGCGTGGCGGAAAGAGCAGGTCAACGGCGGCCTCTCCGAGCGTTTTTAGCCACGTCAAGCTGGGCAAAGTAGCTCGTTGAACTGTCATCGCTTTCCTGGGCCAGCAAGCCCTGGGGCGCTCACATGCCCTGGGTAAACAACGGCGAATCCTTGAGAATGAGTAGAGCCGGTCCCAGAATGACCACGAGGATGGTGGGAAAGATCAGGAAGGTCATCGGGAGCAGCATCTTGATCGGGGCCTGCTGGGCTTTTTCCTCGGCTCGCTGGCGCCGCTTGATGCGCATCTGCTCCGACTGGATCCGCAGCACCTTGGCAATGCTGATACCCAGGGTGTCCGCCTGGATGAGGGCTGCGATGAATTGCGTGACGTCCGGGACTTCCATCTTGTCAGCCATGTCGCGTAGTGCTTCGGGGCGCGACTTGCCCACCCGGAGCTCGGTCAATACCCGCTGGAACCCTTTGGATAGTTCGTTGTCCCACTTGTCTGCCACGCGCTGCATGGCGCCGTCAAAGGGCAGGCCCGCCTCGACGCTGATGGTCAGCAGGTCGAGGGCATCGGGCAAGGTCTTGACGATCTCTTCCTGGCGCCGCCTGATCCGTCCCCCCAGCCAGACGACGGGCAGCATAAAGCCCAGCACAGCCATGCCGAGGGTAAAGAGCAGCCGCTGGACAAGGGAGGCATCGGCCAGCATGGTCAGGAAGAAGGTCAGGGTAGCCAGCAGGAGGGCGGCCAATCCCCGGACGCCCAGGAACTCGGTGGCGCTCCAGTTGTTCGGGTTGCCGGCCAGCTCCAGCTTGTGGCGGGTGGATTCGAGGGTGCGCTGCGGCGTAAAGCGGGTCACAAATTGGGCGCTGGCTTGGACCATTGGCACCAGGACACGCTGGCTAAAGGGCTCCGATAGCTCGATCTCTTCCAGCGTGAGGGGCCGTCCGCCATATTCGACCAGCCGCGCTTTCACTTCGTCGGCGGGCCGGGGTGCGGCGATGCCGACGATGATCAGCAACACCGCTAAAAAGATCAAAAACGTTGCACCGGCAATCAAGGGCAATAACATTGCGTCTCTCCCACCGCCTCCCAGGTTCCTATACTTGGCTCCCCTGAAAAAAGGGA
>CAYLZO010000211.1:0-5972 GCA_964387775.1 uncultured Anaerolineaceae bacterium
TCTTCACGGTGCGCAGGTTCAGCAAGCGGCGGTTCCGGCATTTTGGAACAGCTAGAAAGAAGGAGACAGGGAAGAAACAGAGTGTGTACTGGTACAAGCATTACCCCAAAGCGCAGAGTAAGCTCTCCATTCCTACCTTCAGTCTGGCAGAAGCCCCAATGGCGGGGGGACAACCGAATACAAGTTGGTGAAGCATCTCATAAAGGCGGGAGCCAGATTTTCAAGAACCTGGCTCCCGCATCGTTGTTGGCGGATCAGTCCAAGGATGAATTCGGCCAACGCGCCGCCGATAGCCTCCATGTTGGGCGAGAATAGGAGCCACGAGGGTTTGGCAGCTTCCCTGGGGCATGATATAATGGGCTTGCGTGGTCCAGGTCAGGACCTATCGGGATAGGCCGGCAAGAGCCCGCACTCCCGATTTGACTACAAATACTGGAGCGAGCCCATCTCATGTGCGGCATCTTTGGCATCATCACCGACCAAGAACACACTCTCGGCCCAACCCTCATCGAGGCCGGCAAGCGGCTGGCCTACCGGGGCTATGACTCGGTGGGCTGCGCCACCGTGGCCGGCGACGGGACCATCGACCTGCGCAAGGACGTAGGCCGCATCGAGGACGTGAGCGCGGCCCTCGACTTTCCCGCCATGCGCGGCTGCCGGGGCATCACCCAACTGCGCTGGGCGACCTTTGGCGCGCCGTCGCACGAGAACGCCCAGCCCCACCTCGACTCGGACGGCGACATGGTGGGCGCCCACAACGGGAATGTGGTCAACAACGTGCAGATGCGCGAGCTGTTCCTGCGCGAAGGACTGACGGTGCGGGGCACCAACGACGGCGAGACGTGCGTCCACGCCGTGGAGCGCCACTTTGATAGGAACGGCGGCGATATGCTGGCCGCCATCTGTGCCGCCTACGACGACCTGGAGGGCGATTACGCCTTTGTCATCACCCACCGCGACGAGCACCGGCTGTACGCCATCAAAAAAGGCAGCGGGCTGGTGGCCGGCCTGGGCGAGGGCTTTACCTGTGTCTCATCCGACCTGCCCAGCATTCTGCCCCTGACCCGCCAGGTGCTGTACATCCGGGACGGCGAGATCGTGGTGCTCTCGCCTGAGGGGATCGAGCTATACGGCGTTCACGACGGGACGCGCATCGAGCGGGACGAGGAGTGGTACGATGGCCCCATCGAGGTCGCCGAGAAGGGCGGCTATCCTCACTTTATGCTCAAGGAAATCCACGAGCAGCCGGCCGTCGCCGGCGAGCTGCTGCACCTGCTAAACGGCTCGCGCCACGTGGACCGCTTTCTCGATGCGTTGCGGGCAACGGGCGACCGGCCTGTGTACCTCGTCGGCTGCGGGACGAGCTATCACGCCTGCCTGCTAGGCGCCTACTATTTCAATCAACTCGCCGGCGTGGCGGCCGTGCCGGTGCTGGGACCGCAGTTCATCGAGCAGTACGGCGCCAGCATCGGCCCCGGCGACGCCGCTGTCTTTGTCAGCCAGAGCGGCGAGACGAAGGACGTGCTCAATGCCGTCAAGGTCATGCGCCAGCGGGGTAGTCGGGTGTTGGGCGTGCTCAACGTCCTCGGTTCGACGTTGATGCACGCCAGCGACGTTTACCTGCCCCTGGCCTGCGGCTACGAGATCAGCGTGCCAGCGACCAAGACGTTCGTCAACCAGACGGTGCTCTTTCTCTATCTGGCCTACCGCCTTGGGGGACAGGACGTGACCGAGCTAGACGCCCTGCCCGGCCTGCTGGAACAGACCATCGAGGCCACCGACGAGCCGGCCCGCCAGGTGGCCGCCTACCTGAACGACTGGGACGATTTCTACTACCTGGGCTACGGCGTCACGCATCCCATCGCCCTGGAAGCGGCCCTCAAGCTCAAAGAGATCACCTACGCCCACTGCGAGGGCATGTTCAGCAGCGAGTTCAAGCACGGCCCCCTCTCGGCCGTGCACGACGGCTACCCGGTGCTTTTCATCACCGCGCCGGGCGACGAGATGATGATGATCAACCACGTCAACGAGGTCACCGTGCGCGGCGGGCGGACGATCTCGGTCGCCGTCGAGCACGAGGCGCTGCGCAAGAACGTGCACGATTATCTCGTCTTGCCCGAGGCCGGCCGCTTCATGGCCCCCATCCTCGCCACCATCCCCGCCCAACTCATCTCCTACCACATGAGCGTGATGCGCGGGATCGATCCCGACTTTCCCCGCAACCTGAGCAAGACCTTGACCGTGGACTAGCGTGCCACGGGGGTGACGGGCTGGGAGAACTCTCCCCGCCCGTCACCCCTAGATCACAGATAGGGCTTGATGCGCCGCGTGGCCCGCCGGCACGCTTCCCCCAAGAACGCGACGTCGGCCGGGCTGTGGGCCGTCGAGGCCCCGCCGTGGCTGCGGACCAGGAATACGTCCTCCAGGAGCAGGACCCGGTCCAGCACCTGGCGGCTCAAGACCACGTCGCAGAGTTCGGGATTCGACCAGTCCTCCGGCCTCTCCAGCGATAGCTCCCGGCGATACGGAAAGTGGAGCATGAACATCGAGCTCCCGGGCAGGGCCTCGCTCGCGCCCGTGCACTGCACATAGATTCCCTCCTGGCCAAAGACCCCCCCCATCGTCGCCCGGATCCTGGCCCCCAGCTCGGCCAGCCGGGAATAGACCTCGTCCTCGTGGGCCACCAGGTACGACATCAGGGTCTTGGCCGCCAGCATCGAAGCCGGATGGGCCGAGTAGGTGCCGCCGGAGGCCTTGACCCGGCTGCCTCCCGCCCGTCCGGCCAGGTTCATAATGTCGGCCCGGCCGCCCACGGCCGCCACCGGCATCCCCCCGCCGATGATCTTGCCAAAGGTCGCCAGGTCGGGCCGCACGCCGTACAGCGCCCCCACGTCGCCGGCGCGGAAGCGAAAGGCGGAAACCACCTCGTCAAAGACCAGCACCGCGCCGTACTGCTCGGTCAGCGCCCGCGCGGTCTGCAAATACTCGCGGGTCGCCGGCGTGTAGCCCCCGGCGCCGAGAAAAGGCTCGACCATGAAGCAGGCCAACCGGTCGCCAAACTGCCGAAAATGGTCGCGCAGCCGGTCCGGGTCGTTAAAGCCGGTGACGATGACCTTGTCGGCGACGGCCAGCGGCACCCCGTCCGACTCGACCTTCTGAAAGCCGGCGCCGTTCTCGGCCGAGAAGCCGATGCCCTTGAGCGCCCAGGGTTGGGCGCCGTGCCAGCCACCCCCGACCTTCATCACCAGCGTGCGGCCCGTGTGGGCCCGGGCCAGCATGATGGCGTACATCGTCGCCAGCGTGCCGCTGGTCGTGAACCGCACCCGCTCCGCGCCGGTCTGGCGGCACAGGATCCCGGCCACCTCCACCTGGAGCCGGTCGGTGAAGCCGGCCTGCAGGCCAAAGCCCGAGGCCAGCGCCTGCGATAGCTCCGAGGTCACCACCTCCGGGTTGTGCCCGAGGACGTTGGCCAGGTGCCCCTGCCAGAAATCGAGGAGGTCGTGGCCGTCCTCGTCGCGGACCCACGCCCCCTGGGCCGCGACGATACGCGGCGGGAAGGGCTCGCTCAGCCGCAAGGCGTGGCTGCCGCCGTCCACGAGGTATCTTGTCGCCTCCCGGTCCAGCGCCAGCGAACGCGGAGCGTAACGGGCATATTCCTCGGCCAGATCGGCCAGCAACAGAGTATAGTCTCTGGCTGCCATAAATCCCTCCCAAACAAAGTAGCGTCGCCCCGCATTGTAGCCCATTCCCCGGCCTGGCGCAAGATGTGACTCCGGTCATAGCCGGGCGTGACCGGGGGGACTGGCCGCCGGCGCCCCTTTCTGCTATCCTGGCACCTGGAGGTGATGAGAAGATGCTGTCCATCTTGAGGTCGAATCAGAAGCACAAGACAGGGATCGAGCGGGCCTGGGGAGCACTGGCACTGCTGCTGGTCGCGGCGTTGCTGCTGACCGGCTGCGGCCCCGTCGAGCGAGCCGATTCCCAGTCGGCCACCCTGCCCACCCAGACCCTGACGCCCTCGCCCGGCGCCGCCGGGCAAGCGAGCTGGACCATCCTCGTCTACCTCGACGCCGACAACAACCTGGAGGGCGCCGGGCTGGCCGATCTGGCCGAGATGCAGGCCGCCGGGACGCCCCCGCCCGGCGTCAACGTCTTGGTGCAAATAGACCGCGCGCCCCGCTACTCCCCCCTGGACGGCAACTGGACCGACACCCGCCGCTATCGCGTCACCGGCGGCGCCGAGCTGGAACTCCTGGCCGACGATTCGACTGAGCTCATCGAAATCCTGGGCGAAGCCAACATGGGCGACCCGGCCACACTGTCCGACTTTGTCCGGTGGGGCACGGCGGCCTATCCGGCCCGGCACACGGCCCTCATCCTGTGGAACCACGGCGCCGGCTGGCCGGGCCTGGCCTGGGACGAGTCGAGCCCCGGCGAGGACAACCTGACCCTGGCCGACCTGGCGGCAGCGCTGAATCAGAGCGGCGTGCGCCTCGACCTGATCGGCGTCGACGCCTGTCTGATGGGCCAGATGGATTTATTTGAAGCGTTGGCGCCCTACGCTGACCTGGCCGTTGCCTCGGAAGAGATCGAGCCCGCCGCCGGCTGGGATTATCGGGCCTGGCTGGGCCACCTCTACACCCGGCCTGACCTCTCGCCCCACGACCTGGCGGCGACCCTCGTCGACGACTATCTGGCTCACTACACGACCCAGAATCCCGAGCCGAGTGTGACCCTGGCCGCCGTGGACCTGGCCCGCTGGGCCGAGGTCCGCGCTGCCGTCGAGGCCCTGGCCGCGGCAATTCAGGTTGATCTGGCCGCCGCCCTGCCCGCCATCGGCGACAGCCGGGCCGCCGTCGAGACCTACGCCACGGCCTATCCCGCCGAGGTGGAGGCGTACGCGGCCGTGGACCTGGCCCACTTTGCCCGGCTCCTGGCCAAAGAGTCCCCCGACCCGGCCCTGGCCGAGGCCGCCCGCCGCCTGGACGCGGCCATCGGCGCCGCCGTGGTGGCCGAGGCGCACGGCAGCGCCTTCAGCCAGGCCAGCGGCGTGGCCGTCTATTTTCCGCGCAACAGCCGCGTGCTCGACACGGCCTATTTCGAGGCGGCGTTGATCCCGGCCTGGGCCGACTTTTTGGCCGCCTACACCCCCGCCGCCGACACCACATTCGCGGCGCCCGAGGTGGGCGTCGAGTCGGTAGAGGCCGGCGACCGGCGGCGGCCCTTTCTGCTCCAGACCTTTTACGAGGGCGAGCAGATCTTTGAAATCTATGCCGTGGGCGGCCAGGTGCGCGACGATGGCGTCGATGCTGCGCATCGCCTGCGCCTGCTCAAGCTGGACCGCGTCGAGCGGGACCGGGCGCGGGATAGAAACCGGCGGCAGCGGGAGCTGCAATGGCTGCCCCAACTGGCCGTCGTCTCCGATGGAAAAATCGGCGAGGCTGTCGTCCCCTGGCCCACGGGCACGGGCAGCGGCGTGGTGAGCGTGCTGGGCCGCTACCAGCCGACCGGCGAGAACTCGTCCTACGAGGCCGAGCTGCTCTTCCATCGCGAGAGCGGCCAACTGCTCCGCGTCTGGGGTACGGTGCCCTACGGCGGCGCCGGGCGGCCCTTCGAGATCACCCCCGCCGCCGGCGACCAGGTTCAACTCTACGATTTCACGCTGGACGAGAGCGCCAACTGGACGGCCCAGCCGGGCGTCACCCTGACCGTTCCGGACACCGGCGCCCTGGCCCTGACCTGGGAGCCCGCCCCGGCCGGACGCTACTTCCTGGGCCTGCTGGGCGAGGACGTGGCCGGCCACCGGGCGTTGGCCACCGTCGAGGTCGAGCTGGGGCGGCTGCGGGGCAAGTAGCGATTAGAGATTGGATATTGAAGAAATAGGAGGTCAAGATGAGAAAGACACGGTTCTACACTTTTCTGGTTGTGGCTCTGATTGCGGCTCTGGTGTTGACGGGCTGCGGGGGCAGTGC
>CAYLZO010000211.1:5982-9530 GCA_964387775.1 uncultured Anaerolineaceae bacterium
CGGAGAGGGCATCAGTCCTGGCGGTGGGTCGCCGGGGGGAGGCGGGGGTGCCAACCCAGGTGGTGACTCGCCTGGCGGCGGGGCAAACATCGATCCCGGCGGGGGCCAGCACGGCGGCGGGGGCGGCACGCCCTTTGGCGGAGGCAGCTTTGGGCAGGGCGGCGTGGAGAATCCCGGCGGCGGCCTGGGCGGACCCGGCGGCGCCGGCCCATCGGGGCCGAGCTTTGAGGGCTTTCAACGGCCCTCCGGCGGGCTTCTGGGCAGCGGTCCCGGCAGCGGGACGCCGGGCGGGGGACTGGCCGGAGGAGACAACCAGCCGGGCGGCGGGTTGCCCGGCGGTGGCCCCGGCAATGGCGACCCTGGCAACGGCGGACCGGGAGGCGGCCCCGGCAGCGGGACGCCAGGTGCGGGCCTGCCCGGTGGCGGATTGCCGGGCGGCGGCCCTGGCGGCGAGGGCGGCCCCGGTTTCTTTAGCGGGACGCCCCTGAACCTGGGCGGCTTTGGCGGCTTTGGCACCGTTACCGGCGGCCCGGCGCCGATTCCGGGCGAGGAAGAGCCGAGCCTGCCGGGCCACTGGCAGCCCGGCAGCCCACCCTACGACAGCGGCGAGGTCGAGTGGCCCGACCTGCCGACCCTGTACGAGGACCTGGACCCGGCCATCGTCCTGCAAGAGGAGGCGCAGGAGGCCGCCGAAAATGCAGGCGAGAATGCGCAGGAAGCGGCGGAGGCAGCCCAGGATGCCTACAACGAACTCTGGGACGACTACTATGCTGCCGTAGACTATGCCGCGCAGGCCTACTACGAGGCGATGACCGCCACGGCTGACGAGGTCTATGAACTCTACGCCTACGCCCTGGAGGAAGCCTATCAGGTGGTCGACTATGTTTACGACAACTATGAGAACTATGCCACCTACTGCTTCTACTATCCCTGGGACTGCTACGCCTACGCCTACGACGCGGCGACGGGGACCTACACCACGACCCAGGTGACGAACAACTACTATTACTACTACGGCGAGGACGAGGCCGGTGCCGAGCCCGCGCCCGCGCCACCCTCCGAAGTGTCGCCAGAGCAGGTGCCCGAGCCCTCGGCCGAAGCCTACGAGGCCCTGGTGATTTTCGCCAACGACCAGCTGGGACTGGCCGTCAACCCACTCTACGCCGGCGAGCTGACGGTGGACGTGCTCACCCTCCTCTCCTACCTGCCCGCCGAAGTGCAGGATGTGGTGGCCGCCGCGCCCGACGTCTCGGCCGAGACCTACTGGGGCCTGTTGAGCGGCGGGGCGGCGACGGTCAGCGTGGGCGATTGCAGCCCCGACGCGCCCTGCACCCTCAGCGGCGAGATGGAGGTGGACCTGTCGGCGGCCTCGCTGGGAGTCTATGCCCTGCACGTCGGCGAGACGCTGCCCGCCGACGCATCCGCTGCCCTGGACCTCGTGGAGTTGGTCTATCCCAAGCTGGAGGGGATCGCCTTCGCGCCGGTGGAACAGGAGGGCATGATGGGCTACGCTTTCTACGCGGTGACGACAGGGCTGGGCCTCGACGCGGACGGAAAGCCGCTGGCCGTGACCAAGGCCATCTACGCCGGGGTCGTGCCCGCCGGCGAGGTGACGGTCGTCTATGCGGCCGTGGGCGTGGGCAGCTACAGCGCCATACTGAGTCCCCTGGAATGACCAGATCCCGTGCCAGGCACTTGTTCCCGCAAGTGCCTGGCACCTGCCGCCTTTGTCATGGCCTGATAGAGTCTGATAATCGAAGGAGGGGTACGATGTTCAAGAAACCGGGATTGTTGCTATCGCTACTCGGGACGGCCATTCTGCTCTCGATAGGCCTGGCCGTGTGCAGCGAGATCACCATCAACGTCAACGTCGGCGGAACGCCGGCGGCGGGGCAAATCACAATGACGTCTACGGCGGCGACGGCCGAATCCCCGGCCACAGCCACGGTGGCGGCAACCCAGGTGGCGAGCGAGCCGCCCGCCGACACCCCGGCACCCGGCGCCTCGGCCACGCCGACGCCGACGGCGACAGCCGCCGCGGCCACAGAAGCGCCTACGTCGGCGCCGACGAGCGAGGCCCAGGCGGCCACGCCGGCGCCTACCTCGGCACCGACGCAGACGCCCGCACCGCCCACGGCGACGCCGGAACCTACGCGCCAGCCCCTGCGGCCCACGGCGCCCTCCTGCGAATCGTACCAGGGCACGACCTACACCGTCGTCCTGAACGAAAGCCAGATCAACACCATGCTCGACGCCGTGCTGCAAGCCACCGAGCGGGCCTACGTGGACACCCGCTCGGTGAGTCTACAAAACGGGCAGATCACGGCCCAGGTGCGCTACGAGGGGCCGGGCGGCCAGACCGTGGACGGCGTGCTCGTGTTGGCCGTGGAGGCCCGGAACTATGACGTGCACGTGACCGTCGTCCAGGCCCAGATCGGCCAGGCGGGCATGACCGATGCCCGCAAGGCGGCCATCAACACGACGCTGGAGCGCGCCCTGGAGACCGAGATGGCCCAAGCCCACGACTATACCTGCGTGGCGTCCATCACCATCGCCGGCGGCACGATGACCATCGTCTACTATTGAGGATTCGCCCAATTCTGGGGTGCTGGAATTGGGAACCTGGCCTCAGAAAAACAAGGCAGAGGACAGACGTGATCCTCGGAAAAGGCAAATCCAAAACGGAACAGGTGGCCGCCGCACCAAAACAGCGGGCCGCCCACCTGGGAAAGAGCCTGGTGAAGCGCTTGACACCCTGGCTCAGGCCGGTTATACTCTGGTCTATGAAGGATGTGCTTCGCCTGCTGCGCCTGTTCGTCTTGTTGCGCCTGGTTTCGCAGGTTTCCACCTGGATCGGCCTGCGACTGGCCGGCGATCTGGCCCCGGCCCTGGTGTGGATCGCGGGCCTCAACCTGCTGTCCATCGCCTTCGTCTGGGTCCCCGGGGTGGCCCGCCGGCTGTCGTATCGCCGCTACTTTGCCATCGCCTTCTTCCTGCTCATCACCACTCAATCGGCCGAGCTGACGATCACCAGCAGCGCCCGCGTCTGGAATGCCGTCATCGCCGACGTGGGACAGGAGCATTGGTCGGCCCTCTTTGCCTGGCGTGGCGAATCCTTCTTTTACTTGCTGGTGCCCGTGGTCCTGGCCGCCTGGGTATTCGAGCGCCGGGGGATGACGTGGGCCGCGTCGTGGGCCGTGGCCACCCACGTCCTGGGCGGCGTCTGGCTGCTGTTGGGCGAAGGGACCCTGCCCACCGGCTTTCTGACGACGCTGCCACCGAAGGTGGTCCTCCTCTACCTTGTGCCCTTTGTCGTCGCCCACCTGGCAACGGTCCAGCGCCGCCAGCACGACGAATTGGAGGCGGCCCACGCCCGGCTCAAGCGACAGGCCATGTTGAGCGAGCAACTGGCCACCAGCCGCGAGCGCAACCGCCTGGCCCGCGAGCTGCACGACACACTGGCCCACTCGCTGTCGGGTCTGAGCGTTCAGCTCCAGGCGGCGGACGTGCTCTTTGACGGCGACCCCGCTGCCGCCCGCCGGACCCTG
>CAYLZO010000212.1:0-9431 GCA_964387775.1 uncultured Anaerolineaceae bacterium
CAGCCCGGGCCAGCCGGCCCTCGGCCCTGCGCCCGGAAATGTGGCGGCGGGACCTGGGCGAGCCGGTGCGCACCGCACCCGCCTGTGATGGAGAACGGGTCTACGTCGCGTCACGGGGCGGGCGCCTCTGGGCTTTTGACCGAAATACGGGCAAACCTGCCTGGTCACAGCCTGTAGAGTTGGCAACGAGGCCGGGCGATGGGCTGACGATGGCCGCCGACCATCTGTGGCTGCCGGGACACGATGGCGTGCTCTATGGCCTGGCCCCGGCTACCGGCGCTGTCGTCCACCGAATCGAGATCGGCGGGCGCCTGAGCAGCCCGCCCCTGGCCGGCAAGGGAGGGCTCTACCAAAGCGTGGACGTCGATGCTCAGACCCTGCGGCCGGGCGCCGGTCAGATCGTGGTCGTGGACCCGGCCCAGGGACGCGTGGTCCGCCATTTCTCGGTGAGTCGCAAGGGACTGCGCGCCCAACTCGCCCAGTGGGACCAGCGCCTCTACGTGGGCGACCGGGGCGGGGGATTTTTTGCCCTGGACCTCCGCCGGGGAAAGGTGGAAGCCTGGCCGCTGTGGGGGGGCCGTATCCTGGCGCCGGCCCTCGTGGACCTCGATCGCAAACAGATCGTCGTCGGCGACAGCTATGGCCGGGTGGCAGCCCTGAATCGAGCGGGGCGCACGCGGTGGTCGACCCGCCTGCAGGGCGCCGTGGTGGGCCGCCCCCTCTTGCATCAGGGGATGCTCTTCGTCGGCGCCGGCGATGGCCGGGTCTATACCCTGGATCCCGTCGATGGACAGCCCCTCCGCGAGCCTTTTGCCACCAGGCAGGCCGTGGCGGCGCCCCTCGTCGGCTGGTGCGACCTGGTCTTTGCCAGCTCCAACGACGGCTATCTCTACGCGTTGGATACGGCCGACGGCTCGTGCTTCTGGCAGTACCACAGCGGCAGCGCCGTGACCGTGCCGCCGGCGATTGCGCCCGACGGCCAATTGTACGTGGTCGACAGCGACGGCCATCTGAACGCGCTGCGTTGGTGCCTGGCCCGCTACGCCGAAGGCGCGCGCCGGGAGCAAAATACCTCGCCGCCCCGCTTGCAGGAAGCGGTTGAGTTGTGGCTTCTCGCCGGTGAGACAGAAGCGGCTCTGGAAGCGGCCGAGGCCGCGGGCCGGCTCGACGTCGTGGCTGATTTGGCCATGTCCCTGAATTGGCACGAACGGGCCGGGCGCGCCTACCAGGAATTGGCGCGGCGCACAGCCGATCCGGCCAAGGCCGCAGAGTGGTGGCTCGACGCAGCCGACGCCTGGGACCTGGCGGGCAACCAAGAACGGGCCAACCGCTGCCGGTTGCTCGGCGCCCGGAACCGCAAGGCGCCCCTGCTTCAGGTTCAAGCCGCTAACCTACCTCCCTTGAGGCTGGGCCACCCGGATGCCGTGCAGGTGCGGCTCCACAACTGCACCCGCTCGCTGGCCTGCGACGTGATCTTGGCCTACGAGGGTGACGTCCATCGCGCCGATCAACGATCACTGGGCAGCATGGGGCCGGGTGAGACGAAGCTGGCCGACATCGAGTTCGTGCCTACTAAATCGGGCTCGGCCATGCTGCGGGTACAAGTGTACTACGACGATGCGGCGGGGCGTCCACAGCGGCCGGTGTTTCTCGACGTGCGGCTCAAGGTGGCCCAGCCGCCTCAGGTCCACCATCACTATCACGGCCCACACGTGAACGGCGATGGGGTCATTGTCATGCACGGGGAACTGAGGGGGACCGGCCGGCGGTTGCGGGTTCAAAGCGGCGAAGACGCAGTCGAGATTGAGCGAGCGGGGGGTCGAACTTGCCCTGCCTGCGGCGAGCCCTTGGCCCCTGATCATCAATTTTGTAGCCGCTGTGGAAAAGCGATGGAAGGACAGTAGGGCAAATTGGCAATTTGCCCTACGAGGATACAGTCTGCTACCGGAGTAGGAGGCAAAGATGGCCCAATGCCGGAGCTTGTCCAGCCCGTGTTTGAGTCGGTGGAAGATACGATCTCGCGGACGTTCAATGAAGAGATCCTGGCCGAGGGCTAACCGTACTCATTGGAGGACACAGATTTTCACAGATAAACACAGATTTGGTTCAAGGCTCAGCTAGACAATCTGTGAAAATCTGTGTGAATCTGTGTCCTTGATCCTTGCTGATCAAAATTCGCCAGAGTCCAGTCATGGACTATGTCGAAGGGGAGGATCTGAGCCAGATTCTGGCCCGTCAGGGGGCGCTGCCCGAAGCGCAGGCGCTGAACTGGACCCGCCAGGTGCTCGATGCCCTGGAGTACCTTCACAGTCAAGGCGTCGTCCACCGCGACGTCAAACCGGCCAACGTCAAGATCACGCCCCAGGGCCAGGTCTTTCTGGTGGACTTTGGCCTGGCCAAGGTCGGGGATCCCCTGATCGAGACGACGATAGGCGCGCGGGGCGTGACGCCCGGCTTTGCGCCCCTCGAACAATATGGCCAGGGGCGCACCGATGCTCGCAGCGACGTGTACGCCGTGGGCGCCACCCTCTATGCCCTGCTCACCGGACGAACCCCGCCGGATGCACCCAAGTTGGTGATTGGTGAGGAGTCCTTGATCCCGCCCCGAAAGCTCAATCCTCGCGTGTCGCCGGGGGTGGAGTCCAACCGACACCTCCCCGCCGCCGACCCACACCCCAACGCCCGTCGTACCCACACTCACACAGGCCACCGCGCCGTCGCCGACGATCGCGTCTCCGACCCCCACACCGACTTCTGTGCCCACCAGGACGCCAGGGCCCACCATCCCCACGGGCTCGCCCCCCACCGGCGCCAATTCAGGCGACACCTGGGCTCGCCCCAAGGATGGCCTGGCCATGGTCTACGTCCCAGCGGGAGATTTCTGGATGGGCAGTGACGCAGGGGAGAGTGCCGAGCGTCCCCCTCATCTCGTGCACGTCGATGGGTTCTGGATCGATCGGTTCGAAGTCACCAACGCCGCGTTCGAGGGGTTCGTCTCGGAAACGGCCTACCGCACGGATGCCGAGAGGGCCGGCTGGGGCGACGTCTGGCAAAACAGCCGCTGGAATCGGGTGGATGGCCTGAACTGGCGCCATCCCAACAACCCCGGCGAGGGCATCTCGGCTCTCATGGATCACCCTGTCGTGCAAGTGAGTTGGAATGACGCCTACCAGTACTGCGCATGGGCAGGGGGACGTTTGCCCACAGAGGCAGAATGGGAGATGGCAGCGGTGGACGCGAGGGGCTGGAGATACCCCTGGGGCAACGAGTTCGACCCCTCCCGGCTCAATGCAGCAGGCCGCGGCGCGGCGCACGTCGGCAGCTATGCAACGGGCAGGAGTCCTTTCGGCGCCTACGACATGGCCGGCAACGTGTGGGAGTGGGTGAACGATTGGTATCAGAGCGACTATTATAGCCGTTCGCCGACCAACAACCCACAAGGGCCGGCGACAGGCGCCCACAGAGCCTTGCGGGGCGGGGCCTGGGACCCGTCCGGTGGGGACTCGCGCTCGGCGGATCGGGGCGCCCTTTCTCCCGACAATCGTGGAAATACCGTCGGGTTCCGCTGCGCCTGGGGGCCGTAGCCTTTCTTGCAGGTCGCATCCAGGCCCCTTGGCCAAGCCCTGCTCCGGGGAGCTGCGGGGCGGGGGGGGCGGCACTTGGCCCAGGGCGATCTCCAGGCCACGCCCTGAGGCACTCGAAGGGTCGGGGAACATGACCTGCAACAAGCCGTTGTCCACGTTGACCGGGATCTCCAGATCCTCGCCCGTGCTGACGTCGTAGGTGGGCACCGCCCAGCGGACGCGGCCGCTGTCGGCCTTGACCCCCTTTTCGAGGCCCAGGGGCGTCACCTCCACAGTCTGCCACCCGCTGTTCTCCGAATCAGCGACTCCTGACGTCTCCGGGGCAGTTTCTGCGGCCGGGCCGATAGATTGCCCCCTTTTTCGCTCTGAGAGCGTCTCTGGGGCTGTTTCTGCAGCCCGGCCAGCAGATTGCCCTATTTCTCGCCCTGAGAGCGTTTCCGGGGCAGTTTCCTTAGCCGGGTCGGGTGAAGGCAAAGACGCATCCCCCTCGTTCCAGGAAAAAGACGGCTCGCGGGTTAGAGCGCTGACCCAATGTGTGACCCTCTCTCCCCCTACGGCTCCCCCTTCAGGCGTCGGCGCAAGACAGCCGACGCCTTGAAGACCAGTTGCGCCTCGTCCACCTGGTGGGCCTGGCCATCGAAGCCCCGGATGCGCTGCCTCCGCCGCCAAGTCGAGAAGCGTCCAAAGTCCCTCAAGACCACCGGCTCGCCGGCGGCGACAGCCTCGACCACCGTCTCCAGGATGGCGTGGAGGGCCTCGTCCACCTGCCGCCGGGTCAGCGTACAACGCCGGGCAGCGACAGCTACCAATCGTCGTTTGTCCATAGGTCTCTTTCCTTCCCTTTTGAAGATTCGGGGGCATCCTCCAGCAAGCGCTCGATAGGCTCGCACTCGGGGGTCGGGCCGTCAGTATGAGGCGACCTGGGGGCGGCACGGACACCCGGTAGTCTGGCTATGACGGTGAACGCTTTGGAGTGCCCATATTTTCGCATCCAGTCTTTGCGCTCGCGGAAGGGCAGCGGCCGGCCATACAGGACAACCTGTTTGGTCTGGTGCTCGTCGCCGCCAGGGGCAAAGATGACGGCCCGATCGCTATCCAGTCCGGTGAGGTCCTGGGGCAGGACCAGGCCGCGGCCCAGCCGGCTGAAGAACTCGGCTGTGCGCCGGTCGCAGCCGCCAAAGACGATCCTGGTGCCCAGGCCGGCGATTAGCCGGCTCACCCCGTTCCGGCCCGGATAGATGGGGTCGAGGTGGACGATCGATTTGGCCGCAGCCAGGATAGAGATGCTCGGGTTCAGAACCTGGTGGGGTTCGCCGGCCAGGAAGCCGAGATGGCCCAGGGCTGCGACATCACCCAGGATCAGGCCCACTGGAAGGGTAGGTTTTCCGGTCGGCCGCTGCTGGCCGATTCTGTGCAGGTGGGTGGTCAACGCCTGGAGCAGCGCCCCCAGGTAGGGACCATACCCACCTTGGCGCCGCTTCGCACCCCGGAGGACGACGACAGTGGGCACGTTGGCCAGCTGGTGAGCCAGATCCAGACTGTTGTAGTCGCTGATCTCGCGGACGTGGTGGAAGCTCCGTTCTGCCCAGGGAGCCAGGCCGATATCGAGGGCCGTGGCCACCGCCCTGTGCGCCAGGTCGAGGTCCTGGGCTGCCAGCCTTTTGAGGCCGGTAACCAGATCGGCTACGCCGGGAGCCGGGCTGTGGAGCAGGTCCTCGGTCAGCCGGGCCACGTCCTGCCGGGCGTCCAGCGCGTCACCAAAGCTGCGGTGGTGCAAGGCGCAGGCCGCCACCAGGTCGATGGCCACGCGGCGCCAGGCCTGGTTCTGGGGCAAGTTACGCCGGTCGGCACCGGAGAAGAGGATGGTGGCCACCGCTCTGGCCTCGGCCGCACCATCGATCCAGCCACAGAGGTTCAGAGCGCAACTCGCGGCCGGGACCTTGGGGTTGTGGCTCAGGAGCAGGTGGCCGGTGGTCGCGGCGACCGATTGGACGTGGAGCTGCAAGATGCCTGAACCGTCGGCCACGACCAGGCTGTGGCCGTCCCGCATCCGGTCGGCGATGGCGGGGAACAGGACCGAATCAACCGCGTACCAGCCAAAGGCGACCACACCCCGGGCCAGATCCTCCGCGTCCAGGCCGAACCGTTTGCCGAGGAATCGCCCTCGCGCCCCGTAGAATCTCCCCTGCAGGGTCCAGCCCCAGGGATCGTGTCGCGACCATCGTTTGAAAGTCTTCCGTTCGCACAGAGCGGCCAGGGCAGGACGGGGCGGCGAGGTCCGGTGCGGCCGTTTCAGCAAGCGGCGGATCATCATGGTTGGTCTTTCTCCAATGCCTGTTCCGGTCAGCGGTCAAAGAAGCTGTAGAACTCGATCTCGCGCTCAGGGAGATCCGGTTCTCGCTCCGGCTGCAACTCGAGCTCTCGCTCTTGCTCTAATTCAGGCTCTTGCTCCCGCTCCAGTTCAGGCTCGTCACGTTCCAGATCGCGGTCAAAGACCCGATCCAGTTCACGGTACGTGATTTCCTTGAAGGCATCCACGTGGGGCCTGTTGTTGTAGAGGGGCGTCATGTCCCTCGTCGCCCGGTGCTCCGTGGCAGCCGGCAGGATGAGGTGGGCGTGCATCTGTTCGCCATAGTGCCGCTCCCCTCGACTCCGCTCGGGACAGGCCGGGCGATGGACGACAAAGCTGTACTCAATCGGCCCGGCCTGGGGACTGGGATCGTGCTCCAGTCGCCAATCCTCCCATTCCTCCATGGTGTCCCGGATCGTCTCCACGAAGCGCTCGTAGGGATCGCCCTCCACGTCCGCCAGCGCCTCGGGGTCGGGCGAGATGACGACGCTGAAGCAATAGGCGCTTCGATTGCCGGGGCTGAGTTGGTCCAGCCGGGCCAGGATCTCCCGATGATGTGAGCCCAAGCCGCCGTCGATCCAGCGGTTGGGGCCGCCGGCGCCGGGAATATGATCGTCGCGGTCATCGCGGTACTGCAAGTAGCGCAGCAGCCCTTTGACGTCGGGAAAGTGGGCGCCTCCCTGCCTGGCGCGGGCGTAGCGAAAGTTGCAGATGCACTTCATTTCTCGCCTCCGAGAGCCTTGACAATCTTGGGGTGTTCGGCCAGTTTGATGACTTCCGCCAGGGTGCCGGGTTCGATGACCTCTAATCTTTGGAACAGGACGATCATCGCTGCCAACTGGAGCCGGCCCTGGCGAGCCGTCTGTTCAAGCAGGCGCTGCTGCATACCTTCTAGCCCTTTCATGACACGCACCCCCAGGCGGCTGCGGCTGCCGATGACGTCTTCCTGGACATCCAGTTGATCACGGACGGCCTGGCGGATGACGTCGGCCATGGTCGTCTGCTGCCGGCTGGCCATGAGTTGTACAAAGTCGTGCATCTCGGATGTCATGTAAAGCTGAACGTGTTTGTTGTACTTGCCTGTCTTGGACATGGTCTCCTCCGATGAGTGGGGCTGCGTCCCTGCGGAGCAGGAGCGGACCCGGCCCACAGTACGTAGCGCGGCGGCTGGCTGCGATTGTGGGGCTATGCCCCACAGAGCAGACGACGCCCCCCACCGTGCGTAGAACGGCGGCAAGCTGGGGATGAGGGGGCAGGCCCCACAGCCCCTTTTAGCTTGCTACCCGGCGCGACCAGCGCGGTCTGGCGTCCCTGCTCGGCACCGTAGGTGCACGCAGTAGCCAGAAGTGCTGGTCGCGCCGGGGTCCCTTCTTATCTCCGGGACGTTTTGTGATGGTGGGTCAAGAATGGTCATCTTGAGATCTTGCTTTCCTCTCGTTCTGATCGGTGGCCTGGATTTCAGCAGGTGGCCATAGTCTCTGCCGCTCAAGCTCCTGGCGCAGAATGTGGCGTAGTTGATCGGGCGGATTGCGCAATTCGGCGACGGCTATCTGAAGCAGCGCTGCATACTCTGGTTGCTCAAGTGTCACTGTGACTCGCTTGACCATTATGCATCTCCGTTCCAAAAAGAAATGGCGATATGCCTCTACAGCATACCGCCATTGTACCCGATGGAATATCCGGGATGCAATATCCCAGATGTCCTGACTTTTATCCCAAATATCCTATCTTTGCCCCATCTTGCGTAGCTGCTTGACCGTCGGCACAATCTCCTCGTCATAGGTCTCGCGCAACCTGGACATGCAGTTGTTGATAGTTTTTGCTTCAAGACCGAGACGGTCCCCTATTTCCTTGGCTGTGTAACCGCCCCACCACAACTCGAGCGCTTGGCGTTCCCAATTGATGTCTTTTATCTTCATCCACGGTTCGTCGCCGGGAGACCATGTCGTAGGCGTTTCTTCCTTTTCTACGTTGTCTCTAGCCGGCATTATGTCGTGCCCCTGGTGCGACTCATCGGCCACGGTATACGCTGCTGGCTCTTGTGGCACTTGCTCCATCTCTGGCATCGGCTGGGCAAGCATCTCTTGTAAGCTCTCCATATTCCCGACGAAATACTCGAAAAGCTCGCCCACGATGTCTGGGCGATGGCATTTCATGAGAAGGAATATCTGCTCATCTTTGATCCGTATCATGTGTAGAGTGATTGCCTGCCCACGACCCAGTATCTTGCCGCTTGCAAGGTCCTCGTAATAGAGCGTCTCTATCGCCCACTCGAAGTTATCGCGGTCCAACTTGCTGATCTTGCCAGGGCTGAGGAACAGCATGCCATCTTTGTACGACAGTCCAATTGCAAAGGCATCCATGCCCTTCTCTTTGGCAAGCGTTCTCAACAATTGCTCAAACCGCTTCATCTGGATATCAAGTACGAACGCTGCCATATTTCTCATTGTAAAAACCCTCCTCGGATAACAAGGTCAGGCCAGACAAACCGCAAACTCGCCACATTTTATCAGCGAATGCTCGGAATGGCAAGGTGCCCGATGCGGCTACGAGATTGTCGTCTCCCGCGTGATGGACGTGAAGACCGTCGTCGGGACGCTGGTGAACGATATGCCGGCCGTCATGCATTTCGCTTTCCAGGCCACCCTGGACCTGCAACCGGACCGGCTGTGGCTGGAGGTCCGGGACGACGGCCTGGGGTTCGACGTCCCTTCTGCCCTGGCCCCCGACACGCGGCAAGATCACCTGGGCCTGGTCAGCATGGCTCGGCGAGCGAAGGAATTCCGGGGGGAACTCTGCGTAGAGTCGAAGCCCGGCCAGGGGACGCAGGTTTTCCTCGAAATCCCATTCCCACCCACCATTTGCTCAGGCGGGCCATTCCCTACGCCTTCTGCGTATTGACGCCCATCCTTCCGCATGCTACAATCCTAAACACGGATCATAGAGAGAGGCAAGATGACCAAGACAATTACAGCGGTTTACGAAGAAGGTGTACTGCGTTTGCTAATGCCGCTGCCAATACCGGAGCGAACTCGTGTCCAGGTGCAGATTGTTGCCCAGCTTCCCGAGCCTGAGCAACAACGCCATCGGATACACCAGGCTCTGTTGGAGGCTGGCATCGTCCGGCCACGTCACCTGGTTGAGCCAGCCCAACCCGTTTCAGAAGCAGAGCTGGAGACAGCGTCAGAAGCGTTGGCGGCTGCCGGTCCTCTTTCTGATCTCATCATCGCCGAGCGGGAAGGGCGATGACAGCCTATTACCTCGATGCCAGCGCGTTGAGCAATAGGTCACGGTGATTTTTCCCTCGCTTCGCCTTTGGCGTGTCCCGAGCATGTCCTGTGGGCTATGCCCACCTCCGGGCGGGCCGAAGAATTAGCGGCGTTCACCTTCCAGCCCTGGACCGAAAGAAAAGAGGCCGGGCGCACGGACTTGCACCTTGCCCTAGTACCGTTAAGTTATTTGCAAGTTGGTAGGGAAGGTACGCTGTGATCGTGCGT
>CAYLZO010000213.1:0-9326 GCA_964387775.1 uncultured Anaerolineaceae bacterium
GGCGGGGCGCCGGGGCTGGGCTGGCGCGTGGCGTGGGATGGGCCGGTCCTCTCGGCAGCGGGCGGCGCCGTCGCGTCCGGCCGATCCGGCGCCTGCCGGGATGCGGCGTGCGGGGCGGCGCGCCCGGCTGGCTGGCGCTTGGCTCGGTCGGGGCTGGTCCCCGGACGGCCGCTGCGCCGCAGTGAGAACACGGGCGGCGCGCCCTCCGGTTTCGGCGGCTGGGCTGGCTGGGCCGGCTCGGGCCGGCGGGGCCGCAGTCCGTCCCCAAGGGGCGGTGGCGACGCCCGCCCGGGTGTGCGCGCCGCCGTCGAGGCCGAATCCCCCTCGGCGTCCAGCGGGACGCCGGGCAGCGCGTCAAAGGGCGAAAAATCGACCAGCGGCAGGGCGGGCGCCAGGCTGCGCACGACGGCGTCGGGCCGCGAGGCGGCGGCCAGCAGCCCTGGCGCCGGGTCGCCCAGGCGCGCGGCGGCGGCGCGAAAGGCGCGGACGCCGGCCCAGTCTGCGGCTTGGCGCGAGTCGTTGGGCAAGGGGCTCATGCCTGTTCCTTCAGCATCTGCAAGTGGAGCAGCACCTGGCCCAGGGTCAGCTCGTTCACCTCCTGGGGCGTCCAGCCGAACTCGCGGGCCAGGACGAACGCGGCCTTGGCCAGCGGCGCCTCGCTCGTGGCCGAGAGGGCCTCGGTGGTGGCCGTGATGCCGCTGATGTGGCTGACCTCGTTCAGCAGGAATTGGACGAGTCCCACGTGCAGCGCGGCGACCTGGGCCACGCTCATCTCCGGCTCGACCAGGGCGCGCTGGACCATCAGCGTGGCGGTGAGCTGGTCCTGCTCCTTGGCCGCCCGCGAGATGAGTTGCAGGTCGCGCACGGCCAGCGGCCGGAGCCGCACGGTCTGGGGCGCGTCTGCGGTGCCTGGGTCCTGGCCGGGATGGAGCACGTCCGGCGGGATCTCGACCTCAAAGGTCAGGCTGCTGCCGGCGAGCAGTTCCTCGGCCGTCAGCATCAGGCCTCATCCTGCACAGTGAGGTAGAGGGCCTGGAAGCCGACCGATTCGAGGACAAAGTCGTCCTCGGGCAGCTTGTAGACCCAGTTGTCGAGCTTGACGTCGTGGAGCGTGAGCGTGTTGCGCACGCCGGGCACGGCCGGGTTTTCCAGCAGGAGGGTGATGTTGAAGGCCGGCTGGGTCCAGCTCGCCGCCGGGCGGCTGTCGGCCGCCTCGCCCAGGAGCAGCTTGACCATGGCGCCGTTGATGTAGGCCCGGCCGATGGTGCCGGTGATGGTCACGTTGCCGGGGCGCAGCTCGGTGGCGTAGCGCTGGCCGATCTCGTGAAAGGCCTTGACGTCGGAGTGGACCTGGACGCTGACGTCCTGGACGCGGCCCACGGCCAGCAGCTCGTAGGCGTCCAGCACGGTCTGGGCCGTTTCGCCCTCGGTGCCCTGGGGCACAGAGAGGGCGATGGAGCCGTCGGCGCCGGTGAATACTCGTGTGTTAGCCATTGGTTATCTCCTCCTACTGTAGCACCAGGGTCACGGCGACAAAGTCGATGCTGAAGGTCGGCTGCAAGACGGCGTTGACGATGGCCCGGCCGGCGATCTCGTCCTGGCGGGTGGCCGTCACGGCCAGCTCGTAGCCGACGAGGGCCTCGTCCTGGACCATGGTCGTCAAAAAGCCGTCGATGGCGCCTTGCAGCGCCTTGCGCACCCGCTCGTTGTTCAGCCGCCCGATAAAGGGGTTGGACGCGAGGCGGATGCCGGCCTTGGCAAAGTCGGTGATGCGCCGGGTGGTGACCTGGGTAAAGGCCCCGTCGTCGGTGGTCAGGCCGCGCACGACGCGCACGCCGCGCCGCTCCTCCAGGACCATGAGCCGGCCGCCGACGAGCTGTACCATCTCGCCGTAGGAGAAGCGCTGGGCCAGCTTGACGACGCCGGGCAACACCTTGTTGGTCGGGCTGGACTGGGGCGCCAGGGTGCTGATGAGCCCGGCGACGGCGGCGGCGCTGTAGGTGCCGTTGAGGTTTACATTTTCGCCCGCCGTGGCGTCGTAGGCCTGGATGCCGGGGGTGGTCATGATGATGCGGTCGTTGGCCGTCACCTGGGCCAGGATGTCGGCCACGGCGGTCTCGTCGCAGCCGACGACGGCCATCATGTCCTGGCCGCTGTTTTCGGCCGTCTCCAGGACGCTGCCAAAGACGGCCAGGGCCGTGGTCGTGTCCAACTCGGGGGCGACGAGGATGTTGACGTCGTCCTTGGCCAGCTCGTTGAACTCGGCGATGAATTCGGCCTGGCCGGGGCTGCCGGCGGGGTCGAGGGAGCGGGCAAAGGCCGTGCGGGCGCCGTTCTGGTAGAGCAGCTCCAGGCTTCGTGTGAGGTTGAGGGTGCCGCTGCCGCCATCGTAGGCGTCATAGTCGCCAAAGGCGGCCTTGGCGCTGTCGTAATCGGACAGGATGTGGGTCTCGCCGGTGCCGTCGGCCGAGGTGCCCACGATGCCGATATTGCCGGTCGAGATGCCGCCGACGCTGATGAGGCCCTCGGCCCGAACGCGGATGTAGGTCCCCGGAATCACCAGTTCCGAGAGGGAAAAGCTTTCCGCCATGGTAGATACCTCCTCTAAACTCTCGTCATAACGAGCCGCGTCGTTTGCGGCGAGGCAATCTCCGGTTCGCTAGCTGGAGATTGCGCGAACGTTCCGTTCGATGTCGCTCACGCTCGCTCGCAATGACGGTTAGTCTGGAAACTCGTCCACGACTTCGACGTGATCGGCAAAGAGGCGAGTTCGTTCTGTGTCCAAAGTGACGTCCCCGGCGGCGATCTGCCGGGTGATGCGAATTTCGTCGATGAGTTCACCGCTGGCTTTGGTGGGTTCTTGCGTGACTTCCAGGAAGGCGACGTAGCGCTGGTCCTGGCGCAGCACGGTTGTTACCGGCTGATCCGCCGTGGCGAGGATGGCCGTGCCCGGATCGACGTCTGCGGTTCCCGGCGGGGCATCACCTCCTTCTGAAGGCTGGGTATCGGACGTGGGGCCGGGGCCATCGGGCTCTGTGTCTCCAGTGGGCCCGGGGCCTGAATCGTCTGTCACGGGGATCAACGGCAGGGGGATGGACGTTTCGGCCTGGTTGGCGCGCAGCCAGACGGCCCGGCCGTCAAAGCAGCAGCCCTGCACCCAGTCGGCGCCGTCGTTTCGTCCCAGCAGCTCAAACTGTTCGTCTTGTTGAGCTTGTCCGACGAGGGTCGAATCGTTGGCCGGCTCGGCGCGCAGGTTGACGTTGTTGGCGGTCACGGTGATGTGGGGTGGCGCGGGCGGCAGGGGGGTGGGGATGCTGGCAAAGCGCTGGTCCAGGTGGCAGCGGAGGAACACGGTGCAGTTCAGGGTGCCCGCGGGGGCTTCCCAGGCTCGCTCGCGGTTCACCCAGGTGAGCTCGGTGACGGCGGCGTGCACTTGTTCCAACTGGGGCCGGGTGATGGCCCACAGGCTCAACGTGAAGGCGACCTCGCCGCCGTAGCCGGTGGTAAATCCCAGGTCCAGGGGGCTGCCGTCCACGGTCTCGCGTTTCAGGCCAACGAGGTCGCCCAGGCCCGAACGGCGCGCGGTCTCGGCGGAAGCGGAGACGGTGATAAATGGCAGCTGGTTGAGCAGCCCAGGTTCGTACGCGCCGACTTGAATCAGCGCGCCCAAGTCGGATGGCAGATCTTCCCGAAGCACCGTCAACGCGTGCTCCACGGTGTGGTGGACAATTCGATCTATCGTTCGCATCGCTCTTGTGTCTAGTTGGATCTGAGCGCTTCTCGAACCGGGTCAGATTCGGTTTTGCGGAAAGGATAGAGCTACCAGAGTGCCAGGAATGAGATTAAATGGATAAGAGTAGAAAGATGCACTCAAACGGTATGGTGGACGTCTGTAAATCCTCGGCCAACGATGAGACGATGAGTTACCTGCGACGGCGCAGCAAAGCAAAAAGGTGAAAAAACCTGGAACAATGTTGAGTATACCACATTCGTTTTGTGCTGTCAAGGCTCAGATCAGCCGTCCAGCTAAGCCTGAGCAAACAAAGATCCATCTGCGGGCCACGAGGCTTGCCGCCCGGGGGACGCCGTGCTATGATGTTGCGCAGGCTCTCGGACCGAACGCCGTCCGGTTCCGGGTGGATTCAAGGAGGGGACGAAAGGTAGGCGGCATGGGCCGGGCAGTGCATAGCTCCAGGTTTGGTGCGCTCGTCGTGGTTCCGCTGCTCGTTGTAGGTGTGCAGTTCAGCCCGCAACGGGGACAACTGTGTTCCCAGCCAGTCCAGGTAGAGCAAGAGGTACGGTTTGTGGTTATCGAATCGCTGGCTCATCTTGAGCACGTCCGGATTGTCCAGGTGGGACATGGCCGCAATCGCTTCATCCAACAGCCACTCGTTGATCTCTTGGTCGCACAGAGAACGCAGAGAACCCTACAGTTAAAGCCTGAAAAACTCTGTGCCCTCTGCGTCTCTGCGGTGAAAACATGACTTTTTCAGGACTCTCCTAGCCGTACCTCCCCGTTACGTACCCCTCGGTGCGCGAGTCCTGGGGGCGGGTAAAGATCTCTTCACCGATGTCCGCCTCGACCAACTCGCCATCGAGCAGAAAGGCAGCATAGTCGGCCACCCGGGCACCCTGTTGCACGCTGTGGGGCACCAGCACGACGGTGTATTCCTGCTTTAACTCCTGCAACGAGTTCTCCACCTTGGCCGTGGACAGCGGGTCGAGGCCCGAGGTGGGATTGTCCAGCAGGATCACGTCGGGCTCGAGGGCCAGAGTGCGGGCGATACACAGCCGCTGCTGCTGCCCGCCCGATAGCCGCAGGGCCGGATCGTGTAACCGGTCCTGGACTTCGTCCCACAGGGCGGCCTGGCGCAAACTGCGCTCCACGCGCTCGTCGAGACGCGCCTGCCGCCGCTCACCTTGCATGCGCAAGCCGAAGGTCAAGTTCTCGTATATGGTCATCGGCAGGGGGATGGGCAGGGCAAAGACCATCCCTACCCGGCGGCGCAGAGCGGTGACGTCCACGCCCGGCGTATAGACGTCTTCCCCGTCCAGGAGCACGTGCCCTTTGCGTTCTGTCTCTTCATTCTCGATCAGGTCGTTCAGCCGGTTCAGGCAGCGGAGTAATGTGCTCTTACCCGCGTGCGACGGCCCAAAGATGACCGTGATCTGGTTCGCCGGAATGTCGAGGCTCACGTCGCGCAGGGCCACGTCGCCGTTGTACGAGAAGCTCAGGTTACGAATTGAAAACTTGACGGCCATGACATCTCCCTCATTCAAGAAAACGAAATAAGGACACAGATTTACACAGATTGCACAGATTTTGGTTTCTCATTGTTTGGGGTTGGTCCAGGCCAAGCTGCCTTTGCGGTGGTTGTCATAGACTTTGCGCTTGATGTCCGGTTTGGGGCCAAAGTTGAGCAAAAGGCCAACTTCGTAGGCCGTGGCTTTCAAGTAGTTCAGCAATTGTGCCTCGTGATCCCGAATCAGGGCGCGGGTGGCTTTCAATTCGACGATGACCCGGTCTGCAACCAACAGGTTGGCATTGTATTCGCCTATCGGTTGCCCTGCATAGTAGACGTGAATCTGTGCTTGGGGCACTACTTCCACTCCCAGTCTGGTCAACTCGATGACCATAGCTTTCTCATAGACCTTCTCCAGGAACCCATAGCCCAGAGTATTGTAGACGGTGTAGAACGCTCGGATGATCCGATCTGTGATGGCTTTATGTTTCGCTTCCATATCGTCCTCCCGGTGAGACCGAAAACGGAATCTGTGTGAATCTGTGAAAATCTGTGTCCTTCACCACTGGCGTCTCCGGCGGAAGCGGCTGCGGAGGATGGTCGCCGCCAGGTTCATGCTCAAGACCAGCACCAGCAGGACCAGGGCCGTGCCGTACTGCACCTGGAGCGGCATGCCCGGCACCTGGGTCGAGATGACGTAGAGGTGGTAGGGCAGGGCCATCGTCTGGTCCAGCGGGCTGCGCGGCAGTTGGGGCAGGTAAAAGGCGGCCACGGTGAACAGGATGGGCGCCGTCTCGCCGGCGGCCCGCTCCAGGCCCAGGATGACGCCGGTCAGGATGCCGGGCAGGGCGTTGGGCAGCACCACCTCGCGCACCGTCTGCCAGCGGCTGGCGCCCAGGCTGCGGCTCACCACGCGAAAGCGCTGGGGCACGGCCAGCAGCGCCTCCTCGGCCGTGGAGATGACGACGGGCATGGTCATGAGCCCCAGGGTCAGGCTGCCGGCGACGATGCTGGTGCCCAGCCCGAAAAAGAGCACGAACAACCCCAGACCAAAGAGCCCATAGACGACCGATGGGATGCCGGCCAGGTTGATGATGGCCAGGCGGATGCCCCGCGTCAGCCAGGTGTCGCGGGCGTACTCGGCCAGGTAAATGGCGGCGCCGATGGCGATGGGGATGCTGGCGATGGCCGTCCCGAAGGTGAGCACCACCGTGCCGATGACGGCCGGCAGGATGCCGCCCTCCTTCATACCGTTGCGGGGGAAGGTGCTTAGGAATTCCCAGTCCACGGCGCCGATGCCCTGGACGACGATGTAGACGATGACCAGGACGATGGGCACGACGACGACCACAGCGAGGGCGGTCAGGATGGCAAAGGCGGCGCGTTGGCTCGTTTGACGGGTCATGCACTCATCCCATCAGCCGCCCGCCGCGTCGCGGGCCGCCCTTGATGATGACGACCGAGGCCACGGCGTTGATGACAAAGGTCACCACAAAGAGCAGGATGCCCACGCCAAAGAGGACGTGGTAGTGGGTGCTGCCCTGGGCCACCTCGCCCATCTCGGCGGCGATGGTGGCCGTCATGGTCCGTACCGGCAGAAAGAGCGCGTTCCACTCGTGGGGGATGCGCGCCGCGTTGCCGGTGACCATCATCACCGCCATCGTCTCGCCGATGGCCCGGCCGATGCCCAGCATCACGGCGATGATGATGCCCGAGCGGGCGGCGGGCAGCACCACACGCCAGATGGTCTGCCAGCGGGTGGCGCCCATGGCCAGCGCCCCATCCCGGTAGGTCTTGGGCACGGCGTCGATGGCGTCTTCGGCCACGCTGATGATGGTCGGCAAGGCCATGTAGGCCAGCATCAGCGATCCGGTAAAGGCGGTCAGGCCGGTGGGCACGTTGAGCGACTCGCGGATCAGGGGTGCGGCAGCCACCATGCCCAGAAAGCCGAGCACCACCGAGGGGATGCCGGCCAGCACTTCGATGAGGGGCTTGAGAATTTCGCGCAGCCAGTGGGGGGCCAGCTCGCGGATGAACACCGCCGTGGCGAGTCCCAGCGGCAGGGCGATGACCACGGCGCCGGCCGTCACCAGCAGCGAGCCGAGGATCAAGGGCCAGGTGCCGAACAGATCCTCGTTGGGGTACCAACGCTGGCCAAAGAGGTTGCCGGGCGCCGTCTCCCAGAAGGCGGGCGCGCCCTCTTTCAGCAGGAATAGGAAAATCAGCGCCACGAAAAAGATGGCCGAAAAGCCCGCCACCCGGATCAACGTCTCGACCACAAACTCTCGCCATCGGGATTGTGAAGGGTGGGTGCGCATAAGCGGTTACCTCACGGGTTGTGGGCTTTTGGTCCAATGCTCGGTAATCAAGAGATACCTGGCCAGGGCGATCACACGTCAGGCGGTAAGCGGGCTGAAGGAGAGCTAGGGTTCTATACGCAAAACCACGGCCAGAGCCTGAGCGATATCTCGCATCAGTGGGGTGGACAGGGTACCCAACCGCCGGACAAACCTTTCCTCTGCTACCGAACGCACCTGGAAAGCATCAGCCGTCGAAGGTTTGCTCAGACCGTTTTCTGCGTCAGGTTCTACTTTGACCATCCACGGAGCGATGGAATAACGCTCTTTCCAATCGGTAATGGGAACAATGACTTTGAGTGGCAGAATGCTAACTGCGTCGTCGTTTACGATAACGGCTGGCCGAGTTTTCCGGATCTCGGCGCCAATTGTTGGCTCCAGGTTGATGAGCCAGATTTCACCTCACCGCATAGAAATCCTCACCATCGAGAGCAGTAAAAGCAGTCAGTTCTCCTCCATGCACATAATCTGGCAGTAAAGTTTCTGCTGCCAGGACCAACTGTTGCCTGGGCTCTAGAATTTGTGAGGATTCTAGCTGTTGTAGCTGTAGGCGGATCAGATGCAAAGAGGCTTCCATGACCGCCAGACGGTCTGTCATCGGCAGTTTCTTTATCTCTTCCAGAATGGCTTCCCGAGTCATATTCCCCTCCAAATGTCTTCACCCGTCTTGAAAGCAGTGTAACATATCAGGTTGTAGTTGTCAATCACCCATGATCGCCCGATTCTGGTTGTGCACAGTCATGCGCACATCACCTCAGCGGCACAAAGCCCAATTCGCGCACAATCGCCTGCCCCTCCGGCCCCACGATCCAGTTCAGATATTCCAGTACGGCGCCCTGGGGCTGGCCGGCGGTATAGATGTACAACCCCCGCGCGATGGGATAACTGCCGTCCTTGACCGTTTCGATGGTCGGTGGCACGTAGGGCTGGCCGGCGGCCGGTGCCACGGCCACCACCTTCTGGTCGTCCGTCACGTAGCCCAGGCCGTCGTAGCCGATGGCGTTGGGATTCTGCCGCACCTCGGCCGAGATGCCCTCCGACGAGGGCATGAGCAGCGTGTCGGGTGAAAAGAGGGTGCCGTCGTCCTCGTCGCTCTGGCGCACGACTTCTTCCAGGAAAAAGACGTGGGTGCCGCTATTCGACTCGCGGCTGAGGAGGACGAGGGGCCGGTCCTCGCCGCCCACCTGGCGCCAGTTGGTGATCTTGCCCGAGAAAATGTCCGAGAGTTGGGGGATGGTCAGGCCGTCCACCGGGTTGCTGGGATGGACGACGATGGCGATGGCGTCGCCGGCGACGACGTGCTCCACCGGTTCGACGCCGTTGGCCTCGGCCAGCTCGCGCTCCTCGGGCTTGATCTGGCGCGAGGCGTTGGCCATGTCCACGGTGCCGTTGATCAGCGCCGCGATGCCGGTGCCCGAACCGCCGCCGGTGACGGCGATCTGCACCTCTGGGTGGCGCGGGCCGTAGGCCTCGGCCCAGGCCAGGGCCATGTTGACGATGGTATCGGAGCCCTTGTTCTCGATGCTGACGGCCGCGCCCGGTACAGCCGTCCCTTCGTCGTCGGACACCGGCCCGCAGGCTACGAGACCCAAGAGCAGGACGATCACCAGTCCGGCCTGGAGTCCTGGATTTCTGAAACTGTACACGTGTTCACCCCGCCTTGGCTACGTTGGCGAATGCCGTGCCGATTATATCACTACCTGGCCTACAGGTCAAAACGGCCCTT
>CAYLZO010000214.1:0-5604 GCA_964387775.1 uncultured Anaerolineaceae bacterium
CTAAGAGAACGGGTCTTCTCTTGACTTGCACCTCAAGTTATGGTATACTTCATGCCGTGAAACGGATTGAAACCACCTTGCCAGCATCTGGCAAAGGGACAAAAACTCGCAAGAGAATCTACACGGAGTCGAAAAATGACCGATACCGTGAAAGACTGGACCATTCATCTGGGAGAGCAAGGCAAGAGCGAGTCTACGATCAAAGCCTATCGTGTTGGGATTCAGCACTTCATCCGTTGGCTGGCAAACAGTGACAAGGAACCCTTCGATCCGACAGCCGTTATCACCCGCGACCTTCGCGATTGGATCATGGAGCAGCAAACGGTTGAGGAAGCCAAACCGGCGACCATCAATCGACGGCTGGCGGCTGTCTCCCAGTTCTTCAAGTGGGCCGTCAAGAAGGGGTACGTCCAAAGTGATCCTACGGAGGGCGTCAAGGGCCTGCGGCTCGAACGTCGTCATCCCAAAGCCCTGGAGCGGACTGAGCTGCGGAAACTCCTTCGAGCTGTCCATCGAAGCGGCGATCTGCGCGACATAGCCATCCTGGAGTTGTTGGTCGGTACCGGTCTCCGTGCGTCGGAAGTTGTAGCTCTGTCTATCGGCGATTTGGATTTCGATGCACGGCCAGCTGAGGTCATCGTGCGCCGGGGGAAAGGTGGAGTGCAACGCTCCGTGCCGCTCACGGCTGAGGTCCGCCGGGCGTTGAACGACTATCTCGAACAGCATCCCCGCGATGCTGGTGAGCCTCTGTGGGTGGGGCAACGTGGATCGTTGAAGGACCCCGCATCTGTCTGGCGCATCGTCAAAAAGTACGCTTTTCTGGTGGAGTTGGAAGATAAGGTCAGCTCCCATGTTCTGAGGCACACTTTTGCGTCGCACTATTTAGGAGCCAATCCCAACGACCTGCGAGGTCTGGCGGCCCTACTGGGTCACTCCTCCTTGGACACGGTAATGATCTACACCGAGCCAAAGCCAGAAACACTCCTGGCCCGGATGGAGAAAGCCGAACGGAATTCAGGCCGTTGAATCCGTGCCTTTCTTCATGAACTTTGGGCCGGAAGAAGGCCATGACGGTTGAGGACCTTCGCTGCCTGAATCGTCGCTTCGACTCAGGCAGGTGGGGCATCATCGGAAGACAAGCACAAAGGTCATGTCGGCGCGCTGTTCAGCAGAAGCCGGCCTGTCGTGCCACAGCCAAATCACGGCCCGGGCTGGCAGGCGCTCGATTTGAATGCCACACAGCTCAGGCACCCGCGGGCTCATGTTATTGCAGCCGCCCGGAGAGCCGCAACTACTGCCACGGTGGATGAACTGGGAGATGGCGATAGGCTCTTGCATTGCGTTGCTTGCCGAGAGGTTTTGCGAGTCCTTGGACGACCAATAGAGATAGCCAAGGCCCAGGTCGCGAGCGTTGTAGGCCACCAGGTCAAACGATGCGTCCGCGACGCCGAGCGAGTAGAGGGTCCAATCGTTCATCGCGACCAGGCAGGCTGAGACGTCGTACGTCGCTTCGGCGCGGGCTTTGTGCGGCCACCAACGCAGGCTAACAGACGGGCAGTGAAAGGGAAAATCGGAGTCAGCGAGGTCCTGAGTGGTGATCCGTGCCCTGTCCCAGGCCAGGGCACGTTGGCCACCCGACCAGATGCTCAGGCCGCTGAGCTCGGCCCCGACCAGGAGATAGGGGTTGAGAAGAAAACGCGACTCTTCCGCCGGTCCATCGACGCTGTGTTCTCCCTTGCCATAGTAGAACTGCCCGGCGATGCCCCACCAGGGCAGACCGTCGGCCAGTTGAAAGACCTGGCGGGAAGGCGTGTACCTTCCGGCCAGCAGGGCCGGATAGCGGGCAATGGCTTCCTGCCGCAGGCGCAGGATCTCGGCCGATGCCAGGTTATCCAACTCCATGGACGGCTGGAGGGCGATGTCTAGCGCGTCAACGCTAGCCTGCGGTCCGATGGCGAGCCGGTTACTGCCTGCTTGAGTCAGCCAGGCAACCAGGAGAGCGGCGCCACCCAGGACCAGGCTGCAGATCACGACCAGGCCGATGGCCAGCCACAGGCGCCCAGTACGTCGTTTATTCAGCGCGACTGACCGATCAGGTTCCATGGCGGCTCACGGTCATCTTTGGGCGCCGGCGTTTCGCACGATGAGCGGCTGGTACACTGTGGCCGCCCAGGGCGTGAGCGCCAGATCCACCGTGACTGTGACGTCTGCCTGCACGGTGACTTGCTGGAAGGCGCTTTGGTGGCCGAGTGCCGAGGCTGTGACGCTGTAGGTTCCGGGCGCGGCGGGCAGGTTGCAGTCGCCATCGAGCCCGGTCCACTGTTCCACGCTCAGCACCACGGGGGAACCAGCGACCACCATCACTGTGACGGCGAGGAGCCACGCGGGTCTGCGTTTCATGGGTTTCTACCTCCTGCCCTGTAAGCACGGGACGCTCGAAGATGAGCTGTCACCGTCCACGCAGCGGGCGCCAATCCAGGCAGCCCACTACGTCTAATTGCTTCCGGTTGGCCCCCTCCACATCGACGATCCACGTGCTCCAGGCTCCATCTTGCATGGAACTGACCGCGATCTGGGCGCCATCCGGCGACCACCAGAACTGGGCGTCGGTGGCCGAGCTGGCCGTCAGGTTGCGCTGCCCCGACCCATCAGGAGTCATGATATACACTTCGTGGTTGCCATCCCGCATCGACACAAAAGCGATCCACTGCCCGGTCGGTGACCAGGCCGGATAATAATCCAGGGCGGGATCGGTCGTCAGTCGGGTCTGGTCCGAGCCATCGGCTTTCATGAGGTACACATCCGGGTTGCCGCCGCGGTCAGAGAAAAAAAGCAGTCGCACACCATCAGGCGACCACCCGGCCGGCACATCCACGGCAGGGTTGTCGGTCAGCCGGATGAGACCGGCGTCCCCTTTGCCCTGGAGAGATGCCTGGACATCGAGGAGGTAGATCTCTTGGTTGCCGTCGCGATCGGAGCCAAAGGCGAGTCGCTGCCCGTCCGGCGACCAGTAAGAGTTTGCATCCGCCGCTGGGTTGTGGGTCAGGTTGGTTAGGTCCGAGCCGTCCGACCTGACGGCATAGATGTCAGGCAGACCAGCCGGACAGGACACAAACGAGAACCACTGGCCGTCCGGGGACCAGGCCATCGTCGCGTCGGGAATCTCGCACCGCGTGAACTCGGCGGTGAGGCGGCGCTGGTTGGAGCCGTCACTGGCCATCAGGTAGATGCCGCTCCCATCTCGCTCTGAGACAAAGGCGATGGACCGGCCGTCAGGCGACCAGTATGGGCATTCGTCGCGCGCCGGATGGTTGGTAAGGTTGGCCAGCCCGCTGCCGCCGGCGTTGATCGTATAGATCTCGAAGTTGTTCGGGTCGTTTCGATTCTGCCGAAAGGCGATCTGGGGGATGACTTCTGGCGCGGGCGCGATGATGGGCTGTGGTTCAGCCGCCGGGGTGGCTCCTGCTGCGGGTTCGGTCCCCGCAGTGCCCGTAGAGGCCGGGCCGCAACCGGCGAGAAGCAGTAGGATACAGGCGACTGGGAATGCGATTCTGACCATCAGGTTTCCTCCTCATTCAGTGGAACCAATAAAGGATTTCGAAATAGATGTGTACTCGGCGATACCATTGTATATTTGCTCCCAACGCCGCCTCATTGGCTCTTCAGGATCAAAGGCAAATATACCTTCACCGGCCGCGCCACCGCCGCCGAGAACTCAGACGTGTTCCCCCCACCGTCAGTGGCCGTGGCGGTGAGGTAGGGGCCGGACAGCGGGCTGTCCTTGTCGAAGGTAAAGTGACCCATGGCGTCGGCGATGGTTGTGCCCTCGTAGACCCGCCCCTCATCCTCATCGTCCGAAAACACCTCCACTGTGCAGCCAGGGCAGTCCACGCCGGAGATGGTGGTCTGGGTAACGGCGAGGATGACGGGCGCGGGGAGCAAGCTGTTGCCTCCATCAGTCAGGAAAATCCCTGGCCCCCAATTGCCATAGATGGCGTTACGGCGCAGGGTGTTGTGCCCCCCGTTGGTGATGTGAACGCCGGCTGTCTGGGCAAAGTTTTCTTCGCCATTGTAAGCGATGGTATTTCCCTGGATGAAGGTGTGCGCTGCGTACCCTTCCACGACAATCCCGGCCTGGTGGTTGCCCCACCGCCTTATGCCTGTGGCATCGGTGCCGATGGTGTTGCCCAGAAGCCAGTTGTGATCGGTGCCGGCTACCTCCATGTGTACACCGACATCGTTGTCGGCGATGAGATTGCGCTCCCCCGCTGTGGCGCCGCCAATGAACGTGCGCCGCGTGTTGACGTGCAGTGCGATGCCCGTACCATTGCCCAGCGGCTGTGCGCCGTCTGGCGTTACCCCGATCATGTTACCCAGGATCAGGTTGTCGGTGTATTCGAAACCGGCCAGGGCTATGCCCGGCCCTCGATTGCCACTGATGACGTTACCTTCCCCCACTTGTGTGCCGCCGATGCGGTTGAAGCCGCAGTGGTTGAGATGGATGCCGTGATTGTTCCCGAGTGCACCGGTCCCACTTGCGTCGGTGCCGATCCAGTTGCCGATGACGGCATTGTGCGTGCTTCCGGGATCGCTGATAGAAACACCAGTCTCGACGTTCCCACTGATGACGTTGCGCTCAGCCGGCGTGGTGCCGCCGATGACGTTGTTGGAAGCCTGTACTTCCATGATGACACCCACAGAAAGGTTCCCCAGGCTGTATTGGCCGCTGATGTCGGTTCCGATGTAGTTGCCGGCCACCACGTTGAACTGCGCGCGCTCGCCCAGGATCTGGATGCCACGAAAGCTATTGGCGCTAATGATGTTGCCCTGTCCAGGTGACGGACCGCCGATGTAGTTACCCGCCCCCTGGACGGCAATCCCAACGCCGTTGGGCATCGCCGTCTGGCCACTCACATCGGTCCCGACCAGGTTCCCCAGGACGATGTTTCCGTCCCCCCAGAGTGAGATGGCCTCATTGTTGGCGCCGAATTGGTTGCCCTGGCCCGTAGGTGCCATTCCCAGCTTGCGGTCCCCACCGACCGTATTGTGCGAATGGTCTACACAAAGGGCGGTGTGGTTGAATCCCACAAACTGGAGGCCGCGCACGGTATTGTCGTCGGACGCCAGCAAAAGCCCACAGATGCTGTCCGTGAGAAGATGGCCGTCCAGGATCACACCCGCTTCGCTGGCGTCGAGGGTAACGTGGCCCTGGGTGAGGTCCGGTAGCTGGGAGAGCAAGGTGATCGTCACCGGGGCTAGAGGATCGAAGACCTCAGGATCAAAGGTGATGCTGTCTTCGGCCAGTGCGCTGTCCAGACACCAGCGCAGGGTCCCGGAGCCGCTGTCAGCGGCGCTGTTCACAATGCAGTCAGCTTGTGGGGTGAGCGAGGTATCGAACAAGGCCGCCGCCGATGGGGTCGGCGCAATGGATCGATCCGCCGCCTGTTGCAGCGTGGGCGGAAAGGAGGAGTGGGCCAGCGGCTGGTTGCCGGCTCGCTCGAGTATGGCCAGGCGACCGCGGTTGTCGGCCATATATAGGTAACCGTCCACCGCCGCCTGTTGCAGCGTGGGCGGAAAGGAGGAGTGGGCCAGCGGCTGGTTGCC
>CAYLZO010000214.1:5704-9309 GCA_964387775.1 uncultured Anaerolineaceae bacterium
GGCTCGCTGGAGGATGACCAAGCCCCCGCGGCTGTCAGCGACGTACAGGTATCCATCGGCCGTAGCCGCGTGCCAGGCAAAACCACTGGTGTCATGGCTGTCCACTGGACTGGGGGCCGTTGGGTCCGAGATGTCCACCACCTGTATCCCGCCGCCGCCATCGCTCAGGATCGCCTCGTCGCCGAAGACTGACACGCTCACCGCGTAGCCGGGTGAGTCGTAACTGCCCAGCTCGACCGGCGCTGCCGGGTTGGAGACATTCACCGTACGAAGGCCATCAAAATCGGTAGCCAGGAAGGCGACCTGATCAATCACCGCGACGCCGGCGACCCCCAGCCAGGTGGCGGGCAGATAGGTACCCACCCAGTCAGGCTGGGTGGGGTCGGAGATATCTGCGATCGCCAGGCCGCCATAGGAGTTGGCCACGTAGGCCAGTTGCCCGTTCACCGCCACATCGGTCGCACACTCGTAGGTGGCCAATGACAGCAGGATGAACCCAACCTCCTCGGGGGACGAAGGATCGGCTACATCAATGACTCGCAGGCCCCACTCGTCGGCCGCATACAGGTATTGGCCCTGCACAGCCACCCCACGAAAAACGCCATCGGTATCCACGGTGGACAGCCGGGCTGGATGGAGGGGATCAGAGATGTCCACGATGTGCAGGTCGTGGGGATCCATTCCGCTGAGATAGGTAGGCACGTAGGCAACCGTGCCGCTGATGACCACGCCGGTAGCATAGGTACTCGTCTCGTATGCGGCGACCTCGCGGGGTTGAACCGGATCGGATACATCGATCACCCGCAGCCCGGAAAAGCCGGCAGCCACGTAGGCCCGCGAACCGCTCACTGCCGCGTACCTGGCCTCCACGAGGGAGCTGTAGCGGCTGGTCTCGCTCGGCGCCTCGAGAGCCGTCACGTCGATCAGGAATAGGCCGTCCGTCAAGTCGGCCAGGTAGGCTGTGCTCCCGGCGAGGGCGATCCGGCGCGCCAGTGCGCCCTCCGCCAGTGCCCCCTTTTCTTGCGGATGTGTGGGGTCGCTCACATCGACTACTCGCAGGCCACTCGCCCCAGCGGCCACGTAGGCCGTATTCCCTTCCACTGCGATGTCCAGTGCCCAGCCGGGCAGGGCGCACGTGCCCAACAGGCTGGGGAACTCAGGATCGGATATGTCGATGGTGTGCATCCCTGCCAAGGCATCGGCAACGTATGCCGTGGTGCCGGACACCGCCACCCCGTAGGCATACCCCGGCGTGTCGATTTGACCTGCTTCGACCGGCTCCGTTGAGTCGGAGGCGTCGACAACCAACAGGCCTGCCCCAGCAGCGGCCACGTAGGCAAGGTCGCCCGACACGGCCACCTCAAAGGCGTAGTTCATGTCGTAGACAGAGCCGGCTGGCGTGGGGCTTGCCGGGTTGGAGACGTCCACAACCCACAGGCCGTACGGCCCGTTGGCCAGGTAGACGGTGCTGCCGGCCACGGTCACCCCCTCGGCATAGCCGGGCGAGTCCCAGGCGCCCAACTCGATGAGGTTGGCCGGATCCGAGATGTCGACCACCCGCAGGCCGGCCTCGCCTGCAGCGACGTAGGCCCGCGTGCCGCTGACGGCTATGTCCTCGACATAGTAAGGAAAGGGTGCAGTAGCTCCTACCTCTATCGGCGTGGTCGGATTTGTCACGTCCAGCACGACCAGCCGCAGGCCAACGCCGACGTAGGCGTTATGACCCTGCACGGCCACGGCCGTCGTCGGCCCGCCGATCTGGCCGACGACCTGCCAGCCGGTCGATTGGGCTGGCTCGGCCATGGATACGGCGGCCATCGCCGATAGTAGCAGGACTAAACACAGCCACACCATACCCGCACGTGCGGCGCGGCGTTGAACCATGCTCACCTCCTCGTGCCGGCGGCCTGGCTCCTCAGGATCAGGGGCAAAAAGATCGTGCGCGGCGGCGCCAGGCGCACAAGCAGCGGATACTCCCTGAGCAGTAGGCCGGGAATGACCAGGGTTTCGCCCTCGGCCTGGGTGTCCAAAGCCTGCTGCATCCCGTTTAGCACGTCGATGCCAAAGGCGGTATGCCCGGCGAATCCAGACAATTCAACAGCCGCGCCGACGCCAATGTCTTCATCGGTGATGTCGACGCTTCTCCAGATCGCCACGAGGTGATCGCCGTCGGGCAAGGCAAATGTATAGCTGATTGCATTCGTGACGGTCGTGCTGATTTCGATAGCTGGAGCTTCTACTTGTGCTCCAGCCATCAGGGTCCCCAGCCGTCCGAGCACCTGCACCTGCGAGTCCCCGGTCACAACCACTCCAGCAGACACGTTCTCACCCAGGTGATGCACAATCTCTCGGACCAGATACTTGCTGGCGGTTCGGTCAAAGACAGTGCACGGGTTGGTCGAGCCAGGTGGGCGGACAGCAAAACGCAGTTCGTCAGCGCGGAATTCACCCTGGAAGCCATGGGCGGTGGCGATGGATTTGATCTCTGGGAATACCGTTTCCCAGTAGCGATCGAAGAACTCCCCGCCACACTCGGCAGGATCGAGGTGGACGATGAAGGGATGCCAGGCGATCCCATCCACGAGGGGCATCAGGTCCGATTCCAGGATGCGGAAGAGATAATTCTGGTAAAGCTCAGGGGGATCCCAGGCGTGATAGCTGGGCACCACGATCCGGGCGCCCGGGTCCTCCTGGCGGATCAAGGCGATCGCTCTCTGGCCTACGTCGATATACGTTTCGACCGGAATGCACTGAATGGCCGCGGGGAGCGGCTCATTGCACTCGGGATCGTACCCAGGCTCGTTCCACAGCTCCCAGGAGTCAACCCGATCGCCAAATGCCTGTACCATCAGATGCACAAAGTCCAGGTAGCGCTGGATTTCTTCTTCGGTCTGGAAGCGTGGCAGGCTAATCTGTCCGGTTTGCCGGTAGTGCTCCTTATCCCAAAAGATCAGGATGTAGGTCATCTCGATGCCGTTCTGCGCCAGCCCGGTGATCATCTGGTCAAAGCTTGCGTGGATCAGGAGCTCGTCGGTGTTCCAGTCAATGGAGAAAGCGTCGGGATCGTTCATCTGGCCGCGGGCGCGTTTCACGCCCATCTGGTTGAGGATGTTCGCATCGGCAATGCCGTTATCCACCCAACTCTGATCCTGCACGTAAAAGCCAATCCGGTTGTCCGCCAGTTGGTCGGCACGCCTGGCCGAAATGGCGCGGAAGGGATGGGTGTTGCCGGCCTGCAAGCCGATGGAACGCGCGCCGACCGTCGGCACAGAGAACATGCTGGTCGTGCCGCCGGCATCGGTCGCGGTGGCAGTAAGGTGCGGGCCTGTGAGCGCCCAACCCTTCTCAAGGGAGAACACCCCGGCGGCATCCGCCACCGCCTGGCCCTCGAATACCTGGCCCTGGTCGTACTCGTCGGAGTAGATCTGAACCAGGCAGTTCGGACAAGCCACGCCACTCGCGGTACCCGCAGCAAGATCAAAGGCCGCGATGGCCGGCACACGAACGAGCTCTAGATTCTCGTTCTGCAAGGCGATGCCGTTTTCCTGGTTAGAGAGTTCTGCATAAAAAACCTAGCCAAGCGCGGGCAGTGACCTGCGCCAACT
>CAYLZO010000215.1:0-9294 GCA_964387775.1 uncultured Anaerolineaceae bacterium
GGCCTCGATGCCGCCCACGCCCCAGCCGACGACGCCCAGGCCGTTGATCATCGTCGTGTGGGAGTCGGTGCCGACCAGGGTGTCGGGAAAGGCGAGCCAGGTGCCGTCGGGCTGTTGGCGCCGGGCGACGACGGTGGCCAGGTACTCCAGGTTGACCTGGTGGACGATGCCCGTGGCCGGCGGCACGACGGTGAAATTCTCAAAGGCGTTCTGCGCCCAGTGGAGAAACTCGTAGCGCTCGCGGTTGCGCTCAAATTCGCGCTCGGCGTTGTAATAGAGGGCGGCGTTGCTGCCAAACATGTCCACCTGCACCGAGTGGTCGATGACCAGGTCCACGGGCACCTGAGGATTGATGCGGCCCGGGTCGCCGCCCAGGCGGTGCATGGCCGAGCGCAGGGCGGCCAGGTCCACGACGGCGGGCACGCCGGTAAAATCCTGCAAGACGACGCGCGCCGGCGAGAAGGGCAGCTCCGCCGATCCCGGCCCGGCTGCGTCGTAGGCGGCCAGGCTCGCCACGTGCTCCTCGGTGATCTCCCGGCCGTTGGCCTGCCGCAGCAGGCCCTCCAGCCAGATGCGGATCGAGTAGGGCAGTCGCTCCAGGTCGGCCAGGCCCAGCTCGGCCAGGCGCCCCAGGCGATAGACAGTCACCGGCCCGGAGGCGGTCTCCAGCGTCGCCCGGGCGCCAAACAGATCAAAAACCCCTCTCGTCACGAGTCCTCCCCCTCCTTCCATCTCGTCAGAATTCGCCATTCATCATTCATCATTCACCATTGATACCCCAAACCCATGCCCAGCTCTTCGTCGTAGCCCAGCTCGTCCTTGGCATCGTCGCTCATCATGGTCGGATTCCAGAGCGGCTTCCAGACCAGCTCGACGTCCACGCCGGTCACTTCGTCGACGGCCCGCAGCTCGCGCTTGATCGCGCGGATCAGCTCCGGGCCGTAGGGACAGCCGGGCGTGGTCAGGGTCAGGTCCACGTGGGCCTGACCCTCGTCCTCCATCCAGTCCACGCCATAGACCAACCCCAGATCCACGATGTTCATGCCGATCTCGGGGTCGATGACGTTGTGCAGGGCTTCGATTAGCTCACTTCTCATGCTCATCGCTCACACTCCTTGGGACAGGGAGTGGGTATCAGGTATCAGGTATCAGGTATCAGGGAATCGGGTCCACAATACCTGATTCCCAATTCCCGATTTCCTGATCCCTGCTTCCCTACTCCCCACCCACGTCCACGTAAACGTCATCGCCCACCACCTCAACGTCATACGTCTCGATGGGCACGATGGCCGGCAGGCTCTCGACGGCGCCAGTCTGGACGTTGAACTTGGCGCCGTGGCGCGGGCACTCGATGGCGTGGTCGGCCAGGTACCCTTCGCCCAGGGGGCCGTCGTCGTGAGTGCAGACGTTGGCCACGGCATAGATCTCGCCGCCGACGTTGCACAGGGCCACGTCCTCGCCGCCAACCTCGACGACTTTGACCCGGCCCTGGGGAATTTCACTCAGTTTTGCTGCTTTCAATATGGTCATATCTACCTCCTTGGTGTCGGGAAATCGGGTATCAGGGAATCAGGTACCGGGTATCGGGGAATCAGGTACCAGGTACCCGATACCCGGTACCTGATTCTCCTCTCTCACCAGCCGTCTTCCCCGGCGCCCTCTGCCTGCCACTCGTCCAGCCCGTAGGCGCCGACCTTGACCACCTTCAGCGGCAGCAGGGCGCACTTGAGCCGCACCGGCCCCAGCTCGATACCGATCTCGTCGAGCACGTCCTCTTTGGTCAATTCCTTGATCTCGGACAGGGACATGCCCAGGAGCACGTCGGTCAGCATCGATGCCGACGCCTTGCTGATAGCGCAGCCGACGCCGGAGAAGCGCACGTCCTCCACGGTCTCGCCGTCCTCGGCCAGCTTGATGTCAAAACGCACCCGGTCGCCACAGAGGGGGTTGTCCTCCTCGTGGCTGATGTCGGCGTCCTCCAGCGTGCCATAGTGGTGCGGATGGATATAGTGTTCCAGAATCTCTTCGCGATAAAAATCGTCCATGCTAACTTTCCGTTTTCAATTTGTCCAGGTACTTTTGGCGGAACTTGGCTACTTTGGGCGCGATGACGACCTGGCAGTAAGGCTGGTAGGTGTTGTTGCGATAGTATTCCTGATGATAGTCCTCCGCCCGATAAAATACGTCCAACGGCGCGACCTCGGTGACGATGGGCTTGCCCCAGATGCCGGCTTGGGTGATCTCCTGGATCACCTGCTCGGCCACCGCTTTCTGCTCCTCGTCGTGATAAAAGATGGCCGAGCGGTACTGGGTGCCCACGTCGGCGCCCTGGCGGTTGAGCGTCGTCGGGTCGTGGATGGTGAAAAAGATCTTTAGCAACTCTTTGAAGGTGACGACGTCGAGATCGTACGTGATCTGCACCACCTCGGTGTGGCCCGTTGTCCCGCTCGTCACCTGGCGATAGGTCGGGTCAGGCACGTGGCCACCCGCGTAGCCCGATTCGACCTTCTCGACGCCCTTTAGCTGCTCATAGACGGCCTCCAGGCACCAGAAGCAGCCACCCGCCAGCGTCACTACTTCATATTCCTGTACTCTGTGATCTGCCTTGTGGCTTACGCCAACCAAGTCCAGCACCTCGCGCAGATTGGAAATCTCGTATCGGATCGGCAGATCGGGGCTGCGGGGCCGTCGCCCGGGATTGAACCAGCAGGTGTCGAGCCCATAGTCCACGCCGCCGCGCACGTCCGAGGTGAGGCTGTCGCCCACCATCAGAACCTCGTCGCGGCGCGGCTGGCCCATCCGCCGGAAGGCCACGTCAAAGATGTGGGGATGGGGTTTGGCCGCGCCCACCTCCTCCGAGATGACGAGACCGGCAAAGTAGCCGTTCAGGGCCGAGCGGGCAAAGCGCGGCCGCTGCACATCGGCCAGGCCGTTGGTGATGAGCATGAGCCCCACCCGGCCATGCAGCGCCCGGATCACGTCTTTGGCACCGTCGACGAGGTCGGTGCCCAGGGCCAGGTTGCGCAAATACCGCTCGCTGAACGCCTTCGAATCGAGACCGACGCCGACGGCGGCAAAAAGCCGGTCAAAGCGCTCGGTTCGCAGCCGGATCTGCGAGATCTTGCCCAGCTCAAAATCGAGCCAGATGGCGGCGTTAATGCGGCGGTAGGCCTCGGCATAGTCCGGCTCGAAGCCCTGGCCCAGCCCCTCGAAGGTGCGTTGCAGGGCCACGGCCTCGGCCCGGTCGTAGTCAAAGAGCGTGCCGTCGGCGTCGAACAAGAGCCATTTGTAGCGCATCGCGGGCAACCCTACGAAAGCCCAAACACCTGCCGCGCCTTGAACAGCGCCTCGACCAGCTTGTCCACCTCCGCCTCGGTGTTGTAGACGTAAAAGCTGGCGCGGGCCGTGGCCGGCACGCCAAAGTGCTCCATCAGCGGCTGGGCGCAGTGGTGCCCGGCGCGGATGGCGATCCCCTCCCGGTCCAGGATGCTGGCCAGGTCGTGGGGGTGGATCAGCAACTCGCCGTCCTTGATGAGGTTGAACGTCACCACACCGCCCCGCTCACCGGCCGGCGGGCCATAGATGTGCAGGTCGGGCACCTCGCCCAGGCACTCCATGGCGTAGGCGGCGATGGCCCGCTCGTGGGCGTGGACGTTTTCCATGCCCAACTCGCTGAGGTAATCGACAGCCGCCCCCAGGCCGACGCCGTGGGCGATGTTGGGCGTGCCCGCCTCGAACTTGTGGGGCACGTCATTCCACACGCTCTCGCGCAGGTGGACGCTCTTGATCATCTCCCCGCCGCCCAGGAAGGGCGGCATGGCCTCCAGCAGCGCCTTGCGCGCCCACAACACGCCGATGCCCGTCGGCCCCAGCATCTTGTGGCCCGAAAATGCCAGAAAATCGGCGCCCAGGGCCTGGACGTCGGTCGGCAGGTGGGGCACGCTCTGCGCGGCGTCGACCAGCAGCAGGGCGCCGGCGTCGTGGGCGCGCTCGGCGACCTGGCTCACGGGGTTGATCGTGCCCAGCACGTTGGACATGCCGTTCATGCCCACCAGCTTGACACGCTCGCCAAAGCGGGCCAGCAGCGCGTCGAGGCTTTGCCCTGAGCCCTGAGCCGAAGGGTCGCGCAGGTAGAGGCGGCCCTCCAGGTCGAGGCCCACGAACTCCAGCCGCGCCCCGGTCGCCTGGGCTAGGAGCTGCCAGGGCACCAGGTTGGAGTGGTGCTCCATCACGCTGAGGATGATGACGTCGCCCTCGCCGACGTTGGCCCGGCCCCACGTGTTGGCCACCAGGTTGATGGCCTCGGTGGTGTTGCGCACAAAGACGACCTCGCGGACGCCGGGGGCGTTGATGAACCGCGCCACCTTGCGCCGCGCGTCCTCGTAGGCCAGGGTCGCCTCTTCGGCCAGGGTGTGCACACCGCGATGGATGTTGGCGTTGTAGCGCCGGTAGTAGTCGCCCATGGCGTCGATGACGGCCGCCGGCTTTTGCGACGTGGCCGCATTGTCCAGGTAGACCAGTGGCTGGCCGTGCACCTGGCGCTTCAGGACGGGAAAGTCGGCGCGGATTTTCTGGATGTCTAGCATGGTTTTCCTTTCTCCCCGAAACGGATATTGGGTATTGGACATTGGGTATTGGATATTAGCTATTGGCTACTGGTAGCTTCTTCCAATATCCAATACCTATCGTAGCTTGTCCGCAATGGCCGTCGTCAGCCGCTCGCGCAGCCCCGCCAGCGCCTCCGGCAGGCGGTCGAGGGCCGGCTGGAAGAAGCCTTCGACGATGAGGCGCACGGCCTCGTCGCGCGGGACGCCCCGGCTCATGAGGTAAAAGATCTGGTCCTCTTCCACCGGGCTGACGGTGGCGCCGTGGGTGCAGCGCAGGTCGTTGGCCTCGATTTCGAGCTGGGGCAGCGAATCGGCCCGCGCCTTTTTCGACAGCAGCAAGTTGCGGTTGTTCTGGTAGGCGTTGGTCTTTTGGGCGCCGGGCCAGGCGCGGATGGTGCCCTCGTAGACGGCCCGCGACTTGCCCAGCAGCGCGCCCTGGTAGAGCAGGTCGCTGAGGCAGTTGGGCGCCACGTGGTCCTGGAGGGTGTCCATGGCCATGTGCTGGGCACCGTCGGGCAGGTAGAGGCCCGTCACCCGCGCCTCGGCACCCGGCCCGCGCAAGACGCTGTGCTGCGACGAGCGGCTCAGCCGCCCGCCCAGCGTCACGCTCAGCCACTCCAGGTAGCTGTCGCGCTCAAGCAGCGCCGTCTGGCTGCGCAGGTCGTAGACGTGCCGCCCAAAGTCCTGGGCGTTGACGTAGCGCACCCGCGCGCCGTCCCCGACAAAGAGCTCGGTGACGCCGCCGTGGTAGGTGTCGGGACAGGCCTCGCAGCCCATCGACAGCAGCTCGGAGACGAGGGTCACCTGGCTGCCCGCCTCGGCGATGAGCAGCGTGTGGGGAAAGACGGCCAGCTCCGGCATCTCTTGCCACAGCACCGAGATGAAGGGCAGCTCGACGGCCACCCCCTGGGGCACGTAGAGGAAGGCGCCGCCGTTCCAATAGGCGGCGTGCAGCGCCGTCCACTTGTCGGTCGTGACCGGCACGGCCTCTTCCATGAAATACGGTTGCACCAGCTCGGGATGCTCCCGCACGGCTATCGCCATGTCGGTCCAGAGGACGCCCTGGGCGCGGGCCTCGTCGGCCAGGTCAAAGTAGACGGGCGCCGAATCGCGCTGCACCAGCAGCCCGGCCCGTTGGCCGTAGACGGCCAGCGCGTCGCGCAGCTTGGGCGGCAGCGCATCCAGGTTGGGCGCCGGCGCCTGGGCCGGGGCGTGCGGAATCAACTGGCCCCATTTCAGCTTTTTGACGTCGGTCCGCCGCCAGAAGGGCGGCTCCAGCTCCTCGTAGTGATACCAGCCCTTGTAGCGCCGCTCCAGCATCCAGTTCGGCTCGTCCCGCTCCGCCGACAGTGCCTCCACCCCGTCCCGCGTAAAGCCCCGGGCGGGGAGGGTGGCTCGCGTTGTTTCTCGTTCTCGTGTGATTGTCGTGTCCACATTCTTCCCTCAATCAGGAAATCGGGTATCGGGGAATCGGGTATCAGGCTCCAGAAACCCCGTGATACCCGATACCTGATACCTGATACCTGGTACCTGGTACCTTACCCGACAGACCCTTCCATCTCCAACTGGATCAGCCGGTTCATCTCGACCGCGTACTCCATGGGCAGCTCCTTGACGATGGGCTCGATAAAGCCGTTGACGATCATGGTCATGGCCTCCACCTCCGAGATACCGCGGCTCTGGAGGTAAAAGAGCTGCTCGTCGCCCACCTTGCTGACGGTGGCCTCGTGGCTGATGGCCGCGTCCTCCTCGTCGATCTCCATCACCGGGTAGGTGTCGGAGCGCGAGTGCTCGTCCAGGATCAGCGCGTCGCAGATGACGTTGCTCTTGACGCCGTGGGCGCCCTTATAGGCCTTGACCAGGCCGCGATAGCCGGCCCGCCCGCCGCTCTTGCTGATCGACTTGGACGTGATGCTCGACGAGGTGTAGGGCGCGCCGTGGATGGCCTTGCCGCCGGCATCCTGGTGCTGGCCCTTGTTGGCAAAGGCGATGGACAGGATCTCGGCCCGCGCGCCCTTGCCCATCATGTAGACGCTGGGGTACTTCATAGTGATACGACTCCCTAAATTGCCATCCACCCATTCCATGGTCGCATCCTCGTAGGCCAACGCCCGCTGCGTCACCAGGTTGTAGACGTTGTGGCTCCAGTTCTGGATGGTCGTGTAGCGCACGCGGGCGCCCTTTTTGACAATGATCTCGATGACGCCCGAGTGGAAAGAGTCGGTGCTGTAGGTGGGCGCGGTGCATCCCTCGACATAATGTACCTGCGCGCCCTCGTCGGCGATGATCAGCGTCCGCTCGAACTGGCCCATGTTCTCGGCGTTGATGCGAAAGTAAGCCTGGAGCGGGATCTCGACCTTGACGCCCTTGGGCACATAGACGAAACTGCCGCCGCTCCACACGGCCGTGTTCATGGCCGCGTACTTGTTGTCGGCCGAAGGCACCACCGTGCCGAAATACTCCTTGTAGACGTCCTCGTACTCGCGCAGGCCGGTGTCGCTGTCTACGAATACCACGCCCTGGCGCTCCCACTCCTCCTTCAGGCTGTGATAGACCGCCTCCGACTCGTACTGGGCGCCGGCCCCGGCCAGGAATTTGCGCTCGGCCTCGGGGATGCCCAGCCGGTCGAAGGTGCGCTTGATGTCGTCGGGCACCTCGTCCCAGGTGCGCCCCTGCTGCTCCACGGGCTTGATGTAGTAATAGATGTCGTCGTAGTCGAGCTTGGACAGGTCGCCGCCCCACGTCGGCGTCGGCTTGGCGAAAAAGATGTCGAGCGCCTTGTGACGCAGGGCGCGCATCCAGTCCGGCTCGCCCTTCATCCACGAGATCTCGTCCACGATCTCGTGGTCGAGCCCCTTGCGGCTCTTGAACACGTAATTCTCTTTGTCGCGGAATCCGTATTTGTATTGATCCAGGTCTACGCCTAACACAACGTTCTCAGACATTGGTTATCCTCTCTATGACCGCAGGAATCAGGGAATCGGGTATCGGGTATTGGGAAACCCCTGATACCTGATACCTGATACCTGGTACCTGATACCCGGCACCTGAAACCCTAACTCACTTCCTCCCGCACCCAATCGTACCCTTGCTCCTCCAACTCCATCGCCAGCGCCGGCCCGCCCGACTTGACGATGCGACCGCCGAGCAGGATGTGCACGTGGTCGGGCTTGATGTAGTTGAGGATGCGCTGGTAGTGGGTGATGACCAGGACACCAGGCCCTGGCCCTGAGGAACTCGAAGGGTCCGGATTCATCAGCTCGTTGACGCCTTCGGAGACGATGCGCACGGCGTCGATGTCCAGGCCCGAATCGGTTTCGTCCAGGATGGCGATCTCGGGCTGGAGCATGGCCATCTGCAAGATCTCCAGGCGCTTTTTCTCGCCCCCGGAAAAGCCGTCGTTCACGTAGCGCCGGGCAAAGCTGGTGTCCATGTCGAGCAGCGCCATGTTCTCCTTGAGTTGCTTGCGAAAGTCGCGCATCGAGATGCCGCGACTGCCCCCATCCCCGTTGCCCGCCGGATCGGGCTTGTCGTAGCGGGCATTGATGGCCGTGCGCAGAAAATTCGCCACGCTCACGCCCGGAATGGCACTCGGATACTGAAAGGCCAGGAACAGCCCCAGCCGCGCCCGTTCGTCCGGCCCCAGTTCCAGGATGTTCTCACCCTTGAACCAAGCTTCCCCTTCGGTCACTTCGTAGGCGGGATGGCCCATCAGGGCGTTGGCCAACGTGCTCTTGCCCGAACCGTTCGGCCCCATGATGGCGTGGATCTCGCCCTTTTTGATCTCCAGGTCGAGCCCCTTGAGGATCTCCTGGCCCTCCACGTTGACGTGAAGGTTCTTGATTACCAAATCAGCAGTCATCTTTCGTTGTCTCCTTCTTGTTGAGTATTAGATATTGGATACCAGATATTCAAAGAAACCGTCAATATCTAATATCTAGTCTCCATTATCTGATACGACAAACCGGCAGCCGTGATGGCCGTCGAGCACGCATTGGGTCAGCTTGACCCCGGACTCGAGCAGACGGGCCATCACCTGCCGCTCCATCTCGCACACGGCCCGGTTTTCGAGGGCCACGTTCTGGTACGGGCAGCCGAACTCTCGCACGACGAATCCCTCGTCCGACCGTTCAATCTCGACCGTCACGCCTCGCTCGTCCAGCAACTCGGCCCAGGCCCGCACCCGGTCGACCAGCTCGCGCCCCCCCACCTGCTCGCGATACAAGTCGGCCAGCCGGTCGCTCACCCGGCGCAGTACACCTTGAAGCGCCTCCACCTCTTGCATCTCGGCAACCTCTTGGAGCAGCAACCGGGCCAGGTCGCCATAGTCCTTGTAGAATAGGTTGTGGGCCTCGGGCGTCACCGAATAGACAAAATAAGGCCGGCCCACGCCCTCGCGCACCTTGTCGGCCTCCACGGCACCCGTCGCTTTCAATTGAGTGATGTGCATCCGCACGGCCGAGGGCGTGACGCCCATGTCGTCGGCCAGGTCCTTGATGCTGGCCTGGCCCCGCAGTTGGATCGCCTTCAGCACCTTGCCCGCCGGAGTATTCGAAAACTCCCACGAATACGCCATTTCCTCTCACTTCCCTTTCCAACACAATGCCAATAACCAAAGACCCGCCACTATCATCCTGCCCGGACCTTCTCTTCGGACAAGGCCAACTCCCGCTGCAAATGTCCGGCC
>CAYLZO010000216.1:0-9289 GCA_964387775.1 uncultured Anaerolineaceae bacterium
TGCTGGCCTTGGTCCTGCTGACCGGCACCTTTTGGGCGGGTGGTGCTCCCGCTGCCGCCGGGCCCGCCACTCCGTCGGCCAACCTCCCCCCGGGTGAGGGTCCCTGGGTCGTACGGGCCTACTACACCGACCGGGGCATGATCGACGCCCTGGCGGCCTGGAACGAGCCGTGGGAAGTGAACCGCAAGGAGAGCTACGTCGTGGTGGCCGTGGGTCGCGATGGCTACCAGCGCCTGCTCGACGCCGGTTTTCGTGTCGAGGTGGACGTCCAGATGACGGAGCAGATGAACCAACTCAACGAGCCGCTGCCGGGCCAGACCGAGGGCATCCCCGGTTATCCTTGCTACCGGACCGTGGAAGAGACCTTTGCCACAGCCCAGGCCATCGCGGCCGACCATCCTAACTTAGCGACCTGGATCGATGTCGGCGACTCGTGGGAGAAGGAAACCGCCGGCGGCAATCCCGGCTACGATATGATGGTCCTTCGTCTTACCAACTCAGAGGCACCCGGTCCCAAGCCCAAGTTGTTTATCATGACGTCAGTCCACGCCCGCGAGTACACGCCCGCCGAGTTGAACACGCGCTTTGCCGAGTACTTGGTGGACAACTATGGCCTCGACCCCGACGTGACCTGGCTCCTGGACTATACCGAAATCCACCTCATGCTCCAGGCCAACCCCGACGGCCGCAAGATCGCGGAACAGGGGTACTACCAGCGCAAGAACACCAACGACACCAATGGCGGCAATTGCAGCGTCCCGCCCACCGCCTACAATCAATACGGCACCGATCTGAATCGCAACTTTTCATTCTACTGGCATGGCTGTGGTAACGAACAGTGTTCCAGCAGTGATCCTTGCGCACAAGGCTATCGGGGGCCCTACCTCGCCTCCGAGCCCGAGACCCAGGCCGTACAGGACTATGTGAGGAGCCAGTTCCCCGACCAACGCGAGGATGATCTCTCGGACCCTGCGCCCAATGATGCCACCGGCATCTTTTTTGACATCCACAGCTACAGCCGGTTGGTCCTTTGGCCCTGGGGGTTCACGACCACACCGGCGCCCAACGGCACGGCCTTGCAGACCCTGGGCCGCAAGCTGGCCTACTTTAACGGGTACTGGCCGGAACAGGCTGTGGATCTCTATCCGACCGACGGTACCACCGACGACTTTGCCTACGGCGAGTTGGGCCTGGCAGCCTACACCTTTGAGTTGGGGACCGCCTTCTTCCAGGACTGCACCAGTTTTGAGAACACGATCTTGCCCGACAACCTGTCCGCATTGATCTACGCTGCCAAGGTGGCGCGCACGCCCTACCTGACGCCCGCCGGCCCCGACGCGCTGGACGTCACGGCCGTGCCCGACAGCGTGCTGGCCGGCGCGCCTGTCCATCTGACCGCGGCGGTGGACGACACCCGCTACAACAACCAGAATGGCACCGAGCCGACCCAGGGCATTATCGCCGCCGAATACTATGTGGACAATCCGCCCTGGGATGGCGGCGTTGCCGTTTCCATGTCGGCCGCCGACGGCAGTTTCGGTGAGGAGGTCGAGGCGGTCGAGGCCAGCGTGCCGACGGGCGGCTGGGCGCCGGGCCGACATATGCTTTTTGTGCGGGGTCAAGATTCTGCCGGCAACTGGGGGCCGGTCTCGGCCGTCTTTGTCGAGACCGACGTGGACAGCGTTGTCCAGGGCCACGTGACCGACGCGGACACGGCGGCGCCCATTGCCGGCGCCGACCTCCTGCTGGAGGGCGCCTCCGGCGTGTTCACCACGACGGCCGACGCCTCGGGGCACTACGTGGCGCCGGTCTTTAGCGGCGTCTATACCGTCACCGCCTCCGCCTTTGGCTACGGACCGGAGGTGGCCGGCGGCGTGGTGGCCACGACGGGCATGACGACCACCCAGGATTTCAGCCTGGTGCCCATGTCCACCGGCACGGTGGCCGGCTCCGTCCTGGAACTGGGCACGAATCTGCCCCTGACGGCAGACCTCGTCGTCGCCAACAGCCCGGTCAGCGCCACGGCCAGCGTGTCGGGCGCCTACGACCTGGTCCTGCCCCTGGGCACCTACACCATCACCGCCAGCGCCCCCGGGCACGAGCCGCGCACCGCCAGCGGTGTGTCGGTGGCAGCCGGACAGACCACCGGGCTCGACTTTCTCCTGAGACCCCTGCCCTGCCTCCTGCTGGTGGACGACGACTATAGTGGCTCGCTGCCCCACGCCTACGAAACCTACTACGAAGCGGCCCTGCGGTCCCTTGGCCTCCACTACGACACCTGGAGCGTGCAGGACGACGGCTATCCCGGCGTGGCGGACCTGGCCGCGTATGGGGCCCTGTTGTGGTTCACCGGGGACGTCCGTTACGGGACCCTGAACGTCACCGAGCAGGCGGCCTTGCGCCAATACCTCGTCGAGGGAAATGGGGCGTTGCTTCTGAGCGGCCAGAACGTCGCGTTCGACATCGCCGGCGACTCGGGTGATTTTTTGACCGACGTGCTGGGGGCCGATTTCGTCCTCGACGACGCCGGCCTGACCGAACTGGAAGGCGGCGGCCTCTTGACGGGGCAGGCCCTCTCCCTGGCGGGCGGCGACGGTGCCGGCAACCAGGACAGCCCCGACGTCGTCACACCCCAGGCCGGGGCCACGTCGGTCTTGACCTACACCGGGGATGGGGTCGGGGGCGTGGCGCTCGACACCGGGGGCTACCGGAGCCTTTTCCTGTCCTTTGGCCTGGAGGGCGTCAACAGCGCCGCCGACCGCGAATCCGTGCTGGAGACCGGTCTCTCCTGGCTGGGCTGCTCGGCCGTGCCGGTAGACCTGCGGATTGGCAAGAAGGGGCCGTCGGTGCCGGTTCAGCCGGGCGACCTGCTGACCTACACGCTGACGCTGACCAACCACAGCACCATCCCGCTGACCGGCCTCGTCGTCAGCGACACCCTGCCCGCCGAACTGGACTTTGTCTCTGCCTCTCCACCGGCGAGCTGGGATGGCTCCTCGGTGCTCTGGTCCGATCTGACCATCGCTTCGGAAGGTCAGTTGACCCTGAGCCTGGTGGCTGAGGTGCGCGCCGGGGTGGCCAACGGGACAACGATCCGCAACGCCGACTATGGGGCGATGGCCATGCAGATGTCCGCGCCCGTCGTGGGCACAGACGTCGTCGATACGCCCGTGGCAGCGCCCGGCCTCCGCCTCTTCCTGCCCTTGATCCTCCGAGAAACGAGCGACTGACCCGGTTTCGGTTTATGGACGAGGGCTACCGGCAACCCGGTAGCCCTCGTCTATGGTGTTCACCCCGCCATCTGTCCGGCCCAATTTGACACCCCTTCTGCGCGTGTGCTATACTCTGATCACGCTCGTCGTCAACCACCCTGTCAAATGATTAGCAACGACGGCCCAATGAGCATCGGAGGTCCTGTTGATTCCAGATACTGACCTGGAAGTTTTACGGTCTTTTAACGGTCACGGACGAATTGTATTGAGTGCTTATCTACCTTTAGCTACCCCCGAGCAACGCGCAGCAGCCCACGACAATTTTCTCAAGGAAATGCGAGCGCGCCTGGAGGAATGCAGCCCTCGTCCAGAGTGCCGGGAGGCCATCGAGGAGGACATGGAGATCGTGGGCCTCTACCTCAAGACCAACGGTCGCCGCAATAACAAGGGGTTGGCCATCTTTTCCTGCGCGGCAGAGATGTTCTGGCGCGCCTATCCGCTCAAAGAGGCCGTTCCCACGCGGGTCACGGTCGGCTCGGCCTTTGACCTCGAACCCTTACAAGAAAGCCAGTAGTGATCGTATGCTCGGGGCGGATGGCACATCCGCCCCAGCAAGTCCCTCCTTGTCACAACCCCCGCGAGCGGAGCATGGTGATCACCAGCCAGACCGCGGCCCCGGCGGCCACCAGGAACAGGATCTGCGCCACCGGAATGTCCACGGCCAGGATCGGCAGTTGCCACGAGTCCTTGCCCCCCAGCAGGATGAGGGACGAGCCGATGACGAGGGCCGCGACCAGCACGCTAAAGGCCAGCCGGTTGACCATGCTGTCCAACTTGCTGATGACGGCCTCCAGCCGGCGCACATCGATGCCGATGCTCAATTCCCCCTGCTCCAACTGGTCCCAGAGATCTTCGAGTCGGCCGGGCAGGGACTGAGCCATGGTGATTGCGTGGCGCAGGGTGTGCAGGGCCCGCCGCCCGGTCGTCAGCGGCGACAGCCGGTGGCGGACCAGTTGCTCGGCAAAGGGCCGCACCGCCTCCACGAGCACAAAGTCGGGGTCCATGGCCAGGGCGGTGCCCTCCATGGTGATGATCGTCCGGGCCAGCAGGGCCAGGTCGCCGGGCAGGTAGACCTTGTGCTCGTAGGCCGTGGTAAAGATCTCGGCCATCATCTCGCCCAGGCGGAGGTCCTCCAGCGACAGCCCCCAGTAGCGCAGCAAGAGCCGCTGCACGTCGCGCTCCATGGCGTCGAGGGAGGGGCGGCCGCGGGAGGCGCCCATCCGGACCACCGTGCGGGCCACGCCCCGGGCGTCCTGCTCCAGGATCTGAAGGAACATGTCGCCCAGCAGTTCCTTTTGGTTCGGCGTGAGATAGCCGGCGTTGCCGAAATCCACGAAACCAACGCGGGCCCGCTCCTCCCCGAGGACCATCAGGTTGGCGGGGTGGGGATCGGCGTGGTAAAAGCCGTGGGTGAAAACCTGCTCCAGGTACCCCTCGACGGCCACCTGGGCTACGGCAGAGAGGTCGTAGCCCGCCTCGCGCATTTCGTCGAGCTCGTTGAATTGGATGCCGTCCAGGTATTCCAGGGTGATGACCTGGCGGGTGGTCAAGTCCCAATGGACGCAGGGGATCACGAATCGTGGATCGCCGGCCAGGTTGCTCCGCAGGCGCTCGGCGTTGCGGCCCTCGATCTTGTAGTCCAGCTCGTCGCGCACCGACTCAGCCAGCTCCTCGGCGATGGCCAACACGTTGTAATCGCGCATCGTCTCTGAGCGTTTTTGCAGAAAGCGGGCCTGGCGCAAGAGCAGGTCCAGGTCGGCCTCGACGGTGGCCTGGATGCCCGGTCGCTGGGCCTTGACCACCGCCTCCTCGCCGTTGGGCAGGGTGGCGCGGTGGACCTGGCCGATGGACGCCGAGGCGATGGGCTCGTCGTCAAACCAGACAAAGAGGTCGTCGATGGGGGCGCCCAGTTCGGCCTCGATGACCTCGCGGATCTCCCCGGCCGCGACGGGGGGCGCCTGGTCGAGCAGCCTGGCAAACTCTTTGACGTAGGCTGGCGGCAGCAGATCGGCCCGGCCGGCCAGAAGCTGGCCGAGCTTGATGTAGGTGGCGCCGAGGTCCTCCAGCGTGCGCCGCAACCGCTGGGGCACCGTGAGGCGTCCCAACTCCCGGTCGGCCCGGACGCGCTGCTGGCGCAGAAAGGCGGGCACGAAACGATCCAGCTCCAGTTGTTCGACCAGGAACCCCAGGCCGTTGCGGATCAACACTTCGATGATGCGCCGCATCCGAGAAATCTCGGCCAGCCGGCGGCGAATGGGAAAGAAACTCACAGGTAGTTGCCTCCTCGCTTTGGCTTATGGTCATTATACTCTACCTCCGGCCTGGCGGCAAGCCGTATCCCCCACGCCAGACCTGTCAGGTCTGGCGTGGGGACAGGCGCAAAAGTACTATTGCCTTGGGCTCAGATCGTTGGTATAATCGGAACCATGTTTCAGAGATGCACGGTAGGGAAGAACGAGGCGATGCTGCTTCTGAGTCTGCTCGCGGGCCTGTTGCTGGTGGGCTGCGACGCTGCCGCGCCCTCGGCCAGCCCGACAGCCCCGCCTGTTCCGAGCGCAGTCAGGGGAACCACGCCCCTGCCCCAGCCTTCGCCCTCCGCCCCGCCGTCCTCCGGGACGATCCGCTATCTCGGCGTCAACGACGTGTTGGACCTGGCCTTTGCGCCGGCGCCGCAAGGCGGCACAGGCGGCTCCCTCTGGGCGGCGACGACGGGCGGCGCCGCCCGCTGGGACCTGGCGACCGATACCTACGTCCAGTACACCGCCGCCGACGGCCTGGCCTCGAACTATGTCACGGGCGTGGCGGTCGCGCCAGGTGGCAGCCTGTGGTTTAGCACCGGTAGCGGCGTGAATCACTTTGATGGCTCGACCTGGATGACCTACACCGCCGCCGATGGCCTGGCCGCCGGCACGCCCCAGGCCGTCGCCGTGACGCCTCAGGGCGTGGTGTGGGTTGGCACGACGGACGGGGTCAGCCGCTACACGCCTACCGACGGCACCTGGACGAGCTGCCTGCCCGGCGTGCGGGCCTGGGACGTGGACGTTGCTCCTAGCGGCGACATCTGGTTTGCCAACCATGGCGCCGGCGTTTATCGCTACACACCGGCCGACGACGCTTGGACGAACTACACCGAGGCCGGCAGCCAGCCGCTGCAGGGCGTCACCTCCCTGGCCGTCGGACCGCCGCCGCCGGGCGGCACAGGTGGCGCGGTCTATGCCTACGAAAACTGGGCCGGCGTCTACCGCTTCGACGGCGAGGCGTGGGCGCCGGTGCCCGGCCCCGACGGCCAACCGGTCCATGGCGCTCTGACCGTGGCGCCCGCGCCGCCGGGCGGCACAGGTGGCGCGCTGTGGGTCGCTGGACAAGAGAGCCTGGCCCGCTTTGATGGTTCGGCTTTGCTCACCACAGGTGGGCAGGGCTGGACGGTCTACCCGGCGGTGGAAGGCGCGCAGGCCCTGGCCGTCACACCGGATAACAGCCTGTGGCTGGGCACAGACAACGGCGCGGTGCGCTTTCAACCGGACGATGAGTAAGATTTGATCATGGACAATGCAGCCCACAGAATGTTCGCTTTGGAGATCTGGTCACGCTTGTGGAAGCATTCGGCTTTCGCCTGTCCCGAGTCCGGGGGAGCCATCATATCTTTGTCCATCCTGAGGTTCGTGATCTGGTCAATCTCCAGAATGCAAAAGGCCAGGCCAAACCCTACCAGGTTCGGCAGTTCCTGCGCCTGGTCGAATTGTACGATCTGGAACTGGGAGAAGAATGATGAAAGACTACCATATCAACATTTTCTACAGTGAAGAGGACGGCGGCCACATCGCCGACATCCCGGACCTGGAAGCCTGCTCTGCCTTTGGCGATACGCCGGCCGAGGCCCTCCGCGAGGTCGAAATGGCCAAGCAAGCCTGGCTAGAAGCCGCCGAGGCCGAGGGCAAGCCCATCCCGGCACCCCGCTACCGGCCTATCATCTACCAGATCGCCGCCTAAGCATGCCCCCGCCACGCACCACGCACCACGCATCACGCAATACGGAGTACGACGTCATCGTCGTCGGCGCCGGCCACGCCGGCTGCGAGGCCGCCCTGGCCGCGGCCCGCATGGGCGCCCAGACGCTGCTGCTGACCATGAACTTGGACCTCATTGCCCAGATGCCGTGCAACCCGGGCATCGGCGGGCCGGGCAAGGGCCACCTGGTGCGCGAGATCGATGCCCTGGGCGGCGAGATGGCCCGCGCCATCGACGCCACCCACATCCAGATCCGGCTGCTCAACCAGAGCCGGGGGCCGGCCGTCCAGGCCCTGCGCGCCCAGGCCGACAAGCGCCGCTACGCCCTGTACATGAAACACACGCTGGAAGGCACGCCCCACCTGCACCTCAAGCAGGCCCGCGTCGAGGGCCTGCGCGTGCGCGGCGACCGGGTGCGCGGCGTCGTCACCCACACCGGCCGCGTCTACCGGGGCCGGACCGTCGTCCTGACCACCGGCACCTTCCTGGCCGGGCGCGTGCTCTCCGGCGAGCGGAGCTGGCCCGCCGGCCGCGCCGGCGAGTTCCCGGCCGCCGCCCTGTCGGCCAGCCTGCGCGACCTGGGCTTTCCCCTGGTCCGCCTGCAAACCAACACCCCGCCCCGCATCGACGCCCGGACCATCGACTTTGCCCGGACCACGCCACAGCCCGGCAGCAGCGTGCCGCTGCAATTCACAATTCCCAATTCCCAATTCCCAATTCCCAATTTTCTACTGACGCCGCCGAATCCCGCCTATCCCGTCGAGACCATGCCCGACTGGCGGCCCCAACTGCCCTGCTACTCGATCCACACCACTGATGAGACGCTGCGCGTCGTGCGCGACAACCTCCACCGCTCGCCCATCGCGCCGGGCAAGCTCGACGCCGCCGGGCCGCGCTACTGCCCCAGCTTTGAGGAAAAGGTCGTGCGCTTTTCCCACAAAGAGCGCCACCAGCTCTTCCTGGAGCCCGAGGGCTGGCACACGGGCGAGGTATACGTCCAGGGTTTTTTCACCGGCATGCCCGAGGACGTGCAACGGGCCATGCTCCACTCCATCCCGGCCACGCGGGGGGCCGAGATCATGCGCCCCGGCTACGCCATCGAGTACGACAGCGTGCCTTGCCAGGAGGTCAGCGCCGGGCTGGAGACCAAGCGCGTCGAGGGGCTGTTCCACGCCGGGCAGATCAACGGCACCAGCGGCTACGAGGAGGCCGCCGCCCAGGGGCTCATCGCCGGCATCAACGCCGCGCTCAAGGTCCAGGGCCGCGAGCCGGTCATCCTGCGCCGCGACCAGGCCTACGCCGGCGTGATGCTCGACGACCTGGTGACGAAAACCATCACCGAGCCGTACCGGATCATGACCGGCCGGGCCGAATACCGGCTGCTGCTGCGCCAGGACAACGCCGACCTGCGCCTGGCCGAGATTGGCTACGAGGCCGGTCTGCTGCCCCGCGAGCGCTACGACGCCGCCGAGCGCAAGCGCCGCGCCGTCGAGGCCGAAACGGCACGGCTGAGTGAGACCTGGCTCAAGCCCAGCGATGGTTTGAGAGACCTCACCACAGGCAGTCTCAACGAGCGGCTCACCGCCGCCGGGCTGCCGCCTTTGGACGACGCAGGCAAAGCCTGCAACGCCCTTCAGTTCCTGCGCCGCCCCGAAGTCGAATACGAGCTGGTCGCCGAGCTGGCTCCGCCGCCCGCGCCGCTGCCCGCCGAGGCCGCCGAGCAGGTCCAGATCGAGGCCAAGTACGCGGGCTATATCGAAAAGCAGCGCGTCGAGGTGGCCCGCTTCCGCCGCCTGGAGGACCGCCGCCTGCCGCCGGGCCTGGATTACGGCGCCATGGTTGGGCTTCGGACCGAAGCCGCGGAGCGTCTGGCTGCCGTCCGTCCGGCCACCGTCGGTCAGGCGGCCCGGCTGGAAGGCGTCAACCCCGCCGACGTGTCGGTGCTGCTGATCCACCTCAAGCGGCTGGAAGCGACGGCAGAGGAGGGCGCGTAGCGATGGCCGACCGTT
>CAYLZO010000217.1:0-9123 GCA_964387775.1 uncultured Anaerolineaceae bacterium
CCTGGATCAGGGGCTGGGGGTCGTCCGGGACCTGGTCGAGCCCCTCATCGGGCCGGAGGTGGCGCGCACGGTCCAGGGCGAGCTGGACAAGGACCCCAAGAGCCGGCTCCAGGAGCTGGCCCAGGGGCGCTTGCGCTGCACGCCGTTTTACAAAACCGTCGCAGAGGTCGGCCCGGACCACGCCAAGGAGTTTACCGTCCAGGTGACCATCTGCGGCGAGGTGTACGGCAAGGGGACGGGCCGCAGCAAGCAGCAGGCGGCCCAGGCCGCAGCGGAGGCTGCCCTCCAGCGCTTGGAGGGGATGGGGGCGCCAGCCGGGTCCGGAGAGGTCTAGTCGGACCCCTGGCTGTGGCGCTGGCGGTAGGCGCTGGCCACCGCCGTCAAGAAATCCTCGGCCTGGCGGGGCGTCAACGTCTGAGGAGCCAGGCCCAAGCGGGCGCTGATCCCGGCCGCCAGCTTCTGGGCCAACTGGCTGCGCTTGGCCAGCCCATAGCGCCGTTCGAGAAAGCGGACGATGAGGTCATAGTCGCCGGCGTCGAGGCCCGACACGTCCAACTCGGGCGTGGCGCCGCTATCGAATGTTCCGGACCGGCTGGGTAGCCGGCTGCCTGACACCAAGCTGTCCAGCGTCACGTCCTTTCGCTCGCGGACGACCAGCGTACCGGCCGCAAAGTCGCCCAGGCGCCGCGCCCGGTCGTTCAGGAACATGACGATGACGCCGACGCCGTAATAGGCCGGCAGAAAATCGACCAGGCGCACCAGGTTGCGGATGGCCGAATCGACGAAGGAGATGGGCGCGCCGCTCTCCTTGATGACGCGCAGGCCCACCCAACGCTTGCCCGGCGACTGGCCATTCCAGAGCATCTCGAACAAGAGATAGTAGCCCCACAACAGGGCAAAGGCCAACAGGCCGAGCAGGGCCGCGATCCAGGTGCCGAGCTGCCCGGCGAACAGGTCGTCGGGCGAGGCACGCAGGGCGGCGATGGTCGCGGCCAGCACCACCACCTGCAAGACGCCGATGAACAGCGTATCGACCAGCGCGGCCATGAACCGCGAGCCGATGCCGGCCACGTCGTAGCCAAAACTGACCGCTTCAGGAGTTTCGATGAGAAAATCGTCGTTCATGATCTCCCTCTGTCATTCTGAGCGGAGCAAAGAATCTCACCATGCTCGTTGACGATTGGGTCCGCAGCCGCCGCGCCGACTGGGGGCGGCTGACGGCCCTGCTCGACCGGGTGCAGGCCGGCAAGCTGCGCGCCCTCTCCGAGGCGGAGCTGGCCGAGCTGGGCGAGCTCTACCGCCAGGTCACGTCCGACCTGGCGGTGGCCCGCCGTGACTATGCCCGGCACCAGGTGTTGGCCTACCTCAACCAGTTGGTGGCCCGCGCCCACGGCGTCGTCTATCGCGGCGAGCCGCTGGAGCTGCGCCGCGTGTGGCGCTTTTTCGCCCAGGGCTTCCCCCGGCTCTACCGCCAGACGGCGCCCTACACGCTGGTTGCTACCCTGCTCTTTGTGCTGCCGGCCCTCGTCGGCTTTTTCGTCACCTGGTCCGAGCCCGACGCGGCCTATACCCTCTTGCCCGCCGGCAGCCAGTCCATTATCCAAAAGGTCGAAGAAGGCGAGATGTGGACCAACGTCCCGAGCGAGGAGCGTTCGGTGTTCTCGTCGTTCGTCATGCGCAACAACGTCCAGGTGGCCTTCCTGGCCTTTGCCGGCGGCGTGCTGGCCGGCCTGCTGACGATCTATGTTCTGCTCTTCAACGGCCTGCTCATCGGCACGGTCGCCGGGCTGTGCCAGGCCTACGGCCTGAGCCTGCCGCTGTGGTCCTTCGTGACGCCCCACGGCGTCATCGAGTTGAGCGTCATTTTTCTGGCCGGCGGCTCGGGCCTGATGCTGGGCCGCGCCCTGGTCAGCCCCGGCCTGCTGCGCCGCCGCGACGCGCTGGTGGCTGCTGCCCGCCGGGCCGTGCGCCTGGTGTTCGGCTGCGTGCCGCTGCTGGTCGTCGCCGGCGCCATCGAGGGGTTCGTCTCGCCCTCGGCGCTGCCGCCCTGGAGCAAGTTCGCCGTCGGCGGGCTGACGGGCGTGCTGCTCTATGGCTACCTGCTGCTGGCCGGGCGCGGGCGAGAGCCTCTCGCCTCTACGGTTGCAGGTGCTCGGCAAAAAAGTCGGTGATGGCGTTGTAGCAGCGCACCTTGTTCTCGAACTTGATGACGTCGTGGCCCTCGTTTTCAAAGACCAGCAGCTCGATCTCTTTGCCCTGCTCCTGCAATTCGGCCACCAGGTCCTTAGATTCGTCCAGCACCACGCGCGGATCGTTGGCGCCCTGGATAACGAGCATCGGGCAGGCGAGTTGGTCCAGGTGGGACTTGGGCGAGCGCTCGACCAGGAAATCGTGGTCCTTCTCCGGGTGGCCGATGGACAGGTAGAAATAGGTCTTCCACGTCTCGGGCAGGCGGTCGAGGAAGGTGAACATGTCGTAGGGGCCAAACATGTCGCAGGCGGCGGCCCACAGCTCGGGGTGGCGGCCGGCCAGGGTCAGCGTCATAAAGCCGCCGTAGGAGCGGCCGGTGACGGCGGCGCGATCCAGGTCCAGGCGCTCGTCGGCGCGCAGGTACTCGAAGGCGGCCACGTGATCCAGTCGGTCCTGGCCGCCCCAGTCGTGGTCCACCTGCTTCATGTAGGCCAGGCCGTAGCCGCTGCTGCCCCGCACGTTGGGCACAAAGACGGCAAAGCCGTTGAGCGTCAGAAACTGGATGAGGGGCATCGAAAACCAGGTGAAATCGGGCTTTTCCTGGCTCTGCGGCCCGCCGTGGATATAGAACACCACCGGCCGCCGCCCCTCAAAGCCCAGCTCGTCGGAGGGCAGGTAGAGGTGCGCCGAGACGCGCAGCCCGTCGTGGCTGGTGTACGAGGCGTCCTCACCGGGCGACAGGTAGCGCGCCGGGATGCCCAGGATGCGCTCGCGCGTGTGCTGCACGACCTCCCGCTCCGGCCCCTCGATGGTGTAAATCTGGGCCGGGGACGTGGCCGTCGAAAACGACAGCGCATAGTCGCCGCTGGCCTTGTCGTAAAGGATCGACTGGACCACGCCATTGCTCAACGCGCCCGTGCCGACGACCACGCGGTCGATCTGGAAGCGCAGTGCCTCGGCGTCGAATGCCCCCTCGTAGGCCCACGACACGCCGTCGATGTTGTACTTGAGCAGGTAGCGGCCGTTTTCTAGCTCCTCGATATAGTCGAACTCACCCTCGCCCTGGTGCACCGTGCCCACGATCTCGACCGGCCGGACGTCGTCGGGCGCCTCCAGCCGAAAGTAGCCCAGGCCGTAGCGGTCGTCAAAGAGCGACGTGTGGCAGAGCACCGCCCGGTCCTCGTCCACAAAGTGGCAGCCGGCCATCGAATTGAGGGGCACGACCTCGCCCTCGGCCCGCTCGTCGAGAGGCTTGCCGTAGAGGAGCCGCCGCTCACCCGTCTCCGCCTCCCAGAGGTAGACGACGTGGTCGCCGGCGGTGTAGCCGTCGACGAGCGTGATCCGCGAATAGTCGTCGTTCCAGCCGTCGAACCAGTTGCCGTACTTGCTGCGGCCCAGGCTGGTGAGTTCCCCCGTTTCCACGTCCACCAGGAACGACTCGTTGAGGGGGCTGGTCCGGGGGTCCACCAGGAGGGCCGCCAGGTTCTGCTCCCGGTCGCCGTGGACCAGGTTGACCTGCTGGCCCGCGAACCGCTCGCCAAAGAGCGGCTCGGGAATGCCGCCGTCGAGGGGCAGGGTGAAGGGCTGGTAGTTCTCGTCGCCGTCGCGGTCGATCATGACCACGATCTGGTCCAGGTCGGGAAAGACGTAGAACGAGTAGCCGTTCATCAGCGCTGGATTTTGCAGGGCGACGTCGGGCGGCAGGAGCGGCTGGGGCACGCTGCCGCCGCGATCCATGGCGTAGAGGCTCATGCGGCCCGACAGGTCGCTGAGAAAAAAGATGCGGTCGCCGGCGAGCTGCGGGCTCAGGAACAGCCGCGCCGCCAGCAGCGACTCGATTTTGAACGTTTGGGACATGGGTTCTCCTTCCGATTCGGGATGTTGGCTGGGCTATTCTACCACCAATGGGGGCTGCGGGCAATTGTGCGGGACCAGCCGTCAGCGATCAGCCATCAGCTATCAGCAGTCGGCTGATAGCTGATAGCTGATGGCTGATGGCTGATGGCTGACCGCTCAAATCATCGTCCGCGCCTTGAGGTCGAGGTACTGGTTGACGACGGCCACCGTCAGCTTGTCGGCGGGCACGTCGAGGGTGAGCGCGCCCCGCTGCCGCAGCGTGTCGAGCGTCACCTGCCGCCCGGCGAGCACCTGCTGGGCCACCGTCCGCTCATAGACGGCCGCCGAGTCGCGGGGTGGCTGGCCGGCCAGGGCCAGGATGCCCGGATCGCTGACGGTCACGACCAGGGCCAGGTGCCGCCGCTGGAGCGGGATCAGCCCCGCCAGCAGCGCGTCGGAAGCCGGGCCGCCGGCCCCCTGGACCTTCGCCCCAGGGGCAGGCAGATCGGTGAAGCAGACGATCAGCGCCCGCTTTTTCTGCTTGGCGGCCAGGTAGGCCAGGGCGTGGCGGTAGTCGGGCTCCACCGGCGCCGACTCGACGGCGTAGAGCAGCTCCAACATGCGGTAGAACTGGCCCCTGCCCTGCCTGGGCGTCAGGTAGGTCTCCACCCGGTCGCCGAAGGTGAGCAGGCCCACCTTGTCGCCGCGCAGCGTGGCGACGTAGGCCAGCATCAGCACGGCGTTGACGGCGTAGTCGATCTTGGACAGGCTTTGCCCTGATGTGCGGCCTCCGGGCCGCCATGTCGAAGGGTCGTTCACCGGGCTGCGCATCAGCCGCCCGGTGTCGAGCACGGCGACGATGTTCTGGCTGCGCTCGGTCTCGTACTCGGTGCTGATGGGCCCTTCCTCCGGTCGCCGGCGGGCCGTCGCCTTCCAGTTGATGCGCCGGTACTCGTCGTCGGGCTGGTAGTCGCGCAGCCGCTCGAACTCGGTGCCCATGCCCCGCAGCTTGGAGGTCCGCAGCCCCAGCTCGTGGAGCCGGCCGCGCCGCACCAGCAGCTCGTACTTGCGCACGTCGAGCAGGTTGGGGTAGACCTTGACGCCGCCATCCGCCGGATAGCGCGCCTGGCGCACGACGAGGCCCAGCACGCCCCACCAGCGCAGATTCAGGTCGCCGAACTGGTAGTCGCCCCGGCGCGGCGGGCGGGCGTGGTAGACTAGCTCGGCGGTCTCGCGGGGGCGGACCTCGGCGGCCAGCATCTCGGCGTCGAGGGCGAATTCGTGGGGCGGCTCATCGCGCACGGCGACGCGGACCGGCCTCGCCGCCGTCGAGCGCACGGTCAGGCGGATGGGGTTCCAGGCGCCCAGCGACAGGCGCGTGTCGTGCTCGCGGCGCAGCTCAAACTCGGCGGGGCGGGGGCTGAGGGCATAGTCGGCCAGGGCCAGACCCAGCAGCAGCGCCCCGTAGCCGACGCCGGCGTACAGCAGCCAGGGCGCGTAGGCCGAGGCAGCGATGGGCGCGGCGGCGAGGAGGAGGAGGATCAGGAAGCGTCTGGTGAAAAACATGGCGTGACCGGGGAATCGGGTATCGGGGAATCAGGGAATCGGGGCATTGACCCGACACCACTTGTTTGTTGCAAGACCTCAAACCAAGCGTTCATACAACTGCTCGATGGCCAGCTCGACGATGGCCCGCGTCACGAATAGGCTGCTCACGTCGTACAAATCAGCAATGCGGCGTTCGGCTTTGTCCAGTGGGATGCGCCCCAGGCGATAGGCCCCGACCACGACGCCCAGCGAGCCTACTGGCGTCAGACTGAGCTGCTTGGCCGCCTTTCGCACAGCCAGATCGTCCGTAAGCAATGTAGCAACGCCTATCTGTTGGCCCAAAAGCAGGCATTCGCGCTCGCCTGCCTGCAAATGTTCCAGACTATTCTCCTGCACGAACTCGTCAATCTGGGATTTGGGCAACGAGTGTCGCTGTACGTTGCCCAAAGCCCAGACGTCGTCGCCTGCGACTCGTTCCAGCCCAATCGCCTCTGACCAAACTGCGTCTGGGACGTGCAGCACACCAAAGATGTCCAGCAGAGCAAGATTGCCAATCTCTGCCAGATGGATGAGGGGGCCGGCGTCTGTGATAGCCGCCGTTACGTTTCCAACGCCCACGCCAGATCCTCCAGCATGGCCTGATGCTGGCGCTCGGCCAACTCGACCCAATCGATGCCCACCACTTCAATAGCCTCCTCACGAGCAACCTCGCCGCGCAGATACCGGCCCAGCGTGCGCTCCCGCCACAACTGGCGCAGACCCGCCTCAAACGCCAGGGTCATGACTTCGGCTTCCGGCTTTTGCGTCTCGTCCACCAGGGTTTCGAAATAGGTCATCAATTCGGTCATCGTCCCACCCTTTCCACTTGCAAATCTGGCCCCATTCTAGCACACTCGCCTGACCGCGTCAATCACAGCTACCTCGGCACCTCGACGCGGGCCAGGATGCGGCGGACGACGGCGTCGGCGTCCAGGCCCTCGATCTCGGCCTCGGGCTTGAGGATGATGCGGTGGCGGTAGACGGGCGCGGCCAGGTGCTTGACGTCGTCGGGCGTGACGTAGGTCCGGCCCTCCAGCGCGGCGAAGGACTTGCTCGCCAGCAGCAGGGTTATGCTGGCCCGCGGGCTGCCGCCCAGGATCAGGTCGGGCGAGCGCCGCGACTCGACGGCGATGCGGGTTACGTACTCCAGGATGCCCGGCTCGACGGTCACGGCCCCGATCTCGGCCCGGCAGCGATCCACGTCGGCCGGGGTGATGACGGTCCCCAGGCCGGCAGCCGCCAGGTCGTGGGCGTCGAACCCGGCGTGGTAGCGGCGCAGCACCTCGGTCTCGGCCTCGACGGGCGGATAGTCGATGCGCACCTTGAACAGGAAGCGGTCGAGCTGGGCTTCGGGCAGGGGGTAGGTGCCCTCGTATTCGACCGGGTTCTGGGTGGCCAGGACCATGAACGGCGCGGGCAGCGGGTGGCGCTGGCCCTCGATGGTCACCTGCCGCTCCTCCATCGCTTCCAGCAGCGCCGACTGGGTCTTGGCCGGGGCGCGGTTGACCTCGTCGCCCAGCAGGATCTGGGTAAAAATCGGCCCCTTGCGCAGGTGAAAGCGGCTGGTCGCCACGTCGAACACCTGGGTGCCGACGATGTCGGACGGCATCAGGTCGGGCGTGAACTGCACGCGGCGGAACTCGGCGTCGACCAGGTGGGCCAGCGTCTTGGCCATGAGCGTCTTGGCCGTGCCCGGCACTCCCTCCAGCAGCACGTGCCCGCCGGTAAAGAGCGCGACGACGATCTGGGAAAACGCTTCGTCCTGCCCGACGAGGACCTTGCGGGCCTCGACCTGAATTCGATTGTAGACTTTGTTGATGAACATACCCCTCCCTCAACACTTGATCCCCCGTCATTGCGAGCGAGCACAGCTACTCCTGTCATTGCGAGCGAGCACAACTACTCCTGTCATTGCGAGCGAGCACAACTACTCCTGTCATTGCGAGCGAGCGGAGCGAGCGAAGCAATCCCCGGCTACTCCTGTCATTGCGAGCGAGCGGAGCGAGCGAAGCAATCCCCGGCTACTCATAGAAGACCGTGCCCTCGACGTAGTTGGGGCTTGCTTCCCCTCGGCCTCGATCGGGACAGGCGTTCAGAGATCCTCGTACAGATCCCTCCACTCCAGATTCAACCCCTCGACCAACTCGATCTTTTTCTGGCGCGACCCACCCTTGATCTGCTTCTCCCGTGCAATGGCGGCCCTTGCGTCCTGGCTGATTTCGTAGTAAACCAGCTTTTTGACGTTGTAGCGGCTGGTGAACCCGCTCCCGCGTCCTTCGCGATGCTCGTAGACCCGGCGCTTGAGGTCATTGGTGACGCCGGTGTAGAGCACAGTGTGATGTTTGTTGGTCATGATGTAGACGTAGTATTGATCCGTCACAGCACCATCCTCCTCATTCCGTCATTGCGAGGCCCGCCGTTTGGGCCAAAGCAATCTCCGATTGCCGCAATCCCCAACTCTGGCGTAGGCGGAGATTGCTTCGTCGCTTCGCTCCTCGCAATGACAGGGACAAAGGCTCACGTTTCACGCACCAGGGTCAGCAGCGCCACCTCGGGCCGGCAGTTGAAGCGCACCGGCGGGGCAATGAGGCCCACGCCCCGGCTGGTGTAGACCTGCATCGCCGAACCGGGAACCGGTTTCAGGCCGGCCGGATACTTTTGCCCCAGCCAGGGCAGCAGCGGCGGACCGAGCAGCGGCAGGTTGACCTGCCCGCCGTGAGAGTGCCCCGAGAGTTGCAGGATGAGGCCGTGCGGCGCGCGGGCCGCCTCGTCGGCAAAGTCAGGCTCGTGGGCCAGGAGCAGGACCGGCTCGTCCCCGGCTCGCCCTGCGCCTCGTCGAAGGGGGACGCCGGACAGGGCCGCCTCCAGGTCGTGGTAGCGCTCCCAGACGTCGTCGAGGCCGGCCAGCCAGAGCGGCGCGCCGTCCACGTCGAGCCGCACGGCCTCGTTGCGCAGCAGGGGCAGCCCGGCGTCGCGGAGCTGGGCCGCCACCTCGTCGATGTCGGTCCAGTACCAGTGACCGCGGAACTGGTCGCTCTGCAGGTCGTCGGCCAGCGAGTCGACGAAGAACCGCCGCGGGTCGATCCGCTTGACCGCCGGCGTCACAGCTCCCCGCGAGAATCGGCTGTCCTCATCGAGGAAGTGCAGGGCCACGCCCCGCACAAGGCAGAACTCGGTGACGATCGGCTCAAGAACCTCGGAGAAGCCCACGTCCTTGACCCACGCCCCGAGCCCGTCCTCCATCGCCTGCGAAGCCGTCTGATGGCCGATCACCCGCGCCGCGTCCACCCGGACGCCAGGGTCCGCCGACACCAGCGCCGGGAGCATGTTCGACATGAAGGCGAAGTTGAAGTTTTCGGGGTCGGCCTCTGCGTCGCCGCCCTGCTGCCGGGAGTACCAGCGGCTGACGTAGCGGCGCAGGATGTCGTTCACCTGCTCGACCCGGTCCTCGGTGACTTCGAGCGCGGCCTTGATCTCGATTGCCTTTGCGTCGCCCAACCCGTCCACGGA
>CAYLZO010000218.1:0-9115 GCA_964387775.1 uncultured Anaerolineaceae bacterium
TCGGCCGGCCACCAGTCCTGCGAGTCGGTCATCAGCGCATAGAGGTCCTTCTTCAGGGCCTCCAGGTCGAGTTTCTTGAATTCCTCAGCATAGTTGAACTCCTCGCCCATCGGATTGGAGAGGGGGGAATGCTGGTGCAGAATACTCAAGTTCAACTGGTCCGGCCACCAGTCCCGGTTCGACGTGCCACCGCCGGCAGTGATTGGGTTCGCTCTGCCCATTACGGGGCTCTTGTCTTGGTTACTCACAATAGTGCCTCCTCTCGGTTGTGTGTGATTACCTGTTTACATCGCCTCCCTGGCGCGTCATCGTGGTTGTGCGTTCGCTTGCGCCAGGGTGTTGTCTGCTGGCCTATCCACCCTCCTGGCAATCGGGGCAGACGCCGTAGAAATCGAGCCGGTGGCTGACGATCTCATAGTCCGACTGCTGGGCCACCTGCTGCACCAGGTCCTGGGCCATGCTCACCTCGGGATCCACGATCGTTCGGCAGCGGATACAGATGAGGTGAGGGTGGGGATAGGGTTTGTTGCCGTCGTAGCGGTTGTCGTCGTCGCTGAAGCCCAGCTCCAACACCTCGTCCAGGTCCTTGAGCAGGTTCAGCGTCTTGTAGATGGTCGCGGGGCTGGTGGTTGGGAATTGGGCCTGGAGCTGGTCGTGCAGGTGGGAGGCGCTGGGATGCCCGTCGCTGGCGGCCAGGAGGCGCAGCAGGGCAACGCGCTGCGGCGTCAACCGGTACGCCTGCTCGCGGAGCCGGCCTACCAATGCCTCGAACCTGGCTTGTGGATCAACCATATTGGCTCCTTGTATGTGTCCACTCTCTCTAGAGAACAAACTTCCACAAAGTATACTACAGATAACCGAGCCTGTCAAATGCGGCCCCTGTTGGGCTTTCGCAGCGGGCAAAGACGGCAGCGACGAGATGGAGGTGTGAAGCCACGGGCTTGCCCAGATGTAGGGGTAGGTGGCACAGAGGCCTGGGTTGTACGAGTTTTCGGGCGATTTTCGGGCAAGAATTGCGCAGCGGATGCGGCTTCCGTGCGCAGCAGGTCGGGGAGGACCGGCTGGGACCTGGCGTGATCGGAGAGACGAGAGAGAAAAACAGGGCGCTCAAACCTCACGAGGGCCGGGAACGAGGCCGGAAGGGAGATGGGCGGCAGGGGGCATCGTGCCCCTCAGAGAGATACCTGTTCGAGAACGTCGCAGGGCTGCATTCTGGGCCAGGGCGCGCCGATAGTCGGCGGCCCTGTTCTTGTCCAGGAGTTGGCGCAGGCGCCAGGAGTGGGCCGGGTGGCGCAGCCAGGCCAGCGCCTCTTGGTGGAGCTGGCGCGCCACAAGCCGATCCGGCCTGCTTGTAGCGCTTTTTCGTAAGAGATGTCACCTCCTCCATGGCGTCGAACGTAGGTATGGACCAGTCCATCGGTCTGGGCCATTGCCCGCCGTACCTATTCGCTGCGAAAACCCGCGAGGGACGAAAGATGTGATCTGTGCCGGTCTTCCGTAACCTGTATGCCTCCACCTAGATTGACCGATGACAACTTACTTGGTATAATCGATCTGCGGAGGGCAGATGGACCTGCAACTGATACTCACCCACGAGAATACCGATTTTGACGGGTTGGCGTCGCAGCTGGCGGCCTGGAAGCTCTATCCCCAGGCCCTGCCGGTGCTGCCCCGCCGCCCCAACCGTAACCTCCGCGACTTTGTGACCCTCTACTGGGACGAGCTGCCCTTCGTCCGCTACGAAGACCTGCCCCGCCGCCGCCAGGTGCAGCGCATCATCCTGGTCGATACCCAAACCCTGGTCACGCCCAAGGGCATGACCGACGACACCGCCGTGCAGATCGTCGACCACCACCCCCTGAGCCGCGACCTGCCGCCCAACTGGACTTACAGCGGCGAGGAGGTGGGTGCCACGGTGACGCTGCTCCTGGAGCGCATCCTCTCCGCCGGCCTATCGCTGACGTCGGTAGAGGCCACCCTGCTGGCCCTGGGCATCTATGAGGACACCGGCTCACTGGCCTATCCGACCACCACGGCCCGCGACCTGCGCTGCGCCACCTGGCTCGTCGAGCACGGCGCCAACCTGTCCGTCGTCAACGATTTCCTCCACCATTCGCTCACCGAACAGCAGCTCGCCCTTTACGACGCCCTGCTGGACAGCGCCGAGTCCCTGAACCTGTCCGGCTACAGCGTCGTCGTCGCCACGGCCACGGCCGAGGGCTACGTCGAAGAGATCTCGACGCTGGCCCACAAGATCCGCGACCTCTACGACCCGGCCGGCCTCTTTCTGCTGGTCGATCTGGGCGAGCACTTGCAACTGGTGGCCCGCTCGACGACCGACGCCGTGGATGTGGGCCACATCGCCGAGCACTTTGGCGGGGGCGGGCACACCCGGGCGGCGGCGGCCCTCATCCGCGACCTGTCGCTGGAGACGGCCCACGAGATGCTGCTCGACTACCTGGAACGCCACATCCACCCCCGCGAGACCGTGGCCCAGATCATGTCCCACGGCGTCCACACCCTGGCGCCCGACACGACGGTGGATGAGGCAGCCACGACGATGGCCCGCTACGGATTCGAGGGCTTTCCGGTCGTGGACGACGAAAACCGGATCTTGGGCGTCCTCACCCGCCGCGAGATCGACCGGGCCAAGCGCTTGCACCTGGGCGACCAGCCCGTTCGCCACTACATGACCAAGGGCGACATCCACGTCACCCCGGAGGATTCGGTCGAGCGCCTGCAACAGGTCATGACCAACCACGGCGTGGGCCAGGTGCCCGTGGCCGACGACGGCGCGCCAGGTCGGATCATCGGCGTCGTCACCCGCACCGACCTGCTCAAGCTCTGGGCAGCGCCCGCCCACCAGCCGCCCCGCCAGCAGGAAATCGCGGCCAAGATCGAGGCGGTGCTGCCGGCGCCCCTGCTCGACCTGCTCCAGCAGGCCAGCCGGATGGCCCAGGAGATGGACGTGCCCCTCTACGTGGTCGGTGGCTTTGTCCGCGACCTGCTGCTCGGCGAGCCGAACCTGGACATGGACCTTGTGGTCGAGGGCGACGCCATCAAGCTGGCCCGCAGCCTGGCCCACCGCATCGGCGCCCGCAGCCGCAGCCACCGGCGATTCGGCACGGCCAAGATCATGCTGGAGGAACACGAGACCGACTTTGGCGTGCCCTTTCTCGATTTTGCCACGGCCCGGCTCGAATTCTACCCCTCGTCGGCGGCGCTGCCCGAGGTCGAGCGCAGCTCCATCAAGGCCGACCTCCACCGCCGTGACTTTACCATCAACACCCTGGCCATCCGCCTCGACTCGGACCACTATGGCGATCTGCTCGACTTTTACGGCGGCGAGCAGGACCTGGAGGACGGCCTGATCCGCGTGCTTCACAGCCTGAGCTTTATCGAGGACCCGACGCGCATCATGCGCGCCGCCCGGTTCGAGCAGCGGCTCGATTTTCGCATCGAGCCCCGCACCGAGGAGCTGATCGACAACGCCCTGCCCATGCTTTCCCGTGTCAGCGGCGAGCGCATCCGCCACGAGCTGTACCTCATCCTCGGCGAGCAGCAACCGGAGCTGGCCCTCTGCCGGCTGGACGACCTGGGCGTGCTGGCCCAGATCCAGCCGCAGCTCACCTGCGACGAGGAGACGCGCCGGCTCTTTGAGCGCCTGCGCCAGGTCGTGGCCGGCGGCGCGTGGGCGGTGCCGACCTCCGGGGAGGGGCAGCCGGCCCCGGGCCTCTACCTGGCCCTCTTTACCTACGATCTCTCCCGGGCCAAGCTGGAGGCCCTCATCGGCCGCCTCAAGATCTTTCGCGACGACCTCGACCTGCTCCGCCAGGTCCTCGACCTCAAGGAGCGGGAGACAGACCTGGCCCGGCCGGCCCTGAGCAACCGCGAGATCGACGACCTGCTGCGCTATGCCTCCACGGAGGCGCTCCTGGTCTTTTGGCTGGCAACCGACGACGAGCGGGTCCGCGAGCGGCTGTGGCGCTACGAGCACGTCCTGCGCCACGTCCAGCCGGCGGTGGACGGCGAGTACCTCAAGGGCCTGGGCCTGGAACCGGGGCCGATCTTTAGCAAGCTGTTGCGCGCCGTGCGCGGCGCCCTGCTCAACGGCGAGATCGAGACCGAGGCGGAGGAAAGAGAACTTGTTGCCCAGTTGATAGCCCAACGAGGAGAGGATTGACAGAACTGGCAAAAGTCTCTATAATATTCCCTGGAAAAATCCCAGGAAAAAGGGGGTTCAATGGGCAAAGTCATGTTGTCGCCCGATGAATTGGTCACCAGCACCCAAGCTGCGGCGCAACTGCCTCGCTTGCTCGACAAGTTGGACGGCGGCCGCTGGTTTATCCAGCGGCGGAACAAGATTGAGGGGGTGCTCATCAGCCTGAACGAGTACGAGCGCTTGTCATCTCTGGCAGAACTCATAGACCACGTATTGCTGGCCCAGCTCGTGGCAGAACGAGAGCAAGTGGGAGTCGATCAATACCAAGATCTGGATGCCGTTTTGCAGGAACTGGGCATTGAGACTAGCTAATGGCCAGCAACTACCAGGTCAAACTCCACCCGGCAGCCAAATCAGCCCTGGCTTCACTGGATGGTAGTCTGCAGAAGCAGGCATCCCGTCAGTTGCGCAAGCTCGCGGTCCATCCGCTCGCAGGTGAGCAACTGGGCTACAAAGCTGGATTCGATCTCAGCGGGTATCGTTCCCTCCACTTTGCCGGCCAACGCTATCGCGTCGTCTACCGCCTGGATGCCGAAGCGCAAACAGTCTTGGTCATCGCCATTGGCAAAAAAGCCAAGTTTGAGGTCTATGACAAGGCCGCAGAACGAGCCGAGGGTCTGTAGACCCCAGTCACCAGGCTTTAGACCAATGACTTCTCTCCAACGCATCCACGTCGTCGGCACCAGCGGCTCGGGCAAGACGACGATGGCCCGCCGCCTGGCCGAGCTCCTGGGCATTCGCCACGTCGAGCTGGACGCCCTCCACTGGGAGCCGGAGTGGACGCCCGCCCCCGACTTTTGCGAGCGGGTGGCCGAGGCCCTGAGCGGCCCGGCCTGGACCACCGACGGCAATTACAGCCAGGTCCGCGACATCATCTGGGCCCGGGCCGACACCGTCGTCTGGCTGGATTATGCCCTGTCCCGCATCATGTGGCAAGTGACGACGCGCACCCTCCGCCGTTCCATCCGGGGGGAGGAGCTGTGGGGCACCAACCGCGAGAACCTGCGCGAGGCATTTTTCGGCCGGGACTCGATCATCTGGTACGCGCTCAAGACCTATCGCCGGCGCAAGCGCCAATATCCGGTCCTCTTTGCCCGGCCCGAGCACGCCCACCTGCGCGTCGTGCGCCTCGGATCGCCCCGGCAGGCCCGAGCCTGGCTGGCGCGCCTGCCCGAACCCCCGGGAGGGACAGCCCCATGAGTAAAATCCGAACCCACGCCGTCCGCGACCTCGACGAGCAAGGCATCCCCTACGACGTCATCGTCCAGGACCACAAGGCCCGCAACGTGGAGGAAGCCGCCGAGGAGCGCGACGTGCCCGTGACCCAGGTCGTCAAGACGTTGCTGGTCCGCCGCCCTGACCGAAAGCACCTCGTGGCCCTCGTCCGCGGCGACCAGCGCCTCAGCCTGAAAAAGCTGGCCCGCCTCGTCGGCGTCAAGTCGCTGGACATGGCCCCCGAAGCCGACGTGCCGCGCATCACGGGCTACCGCGTCGGGGCCGTTTCGCCCTTTGGCCTGCGCCGCGACGACGCGCCCATCTACGTCGATCAACACATCCTGGAAGAGGCCCGGGTCAGCGTCAGCGCCGGGCGCCACGACGCCGGCCTGGAGCTGGATACCGACGACCTGGTCCGCGCCATAGACGGTCACGTGGCCGACATCACCGAGTAGGGCAAGATGCCATTTTGCCCTACAGGAGCCGCAACCCATGACCGACTCATCGCCGCCTGACGCCGCTTTCGACCGGCACCGCTACCTGCGCGTCGTCCGCTTTTTCGCCGGGGTCTTTGCCCACTTTATCTTTTGGGAGCTGGTGCTGCGCCGCCTCCTGGGCCGCCGCTTTGTCGAACGTTCCTTCGACCGCCGCTGGCAGCGGGTGGCCCGCCGCTTCCGCGAGCTGGCCGTCGAGCTCGGCGGCGTGCTCATCAAGCTGGGCCAGTTCCTGAGCGTGCGCGTGGACGTTTTGCCCCGCGTGGTCACCGCCGAGCTGGCCGGCCTGCAAGACGAGGTCCCCGCCGAGCAACTGGCCGACATCCAGGCCGTCGTCGAAGCCGAATACGGCCAGCCCCTGGACCAGATCCTGGCCTGGTTCGCCCCTCAGCCCGTGGCGGCCGCCTCGCTGGCCCAGGTCCACCACGCCCGGCTGCTCACCGGCGACGAAGTGGTGGTCAAGGTCCAGCGGCCGCGCATCGAGACCATCGTCGAGACCGACCTGCGGGCCGTCCAGACGGCCACGCGCTGGCTGAAACGCTACCGGCCTGTGCGCCGCCGCGTGAACCTGGATCTGCTGTACGAGGAATTCAGCCGCACCACCCGGGCCGAGCTCGATTTCGTGGCCGAGGGCCACAACGCCGAACGCTTTGCCCGCGATTTCGCCGGCCAGGCGGGCGTCCGCATCCCTTACATTTACACCGAGACCTCCACGCGCCGGGTGCTCATCATGGAGGACGTGGCCGCCATCAAGATCGCCGATTTCGCCGCCATTGAGGCGGCGGGCATCAGCCGCAAGGAGGTCGCCCGGCGGCTGTTCGACACCTATCTCCAGCAGCTCTTTGTCCACAACTTTGTCCACGCCGATCCCCATCCCGGCAACCTCTTTGTCCAGCCTCTGGCGCCCCCCTTCGACTCCGCTCAGGGCGGCCAGGGGATGGACGGGCAGGGCCGGCCCTTTCAACTGACCTTCGTCGACTTTGGCATGGTGGCCACCGTCCCCGAGCGGATGCGGCCCCACTTTCGCGACTACCTGCTCGGGTTTGCGGCCAAGGACGCGGCGCGGATGGTGCGCGCCTACGCCGGGGCCGGCGTGCTTCTGCCCGGCGCCGACTTGGCCCGCCTGGAGCAGATCGAGGCCGAGTTGTTAGATCGCTACTGGGGCTTGACCCTCAAAGAGGCCCAGGAACTGGCCATGAGCGAGTGGCGCAACCTGGCCCGCGAATACCGCGACGTCCTCTACGAGATGCCCTTCCAGCTCCCCACAGACTTGCTCTTTGTCGGGCGGGCGATGGCGATCCTGTTCGGCATGGCCACGTCGCTGGACCCCGATTTCGACCCCTGGCAGGCCATCGCCCCCTTTGCCGAGGAGATGGCGGGTGAGGAGGTGCAGCGCGGCGGCCGGCAGATCCTGGAGGAATTGGCGCGGGTGGCCCGGCTGCTCGTCGCCCTGCCGGGCCAGGCCGAGCGGTTCTACAGCCAGGCGCTGCGGGGGGAGCTTGCCGTCCGCACCGCGTGGACGCCGGAAGCCGTGCAGATGGTCCGCCGGGTCGAGGTGGCGGTCAACCGGCTGGCGGCGGCCGTGGTCTTTGCCGCGTTTTTGGGCGCGGCGGTCGCCGTCTATGGGCTGGAGGGCAGCGGGACGGCCAGCTACGCTCTCTTGACCCTCGCGGCGGTGGCGCTGCTGGTGCTGCTCACCCGGCGGTGACGCGGCCCTCGGCCCGGAGCCGCTCGGCCAGTTGCCGGGCCCGCTGCGGGGCGTCGCCCACGTACCCCTCGGCGTCGAGCAGGCTCCGCACCGACTCTGCCGGCAGGTAGTTCAACACGCTCGCGTCGGCCGCCAGCCGCTCGGCCAGGGGGTTCGACTGCCCCTCCTGAATGGCGGCCCAGGCGGCCATGCTCTGCTCGCGGATGACCTCGTGCATCTCCTGGCGGTCGGCGCCGGCCTTGACCAGCTCCATCAGCAGGCGCTCGGTGGCGGCAAAGGTGCCATACACGGCCAGGTTGCGGGCCACGGCCTCGTCGCGGATGACCAGCCCCTGGAGGATAAAGCGGGCGCGACGCAGCAACTCGTCTGTGGCCAGGAATGCCTGGGGCAGGATCAGGCGCCGATTGGCCGAATCGTCCAGGGTTCGTTCGAGCAGGGAGTGGGCGGCGTTGTCCCAGGCCACCCGGGGCAGCGTCGCCACCAGCCGGGCCAGGCTGTCCATCGTCTCGGCCCGCTCCGGGTTCCGCTTGAAAGGCATGGCCGACGAGCCGACCTGCTTGCTGCCGAAAGGCTCGCTCCATTCGCCAAAGGGCGGCGATTGCAGGATGCGCAGGTCGAAGGCAAACTTGTAAAGGGAGCCGGCCAGGCCGGCCACGGCGTTGAGCACCAGCCAGTCCTGCTTGCGGGGATAGGTCTGGGTCGTCACGGGAAAGGCGTCCAGGGCCAGCCGCTGGAGCACCTTCGCCTCGAACTCGGCCGCCGGGGGCCGGCCGGGCAGCGATTCTAGCAACTGGTTGTACGAGGCCGAGGTACCGGTGGCGCCCTTGAAGCCCTTGCCCTTTAGCCCGGCGCGCACGCGCTCCAGTTCGGCCAGGTCCAAGAGCAGGTCGAGGCCCAGCTGCGCCAGCCGGTAGCCGACGGTCGTCGGCTCGGCGGGCTGGAGGTGGGTGAAGCCCATGCAGGCCTGGTCGGCCCGGGCTTTGACGAGGTCGGCCAGGTCGGCCAGCAGGCCGCGCAGCTTCCGCAGTAAGAGGTCCAGGGCGTCGCGCTGGCGCAGGACCGCGGCGTTGTCCTTGACGTCCATGCTGGTGGCGCCCAGGTGGATGATGCCGCCGCCTACGGGGCACTGCTCGGCGTAGGCTTTTACCTCGGACATGACGTCGTGCTTGATCTCGGCCTCGATCTCCAGGGTGTGGGCTATGTCCACGTCGTCGGCGTGGGCGCGCAGATCGGCCACCTGCTCCGGCGTCACCAGGCCGTATTCCGCCTGGGCCTCGGCCAGGGCCACCCAGATGCGGCGCCACAGCCGGCGCCGGTGCCCCTCGCTCCAGACGTGGCGCATCTCGTCCGAGCCGTAGCGCCAGGTCAGCGGCGATAGATAGGTCTCGTAGTCAAACATCACCCGCCTCCTCTCTCCGGGGTTGCACGTTGAGCCCCATTATACTCGATTTTCGCCAGAATGGCATGTCATGGAAC
>CAYLZO010000219.1:0-8966 GCA_964387775.1 uncultured Anaerolineaceae bacterium
AGCCGCGGGCCGCAGTCCGGGCAGGCGTTGGGCTGGGCGTGGAAGCGGCGGTCGAGCGGGTCGTCGTACTCGCGCTGGCAGTCGGGGCACATCTCGAAGGGGGCCATGGTCGTCAGCGGGCGGTCGTAGGGGATGTCGCGGATGATGGTGAAGCGCGGCCCGCAGTTGGTGCAGTTGGTAAAGGGGTAGCGGTAGCGGCGGTCGGCGGGGTCGAGTAGCTCGCGGCGGCAGTCGGCGCAGGTGGCGATGTCGGGCGAGATGAGCTGGTAACGGCCCGCCTGGGCCACGCTGTGGCGGATCTCAAAGCGCTCGTAGCCGTTGGGCGGCGCATCCGTTGCTTCCACGGCGACGATGCGGGCCAGGGGCGGTGCCTCGGCCGTCAGGTCGTGGAGGAAGGCGCCGAGGGCATCCGCTGCTCCCTCGACCTCGATGTCCACGCCGCCGGAGTGGTTGAGCACCCAGCCGCTCAGGCCGTGGTCGTGGGCCAGGCGATAGACAAAGGGCCGGAAGCCGACGCCCTGCACCACGCCGCGGACGCTGATCTGTTTCAGGCGCGTTGCTGACTGAGCCACTCCACCCATGCTTCCAGGCCCTCCCCCGTTTTGCACGACATCTCGAACAGCGGCGCGTCGGCGTTGAGGGCGCGGAGCGCTGTGCGAAAGGCCTCGGCGTCGAAATCGAGGTAGGGGGCCAGGTCGGTCTTGTTCAGCAAGAGGGCGTCGGCCTCGACAAAGATGCCGGGATATTTGACCGGCTTGTCGTGGCCCTCGGGCACGCTGGCGATGACGACGCGCAGGTGCTCGCCCAGGTCCCAGCCGCTGGGGCAGACCAGGTTGCCCACGTTTTCGATAAAGAGCAGGTCGATCTCGTCCAGCGGCAGCTCGCCCACGGCGCTCTGGATCTGGGGCGCGTCCAGGTGGCAGCCGCCGCCGGTGTTGATCTGGACCACGGGCGCGCCGGTCTCGGCTACCTTGTCGGCATCGACGCGGCTGGCGATGTCGCCCTCGATGACGCCGAGGCGCTGCCGGCCCCGCAGCGCCTCGATGGTGCGCAGGATGACGCTCGTTTTGCCCGCGCCCGGCGAGGCCATGACGTTGACCGCCAGCACGCCGTGACGGTCAAAGAGCCGCCGGTTGAGGCCCGCGATCTGGTCGTTGGCGCTCAGGATCTCTTCTACGACGGGGATTTCGGCCACATTGGTCTCCTATTCGATCTCGATGCTGCTCACCGAAAACTCGCGCCCGGCGATCACCTCGCAGCCCAGGGCCTCGCAGTCGGGGCAGGCCCACAGGCGGCTGTCGGGCGGGGTATACTCGGCGCCGCAGTTGTGACACTGGACGCGGGCGGCGACCCGCTCAAAGTTCAGTTGCGCCCCCTCGGCCACCGTATCCCGCGTCATAAAGTCAAAGTAGAACTGGATCGACTCGTCCACAAAGCCGGTCAGGTCGCCGATGACCAGGTTGACGGCCAGGATGCGTTGGGCGCCGGCCTTTTCGGCGTGGCGCAGGGCGATATCTAGGATGCTTTGGGTCACAGATAGTTCATGCACGGGGGCTATTATAGCACAAAATCGGCCCTGACCTGAATCTTGAACAAGCTGAGGGACCCTGATTGGCTGACAAATCTTTCTAGGACGCAGATTTCGCAGATGAATGCAGATAAAAAACAGGCAAAATCTGCGAAAATCTGCGCTTATCTGCGTCCCGCGACCTGGCTCGGGAAGCCGGGCAGGAGTTTTGTCAGTCAACCAGCTGAGGGACCTATCAGGCGGTCTAGAGCGGAGGGAGGTTGTCAGACGCGTTGCCTTCCTGGCCGGTGTCGTCCTCGGGCTCGAGGAGCTCGCGCGAGCCGCTGCCGCCGGGGGGCGGTCCGATGAGGCCCTGCCGTTCCATCGTGTCGATGAGCCTTGCCGCCCGCGAGTAGCCGATGCGCAGCCGCCGCTGTAACATCGAGATCGAGGCCCGCTCGTGCTCCTTGACGATAGAGATGGCCTTGGGCAGGAGTTCGTCCTCTTGGGCGGCTTCTTCTTCGGCAGCTTTGATCTCGGCCCACATCTTTTTCTGGACGACCTCTTGGGGCTGGACCGGTTCGTGGGCCAGCCGCACGCCCTTCCAGTAGCGGACCAGGGCCGCCAGCTCCTTGTCGGAGACGAAACAGCCCTGGAGGCGCACCAGCTTGCTCGAATCGGGGGCCATGAAGAGCATGTCGCCCCGGCCCAGGAGCGTCTCCGCGCCGCCCGTATCGAGGATCACGCGGGAGTCGGTCTGGCTGGTGACGGAGAAGCTGATGCGGGCCGGAAAGTTGGCCTTGATGAGGCCCGTCACCACGTCGACGCTCGGCCGCTGGGTGGCGATGACGGCGTGGATGCCCGTCGCCCGGGCCATCTGGGCGATGCGGCAGATGGCCCGCTCGACCTCGTCGGGCGCGACCATCATGAGGTCGGCCAGCTCGTCGATGACGAGGACGACGTAGGGCAACGGCTTCTCGCCTTTGGCGATGGCCTGTTGGTTATAGGCCTCGACGTTCCGGGCCTGGGCGCGGTTGAACTTTTTGTAGCGCTCGTCCATCTCGCGGGTCGCCCAGTTCAGCACGCCGACCACGCGCTCCAGCTCGATGACCACCGGCGCGCGGAGGTGGGGGATGCCGTTATAAGTCGTCAACTCGACCATCTTGGGGTCGATCATGATGAACTGCACCTCGGCCGGCGTGCGGGTGCAGAGCAGCGAGGAGATGATGGCATTCACGCACACGCTCTTGCCCGAGCCGGTCGCTCCGGCGATGAGCAGGTGGGGCAGCGCGGCCAGGTCGCTCACGATGGGATTGCCCGCCACGTCGAGACCCAGGGCGATGGGCAGCGGACCCTGGATCTGGCGAAAGGCCTCGCTCTCCAGGACGGTGCGCAGGGCCACGAGGGAGATCTCGGAATTGGGCACCTCGATGCCGACGACGGAGCGGCCGGGAACCGGCGCCTCGATACGGATCGGCGAGGCGGCCAGGGCCAGGGCCAGGTCCTTGGAGAGGTTGGCGATTTTGTTGACCTTGATCTTGGCCTGCCGCACCCGGCCATTGCTGTCCCGGCGCTCGATGTAGCCCGGCTCGACGCCGAACTGGGTCACCGTCGGCCCCTGGTTGACCTCGACGACCTTGGCCGGAACGCCGAAACTGCCCAGGGTGTCTTCGATGATCCGCACCCGCTCGCGGATCTCGGCCTGGCTCAGCTCCTGCTCGATGGACTCTTGCAGGACCTCGTCCAGGGCCGGCAGTTGCCAGGTCTGCTCGCCGCCGATGATGCGCGGAAAGATGCTGCCCTGGGGCCGGACCACGCCGGGCCGGGTCTCGGTTGCGGCCGGGGGCGACGGGGTGGCCGGCGCCTCGGGCACGGCCGGGGTCCGGCCGGGCAGCCGGGGCTTGAGCCGGGGCAGTTGCTCACGGTCGGACAGGCGGCGCACGCCATCGCCCAGGGCGGCCCACATCTCGCCCAGCGACATGCCGAGGAGCATCATCAGGCTGACGATAGAGAGGGTGACGAGGACCAGCACCGCCGCCGGCGTGCCCAGGCCCTCGACCAGCAACTGGCTGAGGCCGTAGCCGACGTAACCGCCCCCCTGCCCGGTCTCGGCCAGGGCCTGGGGTTCCTCGCCGGCGGCCACCATGTGCATCAGGGCCAGGCCCAGTAGGAAGAGCAGGAGCGCGCCCCAGGGCTTTTCGCGCTCCAGGGGCAGCTCTCGGCCCAGGCCGACAAAGATCAGCCACAGGCCCACGCCGCCAAAGCCGATGGGCATCAGGTACACGCCCCAGCCGACGGCTTTTTGCAGCAGGCCGATCCACCACTCCATCGCCGCCCCCCGCTCGACGGGCACGAGGGCCAAGACGGTCAGCAGCGCCACCAGCAGGAGCAGGATGCCCAGCACCTCGGGCTGGATCGAAAGGCCCAGGTCCAGGCCACTTGACTTTCTACTGCGTCTTTTCGCCATTTCCCATTTTCTCTCCGCGCCCATTATACCCTGGGCGCGGAATCCGCGCAAATGTTCTAGTTGCCCAGTGAGTTCCGGACAGGCAGCAAGATACCGCATTGTAGCACAACGGGCTGAGAATTCAAGATCTCGTCTCGGCCCACGCAAAACGAGGCGCAGATCACGATCTGCGCCCCGTCCCGCGACCAGGGGTCGCCTGGCTGGTTCTGGCCTATTCCGGTTGGCCCCCGGGCTGGAGTTCGATCCGCACGCCTTCGGTGGTCCACCGGCCCGGCCGGCCGTTCGCCCGGTAAACACCCCGCCCCTTCAGCAGGACCCAGCCCTGGCCCCGGGCCGTAAACTCGATGAGGCCGCCCACCATGTTCACATTCAAGTCTTGGCCGGCGGCGTGGATGTGCCCCCGCCATCCGGCAAAGAGGACCGTGCCGTCGGGCAGATCCCAGCGGCGGCCGTGCCCCTGGGCGCGCAGCACCTCGGCGCCCTTGACCCGCACCGTGCCGACCCCGTGGCCCTGGATGTCTACCTGACCATCGCCGTGCACCTCGGCGTAGCCGACCCCCTTGGCCCACAACTTGCCTGTGCCCTCCACTTCCTCGGCTGCGGCGACGGCTGTGAACCCCAGGCTGAGCACCAGGAGCAGGCTCAACGTCAACAGCGTCTTGCGTTTCATTTCTACACCTCTTGTCTGTGGTTTCTGGAGCAGGACCCTCCCGCTCTCAATTGAGCATAGGATCGCAAAGCTGGATTGCCCCTGTGTTGCCCCAACGTAAAATGAGCGTAAAAGAGAACGGAACCGGGCCGGAGGCGCGATTTCCTTGCGAGTGGCCTCTTTTTGGAGTATAATGCAGGCAGTGGAAGGCAAGAAGTGCCTTTCTATCGCCGAGCGAGGAGGAGGTTCAAAATGTTGATCACCCAGGGTACGTTGGTCACCATGGGCTCGCCCAACGAGCTATTTCCCAACGGGGCGCTCTACATTGAGGATGGGCGGATTGCCGACCTCGGCCCCAGCGCCGAGCTGGAAGCCCGCTACCCCGGCGCCGAGCGCCTGGACGCCGGGGGGCGCCTGGTGCTGCCCGGCCTCGTCTGCGCCCATACCCACTTTTATGGCGCCTTTGCCCGGGGCATGGGCTTGCCCGGCGAGCCGGCCGGCAACTTTCCCGAGATCCTCGAAAAGCTGTGGTGGCGGCTGGACAAGGCCCTGTGGCCCGACGACGTGCACTATAGCGCCCTGGTCTGCCTGGTGGACGCCATCCGCCACGGCACGACGACGCTCATCGACCACCACGCCAGCCAGAGCCGCATCGTCGGCAGCCTGGATCGCATCGCCGAGGCGGTGGATCAGGCCGGCGTGCGGGCCTGCCTCTGCTACGAGGTCACCGACCGGGACGGCGAGGAGGCGGCGCGGGCCGGCATCGCCGAGAACGCCCGCTTTTTGCAGCGGGCGCGGAACCGCCAGCGGGATGGCGATCATCACGTTGCGGCCACCTTTGGCCTGCACGCCTCGATGACCCTCTCTGACGAGACGCTGGCCGAGTGCCTCAAGGCCGCCGAGCCTTTCGGCGCCGGCTTTCACCTCCACGTGGCCGAGGACGAGGCCGATGTGAAGGACAGCCTGCGCAGGAGCGGCCTGCGCGTCGTCGAGCGCCTGCAAAAGCTGGGCATCCTGGGCCCCAAGACACTGGCCGTCCATTGCGTGCACGTGGACCGCATCGAGACCGAGATCCTGCTCGACAGCGGGACCCTGGTCGTCCACAATCCCCGCTCGAACATGAACAACGCCGTGGGCACCGCCGACCTGCCCTGGATGCTCAAGATCGGCATTCCGGTGGGGCTGGGCAACGACGGCTTTTCCAACAACATGTTCACCGAGATGGTCGCTGCCTACCTGGTCCACAAGCAGGCCACGGGCGATCCGCGCACTTTGCCCGCCGACCAGGTCACCCAGATGCAGTGGGACCACAACGCCCGCATCGCCCGCACCTACTTTCCGGCCCTGGGCGCCGATTTTGGCACGCTGGCCGTGGGCGCCCCGGCCGACGTCATCCTGCTCGATTACGATCCGCCCACGCCGCTGGCCGAGGGCAATTTTCCCTGGCACATCCTCTTTGGCATCGACGGCTCGGGGGTGGACACGACCATCGTCGGCGGCCGGGTGCTGATGCGGGGCCGTGAGCTGCTGACCCTCGACGAGGCGGCGATCATGGCCCGGGCGCGCGAACTGGCGGGCAAGCTGTGGCAGCGAATCTGAACGGGGGAGGCGAAAAAGTCGCGTGAGACGAGACAAAGATACCCTCATCGTAGAAAAGAACCGACGGCGGGCCTTTTGGGCGCTGATCATCGTCGGCTTTATGGCCCTGGTCAGCCTGGCGCTGTTGATCACCGGGTTGGTCGGCAATCAAACGGGCATTCTGTGGATGCCCGTTTGGCTGGGGGCGCTTGGCCTTCTCGGCTTTGGAGGCAGCGCCGTGCTGGTCGTGCAGACCATGCGCGCGCCCTGGCACCTGGCCGTCAGCCCGGCGCACCTCACCATCCACACCCAGACCTACGTGCTCACCGTGCCCTGGGCGCGCGTGGCGGGCATCGGCGTGGGCGACGTGAATCGCCGCCACGGCTGCGTGTTGATTTTCGACGACCCGGCAGCCGTGGCCGAGCAGGCCCGCTTTCTCGTCCGCTCGCCGCGCCCCGAGATCGTCACCGACGCCGGGGCGATGCGGGTCCGCATGACCGAGACCTACGACGAGCTGGGCTACCACCTGGGCATCCCCGGCCGCATCCTCGAAAAGGGGCCGGAGGAGCTGGCCGAGTTTCTGGCCCAGGCTCGCACCGGCCAACTCTGGGAGCAGGAGGGAGAGCGATGAGGCAGTTCTGGACTCGATTGAGCGGACCGGTCAAGATCGGCCTGGCGCTGGGCCTGCTCGGCGCGCTGCTGACCGTCGCGGGTTTGTTCACCGGCGACTTTGCCCCACTGACCGTGCGCACGGTGCTACTGGGCATCCTCATCGGCGGCGGATCGTGGGGCGTGGTCAGTTGGGCCATCGCCGCCGCAGCAGCCGATGCGGCCCTCGAAGATGTGGAGGGAAACGAATGAGCGAACCGGGAGAGTACCGCGAACGCCTGAGCCTGCTACACATCGAGACCTACCGCATGTGGGACAGCGCCCGAAAACTCCAGGCCATGTTCGAGATGTTCGAGATGGCCAAGAATTGGGCACGGATCGGCGTGCGGTCGCGCCATCCCGACTGGACGGAGGAGCAGGTGGAACGACGCATGCGCGAGTTGGTGACCGGACAGCCACTTGTTGGCGACCGAGGAGCAGATGAGCCAGCTAGAAACTGAGCAACGCTCCACTTTTGGCGGCGTGCTGGATATCCTGGAAGCCCTGGGCCTCGACTATATGATCTGGGTGCAGTTGCTCTCATCTACCACCGCTGGGTCGGTACCACCTTCTTCTGGAAATCTCGCGGTTTCTTGGGGAGCCAGCCGTCAATCGTGGTTTGGGCACGACTCAAATCAGCTTATTTCTCCCGCTTTACTGGTGTGGGAGATAGGAGCAACTGCACCCATATGATCTGGGGAGGCGTTGCCGCCGTGGTCTATGGCGAGCCTCGCTTCACCCACGACATGGACCTCGTCCTCAAACTGGACAGGTATCGCGCTCGTCTCATGGCAAAGGCCCTGGAGGAAGACCACTACTACGTGTCCCTGGACTCGATCCTGGACGCGATGGCCCACAACGGCTTTTTCAACGTCATCCACGTCTACACCAACATCAAGGTGGATTTTTGGGTGCCTGGCTACGACCCCATCATCGAGTGGGCGTTCGAGCATCGGCGCATCATGCCTTTCGACAAAGCGCGCCAGGCGGCCTACATGCCGCCCGAATCGGTGATCCTGACCAAGCTGCGCGCCTACCGCGCCAGCGAGTCGACCCGGCACCTGGAGGACGTCGAGAGCATCCTCCGCGTCTCCGGCCCGGACCTGGACCGCGTCTACGTCGAGCGCCAGGCGCCCAAGATGGAGATGCTCAAGACCTGGCGTCGGTTGGCCGCCAAAGTCAAGGCCGATTTGGCCGAAGCAGAGTGACCGGCCGAATCTACACAATCCCTGTCACGCTCGTCCATAATTCCTCCACATTTGGTTGGTATCCTGCGGGTGACAATCAAATGAAAGGGAGGTTCAAATGGAAAAGCATTTGCGAGGCAAGGGATTGTGGATCGGACTGGGGGTGCTGGGCGTTTTGTTCCTGTGCCTCCTGGTCTTTGGGGCCGGGACCATGATGTTCGCCGGCCGGTCGGCGCCGGTTTACGTGCAGCCGGCGCCCGGCGCGGAGGGCGCCGCCCCGCTGCCCCAGGGCTACTACGGCCACGGGCCAATGGGTTTGGGCAGGCACGGCGGCTTTGGCCTGTTCGGCATCATCGGCTTTGGCCTGGGCCTGATTTTTAAGCTGCTCTTCTTCGGGCTGCTGGCGCTGCTGCTCCTGGGGCTGGTCAGGCGCTTCTTCTGGGGCCATCGCCATCCGGCCTGGATGCACTATGGCAAGCCGCCCAAGGGCGAAAAGTGGGAAGGCAAGCCCCACGCCTGGGGGCCGCCCTGGGCCTGGCACCACCACGGCGGGCCGTGCGGGCCGCAGGCTGAGGCCGAGGCCGAGGCCGACGAGTCGGACGACTCGGAATCCGCGTACACCGGGCCGCAGGAATAGGCCGGCGACGGCGCCCGGCGGGGCGAATCTCTGCCGGGCGCCTTGGAGAATCGACGTGGCGCAAACCATCCTGGTCGTAGACGACGAAGCGCGCATCGTCAAGCTGGTGCGCGACTATTTGGAGCGCGCCGGCTTTCGCGTGCTGGAGGCCCGCGACGGCGAGGCGGCGCTGACCCTGGCCCGCCTCGAGCAGCCCGACCTCATCGTCCTCGACCTGATGCTGCCCGGCGTGGACGGGCTGGACGTCTGCCCCGCCTTTACAGGCGCCACCTGGGAAACAGTCGTCTCGACCG
>CAYLZO010000220.1:0-8959 GCA_964387775.1 uncultured Anaerolineaceae bacterium
AGATACAGTATCTAGCCTGTTGATTGGTTACAAAAGACTGCAGAGTCCCTGCTAAAGTCGGAAGGAGAGAGAGCATGGAGAAATTCGTCATCCAAGGCGGGATCCCGCTCAGCGGCACCGTGGTGCCCAGCGGGAACAAGAATGCGGCATTGCCCATCCTGGCCGCGACGCTGTTGACCGACGAGCCGGTCACCCTGCAGAACCTGCCCCACATCGGCGACGTGCAGACGATGATCCACCTGCTGGAGGACCTGGGCGCCACGGTGCAGCGCCACGACAACCACTCGGTGACGGTGCAAGTCGCCGAAATCTGCTCCACCTGTCCCGACCCCAAGCTGTTCAGCGAGATCCGGGGCTCGCTGACGCTGCTGGGGCCGATGCTGGCCCGTGCCGGGCGCATCACGCTGACCCTGCCCGGCGGCGACCGGATCGGCCGGCGGCGCATCGACACCCATCTCCTGGCCCTGGAGGCGCTGGGCGCCGAGGTGAAGCACAACGACGAGTTCGAGATGGTGGGCCCGGCGCTGCACGGCGCCGACGTGTGGCTGGACGAAGCCAGCGTGACCGGCACGGAGAACGCGGTCATGGCCGCCTGCCTGGCCCGGGGCGAGACGACGATCCGCAACGCCGCCTGCGAGCCCCACGTCCAGGACCTGTGCCATTTTCTCAACGGCCTGGGCGCCCAGATCGAGGGCATCGGCTCGAACGTACTTCGCGTGCAGGGCCAGGACCGGCTCTCCGGCGGCGCGTGCACCATCGGTCCCGATTTCATGGAGGTGGGCAGTTTTATCGGGCTGGCGGCCGTAACCGGCGGCGAGCTCCGGATCGAGAACGCGGGCGTGGAGCACCTGGGCATGATCCGTATGGTATTCGAGCGGCTGGGCGTGCGTTTTGAGCCCCAAGGCGACGCCGTCTTTGTGCCTGCCGACCAGCAACTGGCCATCGTCGACGACCTGGGCGGCGCCGTGCCCAAAGTGGACGATGCGCCCTGGCCCGGCTTCCCCACCGACCTGCTGAGCATCGCCCTGGTGGTGGCCACCCAGGCCCAGGGGACGGTACTCATCCACGAAAAGATGTTCGACAGCCGGCTCTATTTCGTGGACCGGCTCATCGCCATGGGCGCCCGCATCATCCTCTGCGATCCCCACCGGGCCGTCGTCGTCGGGCCGTCGGAATTGCACGGCGAGACGCTGCACAGCCCCGACATCCGCGCCGGCATGGCGCTCCTCATCGCCTCGCTCTGCGCCAAGGGCGAAAGCGTGATCCACAACATTCACCAGATCGACCGGGGGTACGAGCGGATTGAGCGAAAATTGCAGGCCCTGGGGGCGCGCATCGAGCGAGTCGTGGGTGACTGATTTGCAGATTGTCTGACAGTGTGATAGAATAAAAACCGCTTCCCCCTTTGTTCAACAAAGACGAAACAATACCGGCCCTCTCGCGTAGAGGAATGTGCGAGAAGGCTCAGGTTGAATCGTAGTATGACTCACGAAAGTGGCGCCCTTTGCAGGGCAACAACGGAGAGAGCTCAAAGGACCAGAAGGGAGGTGGCGACCAGCGAGATCGTCTCTTGTAACCGGGCGTGGACCTTGAAACGGCAAGCTTGCTAAGGATTGATTTCCACTGATTTACAAAGCAAAAGGAGGACAACGATGATCGACCGAATTATGCGCGCCATCCGGCTAGACTGGACCGTATTCCGCGAAATCGCCGAGGACCCCAACGCGATGACCGAAGCTGCCATTATCGTGACGGTGGTCACCTTTCTGTCGGCCGTTGGCACCTTTATCGGTGCCCTCATCGGCGAGTTGGGGATGGGCACGGCCCTTCTGGGCTTTTTCAGCGGCTGGCTCATCAGCGGCATCCTCATCGGTTGGATTGGCTGGGCGGTGCTCACCTACTTTGTCGGCACCCTACTCTTCCAGGGCAAGACCGACATCCCTGAGATGATGCGCGTGTTGGGCTATGCCAATGCCCCGAACCTGCTCGGCATCTTTGGCTTCATCCCCTGCGTGGGCTGGCTCATCTCCCTGGCCGGCGCCATCCTGGCCTTGATCGCCGGCGTGATCGCCGTCCGCGAAGCGATGGAATTCGACACGACCAAGGCCATCGTCACCGTGGTTATCGCTTGGGTGATTGCCTTTGTCATTAGCCTCGCTATCGGCAGCCTCATCGGCGCCGGCATGGTGATGACCTCTGGCGTGATGGGCAGTTAACCCCGACTCACCTCAATTTCGCTCGTACAAAGACCACGAGGCCCCATCTCTGGAGATGGGGCCTCGTTCGTGACTACGCATTACAGGCGATAGCTCTCCCCCGGCTTGAGGACGACACAGCGGGCCTCGGTTTCGGCCTCGACCCTTTGGGCAAAGGCCTGAGGGTCCTGCTTGATGACGTCGAACGTGTCGTAGTGGATGGGGATGACGACCTTGGGCTCCAGCAACTTGACCGCCCGTAGCGCGTCGTCCGGCCCCATCGTAAAATTGTCGCCGATGGGCAGGATGGCCACGTCCAGCCCCTCCTCGCCGATGAGCTTCATGTCGTAAAAGAGCCCGGTGTCGCAGGCGTGGTAGATTTTCTTGCCGTCGAGGGTCAGCAGGAAACCAGCCGGGTTGCCGCCGTAGCTGCCGTCGGGCAGGGCCGAGCCGTGGTGGGCGATAGTCAGCTTGACCCGGCCGAAGGGAAAGTCAAAGCCTCCGCCGATGTGCAGCGGATGGGCGTTCTCCACCCCCTGGTCCAGAAGCCAATTCTGGATCTCAAAGTTGGAAATCGTCGTCGCCCCGGTCCGCTTGACGATGTCCACCGCATCGCCGACGTGGTCGCCGTGGCCGTGGGAGATCAGGACGTAGTCGGCCTCGACCTCGTCGGCCGAGACGTCGGCCAGTTCGTTGCCGGTCAGAAACGGATCGATGAGCAAGTTGGTATCGCCGACGGCGACACTGAAACAAGCGTGACTATGGTACGTAAGCTCCACAACAGACATAGGTGCACCTCCTGATTATTATGATAGCGGCTCTTGTTAATTATAACAGAGACCGCCGGGCTTGACAAGCTTGCGCGGATGCGATAGGATTGCGGGCGATGAGCAAATTGGTTCCGGCCCTTTCGCGGGCCATGTTGATTTTAGGCGGATTGATGATCCTGGCCGGGCTCGGCTGGGGGGTCTGGGTGCGGGTCAACGCGCCGCCGGACCCCACCATCACCGACGAGGGCGCCGTGGTCCTGGCGGTGACGGCGCCGGCTTCCCCCTTCACGGCCACGCCCACTCCGTCGCCGACGCTGCCGCCGACCGATACCCCGGCGCCGGATCCCTCGCCGACAAAGCCGCCGCGCGCCAAAGGTCCCACACCCGAGCTGCTGCCCGACTGGACCGCCATCCCGGACGAAGCGGACCCCACGCCCACGGAGCCGCCGGCCACATCCTCGCCACCCACGCCGACACCTCGCCCCACCGCTACGCCCACTCCGCTGCCCCAGGCCCAGGAGCCGCCGACCCGCGTCGTCGCGCAGGCTATCGAACTCGACACCCAGGTCGTGCCGATGGGCTGGGAGCTGGTCGAGCACGACGGGGCAATGATATCCGAATGGATCGTGCCCGCCAAGGCTGCCGGCTGGCACATGAACTCGGCCCTGCCCGGCCACCAAGACAACGTCGTCCTGTCCGGCCACCACAACATCGAGGGCAAGGTCTTTCGCTACGTGGAGGACCTGAAACCGGGGGACGAGGTGAATCTCTACGTCGGCGACACGGAATATACCTACTGGGTGACAGAGAAATACATCTTGAAAGAAGAGGGCATGCCCCTGCGGGTCCGTCAGAAGAACGCCCAATGGATCATGCCCACCGGGGACGAACGGCTGACCCTGGTCACCTGCTGGCCCTACGAGTGGCCGGGCAACTCCCACCGGGTTATCGTCGTCGCCCGGCCTAGCGGGTACTTTGAAACCCTGGGCACCGAGATGGAAGAGCAGGGCGCCGAGTAGAACCTACGGCTCCTCCTCGCCCACCCACCGCTCAAGAAGAGCCAGGATCAACCACAGCAGGCCGATCACCCCGGTAGCTACGGCCAGGCACAATACAGCCGTGAGGGCCGCCGTCCGCCCGTAGATCAGCCACACCAGCCCCCCGCCGACGACCAACAAAACCAGCAAGCCACCCAGGATCAGTTGGACGTGGAGGTGCCGGCGATAGTCTCTCGAACTGAACGACCGTCTCTTCCGTTTCACGCTGGCTTTGCCCTGAATCTACACGAATTAGCGCGACATGCCCGATCCTGTGGATAAACCCGCAGTAGCTGTGGATAAGTGGAGTCATATGTGGACAAATCTAGTTCGTTATCCTTTACGCAGCCACTTTTCAACAGGAAATCGCGGATTGGGTCCGAGGGGCAGCGGCCAAGCTCGCTCCTTTGCCGAAGCATACCCGCACCGTCCACAGATCTCAAAGACAAGATTCTCTAGCGACAGGGGTTGCTGGCAAAGGAAACACCAGTCCTAGGATGCAGGGTGGGCCAATCAGTAGATCTCCACATATCCACAGCCCCTACTACGACTACGAATAGGTAAATATATTATCAAGAGAAAGATCAGATCAAAGAACTTTTATCCCCAAGGTGCGACCACGCTCGCTCTTGGTTAGTACTCATCTTTTTCAGATAGGCAGATTCTAGATCAATGCCCGCATAGTTCGCCAGTTTGAGCAAGTAGGCCATACAATCGGCCAATTCTGCTTCCAATGTTTCGACTTGTTTGTGCAAAGCCACTTGCCTGGCTTGTTCGTCCGTTTTGCCCTTGGCCCGCTGGGTCTCTTCTTCGATCCAGATCTGGGCCAATTCACTGCCCAGCTCGCCAACCTCCTCGTTCAGGCAAAGGTAGTTGAAATAGAGGTTGGTGTTAAAGCCCTTGTCCCGATCCAGGGCCACGTGAAACTCTTGAAAGTCGGCCAGCGGGCTCCCCCGGAAGATCAATCTGTCGGCCGGCAGCGAGGTGTCGAGCTCGGGCAGTTGCGGCTGGAAACTGCCTTCCTGGAGCACGCTACTGATCCGTTCTACGATGAACTGAAAGTCGCCTGGATTGCTGACAAAGTTGAGGTCGTTGGTGTCGATGAACAAGACGGGCAATGCCTGCTGCTCATTGAAATAGCGCTCGTACGAACGGCGCAGGGCCTCGATATAGTCCCGGTCCATGTCCCGCTCGTAAGGCCGATCTCGAAGGGCGATGCGATCCATGAGGACGCCGGTGCTGGCCTGCAAGTAGACGATCAGGTCAGGGACTGGCGTCTGCTGGGCCAGGGCCATGTGGATTTGCTGGTAGATGTCCCATTCGTCGCCGGCGAGGTTTAGTTCGGCAAAGAGCCAGTCCTTGGCAAACATATAGTCGGCAATGAGGGGGCCTTGTCCCAACCGCCCGGGCACCTGCTCCTGTTGCTGACGGTACCGGCTGAGGAGGAAAAACATCTGCGTCTGAAAGGCGTATCGAGCGCGGGACTCGTAGAATTTGGAGAGAAAGGGGTTCTCTTCAAAAACCTCCAGTACCAGGTCCGTCTGAAAGTGATCGCGGAGCATCCGGGCCAGCGTCGTCTTGCCTACACCGATGGCGCCTTCGATGACCAAGTACCAGGCCCGGTCCGTCGTCTGTTGAGTCAAGGTAACCTCCCTGTGTCTATGCGACAGCGGCATTATACTCGAAAAGGTGAGTCTCAGCAAGGTATTTCTCTCCCGGTAGGCTGGTCGATTTGCGTCCACGCCTCGTTTCACCTTAGCCTGACTTTGTGGTATAATTGGGGGCGGAGATATGATGATGAAGATAACAAATTTGCTTTTGATCCGCCACGCTACCAATGATTGGGTGGGCGAAAAACTGGCGGGCTGGACGCCCGGGGTTCATCTCAACGAGGAAGGCCAGGCTCAGGCTGTAGCACTGGCCAAGCGCCTGCGCGACGTGCCCCTGGCGGCCATCTACAGCAGCCCCCTGGAGCGGACGATGGAGACGGCCCAACCCATCGCCGAGGCCCACGGCCTGGAAGTCGAGATTCGTGAAGGGCTGGGCGAGACGCGCTTTGGCGAGTGGACCGGCCGCGAGTTGAAAGAACTGAAAGACGAGGAACTCTGGCCCGTGGTCCAGGTCTATCCCGGAGGGGCAAGGTTTCCCGGCGGCGAATCGCTGCGCGAGGTCCAGGCCCGCGTCGTAGCCGAACTGGACGCCATCCGGGACCTGCACCCGGAGCGGACCGTGGCTGCTGTCTTTCATTCAGACCCGATCAAGCTGGCGGCGGCCTACTACCTCGGCTTGCCGCTGGATCTTTTTCAACGCCTGGCCATCAGTCCTGCCTCGGTGACAGTCTTTTCGTTCACCAAGTTCGGCCCGCGACTGATCTGCCTGAACCATACAGATACTTTGCCTTCTTTCAAGATTGAGGAGGAGGAAAAGGAAGAGGAAAACAAGGAGCAATGACCATGCCCTATTCTGTTTTTGACCTGAATCCCGTGGACCACATCACCACCGACGCCATCGGCAGTCCTGGCGAGCGTGTCTTTTACATGCAGGCCCGCAAGGGACATCGCGTCGTGACCGTCATCTGCGAGAAGGAACACGTCGCCGCCCTGGCCCTCGCCACCGAGCAGGTGCTTCTGGCCCTGGCCGGCGGCGACGCCGAGGCCGTGGTCGAACCGGCCCCGGCCTTGGAGGAGGGCATGGAGCTGGAGTACCCGCTCGATCCGGTCTTTCACGTAGGACAGGTGAACCTGGGCTACGACGAGGTCAGCGAGCGGCTGGTGGTCATTGCCTACGAACTGATGGCCGAAGACGACGATGCGACGCCCTCCGTTGCCCGCTTTTGGGCCACGCCGGAGCAGATGCGCGCCTTCAGCATCCATGGCCAGGAGGTCGTCGCCGCCGGCCGCCCCCGCTGCGTTATGTGTGGCGAGCCGATGGACCCCGAAGGTCACTTCTGTCCCCGGAGGAACGGCCACAAGACGTGAGCGACCGCGTCAGCCAAGAGCGCGTTCTACACGCTCTGCGGGGAGGCGAGATCGCGGTCGAGGGCCTCATCCCTTGGAGTTCCAACGCCACGCTGCTGGTCACCATCCGTGACGACGAGTGGGAGTTGCTGGCCGTCTACAAGCCCCAGCGCGGCGAGCGCCCCCTCTGGGATTTCCCCTTTGGCACCCTGGGCATGCGCGAGACGGCGAGTTATCTTGTGTCCGAGGCCCTGGGCTGGGGCCTCGTTCCCCCCACGGTGCTGCGCCGGGGGCCGCAGGGGCTGGGATCGGTCCAGTTCTACGTCCACGCCCGGGAAAAAGCACACTTTTTCACCATCCGCGACGATCCGGCCTACGCCGACGACTTGCGACGGCTGGCGGCCTTTGACGCCGTCACCAACAACGCCGACCGCAAGTCGGGCCATTGCCTGGTGGACGAACAAGGGCGGCTGTGGGCCATTGACAACGCCCTCACGTTCCACGACGAGCCCAAACTGCGGACCGTCATCTGGGATTTTGCCGGAGAGTCCTTGCCGCCTGACGTGATGGGGGATCTGCGGGCACTCCAAGAGGCTGTGGCCAAGGGTTGTCCTTTGAGCCAAGCCTTGGAAGAGTTGTTGAGCGAACCAGAGATGGCCGCTCTTCGCCACCGTCTGGCGCGCCTCATCCACACCGGCCGCTTCCCCGAGCCGGGGCCGGGCCGCCCAACCCCCTGGCCGCTGATCTGAACCGACCTGCTCGACGCCACACCCTAAAAATCTAACAAAACGCTAACACTTGTCTAATCCCATTCTAACACTCATCCTGTAAAGTAGGGTTGAAGCCAAGTAGAATTGGGAACAAACAAAGCTTTTAAGGTGGATTTTAGGAGGAAAAAGACATGGCCAAGATTATAGGCATTGACTTGGGCACCACCAACAGTGTCGTGGCAGTGATGGAGGGCGGCGAGCCCACGGTCATTCCCACGGCCGAAGGCGGGCGACTCTGCCCCTCGGTGGTAGCCTTTACGAAGAACGGCGAGCGGCTGGTGGGCCAGACGGCGCGGCGACAGGCCGTCGTCAATTCGGACAACACCATCTTTTCCATCAAGCGGCTGATGGGCCGCCGCTACGACGAAGCGGAAGTGGAAAAAGCCCGCGAGATCCTGCCCTACAAAATCGTCGAGGGCAAATCGGGCGACGCGCGCGTGTCCGTGCCCCAGACGGACAAAGAGTACACGCCGCAGGAAATCTCGGCGATGATCCTGCGCAAGCTAAAGCAGGACGCCGAGGCCTACCTGGGCGAGCCGGTGAACCAGGCCGTCATCACCGTGCCGGCCTACTTCAACGACTCGCAGCGCCAGGCGACCAAGGACGCCGGCAAAATCGCCGGGCTCGAAGTGATGCGCATCATCAACGAGCCGACGGCGGCGTCTCTGGCCTACGGGCTGGACCGCGAGGACGCCGAGACCATCCTCGTCTTTGACCTGGGTGGCGGGACGTTCGACGTATCGATCCTGGACGTGGGCGAGGGCGTGGTCGAGGTGCAGGCCACCAGCGGCGACACCTTCCTGGGTGGCGACGACTGGGACCAGCGCATCGTCGATTACGTCGCCGGCGAGTTCAAGAAGGATCAGGGCATTGACCTGCGACAGGACAAGCAGGCGCTCCAACGCCTGAACGAGGCGGCCGAGAAGGCCAAGGTTGAGCTTTCGACGGTCCTGGAGACCGAGATCAACCTGCCCTTCATCACCGCCGACGCCAGCGGCCCCAAGCACTTGCAGGTCAAGCTGACGCGGGCCAAGCTGGAGCAGCTCACCGAGGACCTGGTGCAGCGTTGCCGCGAGCCTTTCGAGCAGGCGTTGGAAGACGCCAAGCTCTCGGCCAACGACATCGACGAGGTGGTCCTGGTGGGCGGCGCGACGCGCATGCCCATGATCCAGGACTTGGTCCGCGAGCTGACCGGCGGCAAGGAGCCCCACAAGGGCGTCAACCCCGACG
>CAYLZO010000221.1:0-3167 GCA_964387775.1 uncultured Anaerolineaceae bacterium
GAAGTAGCGTTTTCATTCGTCAAGACAGACTTCCTGTATCACTAACCATGTTACCACTACCCTTCTTCTGACAGGTAGTAGGTCATCCTTTGCAGGTGGAGCGTGGGGTCAATGTACTGGATGCGCACGTCCTGGGGAACCGAGACTGTGATGGGCGCATAGTTGAGAATGGCCTTCACCTCCCCGGTCACCAGGTCGTCTACGACCGACTGGGCGGCGCTGGCCGGCACGGCGACGATGCCCACCTTTACGCCAGATTCCCGCACTCGTTCAGGTAGCTCTGCGGCGTCCTGGATCTCTAGCTGGCCGAGATAGCGGCCGATCTTTTGGGGGTTGTTGTCAAAGACGCAAGCCACGCGGAACCCCCGGTCCTCAAAGCCGCCGTGGTGGCAGATGGCGTGGCCCAGGTCGCCGGCACCCACCAGCGCCATGTCCCATTGGGTATCCAGGTTCAGGATTCGCTCCAGTTCGCTGCGCAGGTGGGCGATGTCGTAGCCCATGCCCTGCTTGCCGAACTCGCCGAAATGGGAGAGGTCCTTGCGGATCTGCGCCGAGCTGATCCCCAGCCGCTCGGCCAGCTCTTTCGAGGACGTGATCGTATCCCCTTCCTCCAGCAAGTGATTCAAGGCGCGCAAGTAAACGGGCAACCGCCCGATGACAATGTCTGGGACCTGCTTGTCCGCTGCCATCTGGTTCTCCTCTCCCTGCCCACGATCCTTGTGAATTCCTGAACAGGATGATACCACAGATTACCCGAAAGCGCAAGCCTTGGTGCCCGGCCCTTTATTTGTCGAGCTTTTTCTGCAGTTCGTACAGCTTGTTGAGGGCTTCCAGGGGCGTCATGGCGCTCACGTCCAGGGTTCTCAGCTCCTCCGCCAGGGGGTTCTCGGTGGCAAAGAGCGGTAACTGGCGGACGTGGAGGGTCCGCTGGGTCGAGCCGGGAGCGCGGGCTTCTTGCTCCAGCTCTTCCAGGATCTCTTCGGCGCGATGGACCACCGGCTTGGGCAGGCCGGCCAACTGGGCCACGTGGATGCCGTAGCTGCGGTCGGCACCGCCGGGCACGATGCGCCGCAGGAACACCACCCGGCCCTTTTCCTCGGCGACGGCCACGTTGTAGTTGCGGATGCGGGGCAGCAGGTCGGCCAGTTGGGTCAGCTCGTGGTAGTGGGTGGCAAAGAGCGTCTTGCAGCGCAGGCCGGGGTGGTTGTGGACGTGCTCCACCACGGCCCAGGCGATAGAGATGCCGTCGTAGGTGCTGGTCCCGCGCCCCACCTCGTCGAGGACCAGCAGGCTGCGGGGCGTGGCGTGGTTCAGCAGGTTTGCCGTCTCGACCATCTCGACCATGAACGTGGACTGCCCGGCGCTGATCTCGTCCTGGGCGCCGATGCGGGTAAAGATGCGGTCCACCAGGCCGATGTGCGCCTCGTCGGCCGGCACGAACGAGCCGACCTGGGCCATCAACACGATGAGGGCTACTTGACGTAAATAGGTGGACTTGCCGGCCATGTTCGGGCCGGTGATGATCAAGATCGCCTCCTCGGCCGAGAGGTGGGCGTCGTTGGGCACAAAGGGTTCTTCGCGCTGCGTCACCTCGACCACCGGGTGGCGCCCGGCGACGATGCGCAGGTCGTCGCCCTCGTCGAGCTGGGGCCGCAAGTAGCGATGCATGAGGGCCACCTCGGCCAGGGCGGCCAACACGTCCAGGCGGGCCACGGTCTCGGCGATCTGGAGGAGGCGGTTGGCGGCGGCGCCCACCTGGTCGAGCACCTGCCGGTAAATGCCCGCCTCCAGGTCGACGATGCGCTCCTGGGCGTTGAGGATCAGGCTCTCGTACTCTTTGAGCTCGGGGACGATGTACCGCTCCGAGTTGACCAGCGTCTGCTTGCGGATGTATTCTTCGGGCACGCGGTCGGTGTTGGCCTTGGTCACCTCCAGGTAGTAGCCAAAGACCTTGTTGTAGCCGACCTTGAGGCTTTTGATGCCCGTCCGCGCCTGCTCCTTTTTCTCCAGGTCGGCCACCCAGGCCTTGGCGTCCCGCGAGGCGGCCTTGACGTTGTCCAGCTCGGTCGAAAAGCCGTCGCGGATGACGCCGCCGTCGCTCAGGGTGGCCGGCGGGTCGTCGGCGATGGCCTGGCGGACGAGCTCGGTGACGTCCTGGCAGGGGTCCAGGTCGGCCACCCCTTCGAGGAACTCGGCCCCGCCGGCCATCGAGGCCACCACTCCGCGCATCTCGGGCAGCGTCTCCAGGCTCTGGCGCAGGCCCACCAGGTCGCGGGGCCGGGCGATGCCCTGCACGGCCCGGCTGGTCAGCCGCTCCAGGTCGGCCACCTCCTTGAGCAGGGTCCGCAGCCGGGTGCGGGCCGGCGTGTCGTCGTAGAAGGCCTGCACCGCGTCGAGGCGCCCGGCCAGCCGCGCCAGGTCAAGGAGGGGGCGAGTCAGCCAGCGGCGCAGCAGCCGCCCGCCCATGCTCGTGACCGTGACGTCGAGCACGCCCAGGAGCGAGCCCTGGACCGTGCCCCGCCGCAGCGTCTCGGTCAGCTCCAGGTTGCGCCGGGTCGCGCCGTCCAGGGTCATAAACTCCGCGGTCGAGTAGGTCCGCAAGTTGGAAAGCTGGCTGAGCCGGGCGCGCTGGGTCTCGCCCAGGTAGTGGAGCAGGCCGCCCGCGGCTCGGACCGCCAGGGGGTGACCACCCAGCCCAAAGCCGTCCAGGCTGGCGACCTCGAAATGATCCAGCAGGGCCTGGCGGGCCGTCTCCAGCTCAAAGGGCCACCGGTCATAGTCGGTCACGGCCAGCCCGGCCAGCGGCGAGCCGGGTTGCTGCTCGTCCTCGACGATCCCGGCGTCGGGCGTCACCACTTCGGCGGGGTTGAGGCGGTCGAGCTCCTCGACGACGAGGCGCACGGCGTCCTCGCCGGCGAACTGGGTGGCGGCGAACTCGCCCGTGGTGATGTCGGTGTAGGCCAGCCCGGCCCGCTGGCCATCGAGGAGCACGGCCGCCAGGTAGTTGTTGCGCCGCTCGTCCAACAGGGAGGGCTCGACTACGGTGCCGGGCGTGACGACGCGCATCACCTTCCGGTCCACCAGGCCCCGGTCGGGCACCTCGCCCACCTGCTCGACCATGGCTACCTTGTGGCCGGCCTGGATGAGCTTGGCGACGTAACCCTCCA
>CAYLZO010000221.1:3177-8885 GCA_964387775.1 uncultured Anaerolineaceae bacterium
CGGGCCCCTTGGCGGCGCCGGGGTCGCCGACCTGCTCGCAGATGGCCACCGACACGCCGAGCTTCACCAGCCGCGCCAGGTACCCGTCCGCCGAGTGGTAGGGCACCCCCGCCAGCGGCACTCGCTGGTCCTTGCCCACCGGCCGCGACGTCAGCACGATGTCGCAGACCCGGGCGACGATTTTGGCGTCGTCGTCAAAGGTCTCGTAAAAGTCGCCCAACCGAAAAAAGACGATGGTTTCCGGGTATTGCTTTTTGATGCGCAAGTATTGGCGGCGCATGGGTGTGGTCATGTTCGCTGCTCCTCGTCGTAATGGTCAAACGCGATGGGACCAATCTCCTATTGTGCGTCTTGATGCCCTTTGTTAGAATGCGGACAGACGGAGTCTGGATCAACCCCGTCCTAGAAAGGACTGTGCAGACTATGGCAAAGCCGGTTCTCCTCACGCTGGTCGTGTTGGCTGCGTTGCTGCTGGCGCCTCTGATAGGCTGGCTCTTGAACGCGCCGGCGGTCCATCATCCGGTCCGGGCCGATGCTCCGGCCTCTTATAACTATACCTATCCCAGTCCCACTCCCGAACCGACGCCTGCTCCCACGCCCGATCCCGAGACGCTATTCCATACCTTTGTTCCTGCCGTGTGCGTAGGCGCTCACTGTTTCGTCTTGACCACCTATCCCTATCCCTAGCATTCGGCGGTCTATGGGTCCACACCGTTCAGAGCAAAGACCCAGACGCCGCGCTGGTTGAACAATAGGCGGTAGCCCAGGCTCTGGGCCAGCGCCTGGGCCGAGAGGGGGCCGCCCCGGGCGCCCACGTAGACGTGGGTCACGCCCTCGGCCCGCAGCGCGGGCCAGAGAGCCTCGGGGTCGTGGCCCGAGGCGAGCACGGCGGCACTCAGCTCGTTGACGGCCGCGATCTCGGCAGGCGGACCCAGGCCGTAGAGCAGTGAGGGCGGCACCGTCCGTCGCCCGGCCAGCGGCCCGATCCAGTAGCCGCCGTCCGCCCCGGCGTACATGTAGGCCGACCAGGGCATGGGATTGATGAGAAAGACGGCGTCAGGCGGCGTATTCGCCTCGATCCAGCGCAGGGCCGGCCCGTCGGCCTGGCGGTAGAGCACCGTGTCGGCGTTGAGGAGGGGCAGCATGGCCCATCCGCCATAGATCGTGGCCCCCGCCAGCAGCAGGCTGGCGCCCCAGCGATAGGCGGCCTGCCAGCGGGGCGACAGGGCCGCCCGCCAGGCGGCCAGCACCTCGGTCACCACGTAGCCGCACAGCACCGACAGCGGCAAAAAGAGCGAGATTTCCACCGAGACATAGTTGATGAATCCGCCTCCCGGCAGGCCCCAGACCCCCAGGCTGGCCAGGACAAAGAGCAAGCCCACCCACAGGCCCAGCGTCAGGGCGAATCGCTGCCGCCGGACCAGGGCCCACAGCCAACCCAGGGCGCCCAGCACCAGCACGTACTCGCCCCGGGCGCCTGTCAGGTAGCGCCAGGAAAAGTCCTGGAACGCGCGCGGATCGGCACCCGTCCAGGCCCCGAGTTTGGGCAGCCAGAGGGTCGTCAGGGCGGGGACGATCCAGGGCAGGGTCAGGGCCAGCACGCCGCCGGCCACCAGCCCCAGGCGCAGGCCGTCGGCGGCCAGGTGTTGCGGCCGGGTAGCGCGTCCATAGCGCTGCCCGGCGAGGTAGGCGAGCAGCAGGGCGGCGCAAAATACCGTCACCCGGTTGTGGGTGAGCACCAGGCCGGCCAGCGCCAGGGCCGAAAGGGCGAGGTAGCGCGGCGTCCCGGAAACTCTCTCGTCCAGGCCGCGCCGCAGCAGGACAAAGGCCGCCGGCAAGATGAGCAGCCCGGCCAGTTGGGTGTAGCGCCCCCAGGACGCATAGTAGGCCGGCATGGGCGAAAAGAGCCCGGTGACCAACGCGGCGACGAGGCCCACGCCGCGGTCTCTGGTCAGATCCGCGGCCAGCAGATAGGCGGCGGGGACGGCCAGGGCGTTGAGCACCTGCCCCAGGAGCAGCATCGCTCCGGGCAGGTCCAGGCCCGACAGCCAGTGGAACGCGGCCAGGACGCTGTGAAAGCCGGCGTGGTAGCTGGCCGTGTCCACCGTGACAAAGGGCGCGTACGTTTCGGGCAGCGCCCCGCCCTCGACGATGAGGCGGGCCAGGAGGGCGTGGTGCACCGAGTCGACCCAGGCCGGGGCGGCCAGATCGCGGACCATGGCCAGCCGGACGAGGAGAGACACGACAAAGATGGCGGCCAGGGGCCAGGTTGTCCAGATTGTAGAGGGTAGGTTGTAGGTTGTAGATGGGTTGCCGGGAGCGGGGGCGGGCAGGCGCTTTCGGGCTTGGATCAGGCGGCGGAGGAGGCGCCAGGCGGCGAGGGTGGCCAACAGCAGGGCACCAACCACGACGGTCGGGCGGCCCAAGCGCAGGCCGACGGTGGACGTCCACAGCAGCAGGAGGGCGACGACGGCCAAGCTGAGGCCCACGGCGAGGGCGGCTCGTTGGCCGGAGTCGAACGGCTCGTGCAGGTCCAGCAGGTCGAGGAGCAGCCAGCCGGGCAGCAGCAGGAGAGCTGCCAGGGGCAGCGCCAGCCAGGGGCGGGGCAGCAGGCCGGCCAGGTCGCCCAGCATCGCCCCGGCGTCATAGTCGTAGTAGAGGCGGAAGGCCAAATCGGCGTCGGCGGGGGCGCCGTCCACAAAAGCCCGGCCGCCGGGGTAGGCGTCCGCGTTTCGCCCGCCGACGCGCACCACCCCGCCAGCGGCGCGCAGGTGCACGTAATAGTTCTGTCCCGGCGGGCCCTTCTGCGGCGAGAAGGAGATCCGCGTGGGGTCGGCGCCCGTCACCGCCACCGGCTGGGAGACGAGGGGCTGCTCGTCTCCGGGGGCGTGGAACAGCTCAAAGACGAGGCTGGTGGCCCCGGCCCCTTCCGGCGCCGAGAGCCAGAGCTCGACGCCGGTCAGCCGGGGCCGCCGGGCGACCAAGGTCTGGCCGACGGCCTGCGTGCCCTCCACCATGCCGATGGTGTGGCCGCTGAATTCCTGGCTGGCCTCCGGATCGGGCAGGGTGACGCAGCCGGTCGTGAGGACTGCGGCCAGACCCAGGGCCAGTAGCAGCGCGAACGGTCGTTTCATGTCGCCATTGTACCACGCCTGTCTGTCGGCTGCAACTGGTCTCTCACCAGCGTCGCCCCAGTGTCGGGTGCGTGGGGTCGCTCGTGGGTATCGCTTGTCGCTCGCCTCTTGCCTTCTGTCTCCACCCGTGTTATACTGAATGCAGGATCATGTACTGCAGTGAGGATAGGATAGCGACCCGTGCCTGATCGGACCCGAAGTGATGAACTGGCGGCGCTGACGAGCATCGCTGCCCAGGTAAACTGCACCCAGGATCTGGACGAGATCCTAAGTGGCGCCCTCCAGACGGCTCTGGAGGTGATCGGCGAGGAGGCGGGTGAGATTTTCCTCCTCGACGAGGAAACCGATACCCTGGCGTTGCACACGTATCAGGGCCTGTCGGATCGTTTCGTCGCGGAAGAGGCGACCATTGGCGCCCAGGAGTGCCTCTGCGGGCAGGCGATCGAGGCCCGCCGGGCGTCGGCCGTCGCCGACATTGCCAACCATCCGGGGCGTACCCGCCGGGCCTGCCTCCGAGAAAATCTCAATTCCTGCATCCGCATGCCGCTCATGGCCCGGGGCGAGGTGTTGGGCCTGCTCAACATCCAGAGCCGGGAACGGCGCGAGTTTACGCCGGCCGATCACGAGCTGTTGACGGCCATCGGCAACCAGATCGGCATCGCCATTGCCAACGCCCAGCTCATTGAGGATGCCGAGCAGCGCCGGGCCACGCTGGACAGCGTGATAAACAGCCTGGTGGATGGGTTCATCCTGGTGGACAGGCGGCAGCGGATCAGTTACGTGAATCCCTGTGCCGAAAAGATGCTGGGCCTGGCCGGACTCGACTTGCTCGGCCGGCCGCTGGGAGCGATGAGCGACCGGCTGGCGGACCGCATCGCCCAGCCGGCCCCGGCCCTCGACCAGCTTCGCGCCGCGGCGGATACCCCCGAAGAGACGCCCATGGCCGAGTTCACCCTGACCGAGCCCACGTCGCGCACGCTCCAGGCCCGTTACTTTAGCATCGACGACGCGGGCGGCGGGCGTTTGGGGATGGGCCTGCTCCTCCGCGACATCACCCGCGAGCGGGAGCTGGACGAGATGAAGTCGCAGTTGCTGTCCACGGTCGGCCACGAGTTGCGCACCCCGCTGTCGAGCATCAAGGGTTTCGCCACCACCCTCCTCCGCCAGGACGTCGAGTGGGACAAAGAGAGCCGCCGCGAGTTCCTGGCCATCATCGACGCCGAGAGCGACCGGCTGGCGGAGCTGATCGGCAATCTGCTCGACATGTCGCGCATCGAAGCGGGAACGCTGCGCGTGGAGCCCGAGCCCTGTGACCTCGGCCCCATCCTCCGCGAAACGTCGAGTGAGCTCGATGTTCTGTCCCCCGATCACGTCTTCCACGTCTACCAGTCGCCCTTCCTGCCCAAGGTCCTGGCCGATCCCCGGCGGGTCCGGCAGGTGGTGCGCAACCTGTTCGAGAACGCGGTCAAGTATTCGCCCGACGGCGGGGCCATCACCGTCTCCGTCCAAGTTCGAGACGACCGCGTCCAGGTCAGCGTGATGGACGAAGGGATCGGCCTGGCGGCCGAGGACCTGGAGCGTATTTTTGACCGCTTCTACCAGGTGGATAGTGCCTCGACGCGGCAGGTGGGCGGTAGCGGCCTGGGCCTGTCCATCTGCAAGGCCATCGTCGAAGCCCATCACGGTCACATCTGGGCCGAGAGCCAGCTCGGTGCGGGCAGTACCTTCCACTTTATCCTCCCGCTGGCTCCTGTCGGGTCCGCGTAAGAGAAGGAGCACAAAGGTGTCCAACAAAGCGACCATCCTCGTCGTAGACGACGAACCGAACGTCCGCAAGCTGGTCAAGACGAATCTGGAGTCTTTGGGATACACCGTCGTGATCGCGGCCGACGGCGAAGAGGCCCTGCACAAGGTCGAGACCGAGACGCCCGACCTGGTAATCCTGGACCTGATGCTGCCCAAGATGGATGGTTACACCGTCTGCCGCCAGATCCGCGAGTTTTCGGCTGTGCCCGTCGTCATGCTGACGGCCCGCAGCGCCCAGGTGGACCTGGTCCGTGGCTTTGAGGTCGGCGCCGATGACTATTTGACCAAACCCTTCTCCGTGACCGAGCTGTTGATGCGGGTCCAGGCGGTGTTGCGCCGCAGCAAGTGGCCCGAAGAGATCCTGGCCCGCCAGGGCTTCAAAACGGGTCCCATCGAGATCGATTTTGCCCAACATCGCGTCACCGTGGATGGGGAGGAAGTGAAACTCACGCCCACCGAGTATCGCCTGCTGAGCTACATGGCTTCTCACGCCAACCGCGTCATCCCCCACCGGGAACTGCTGCGGGGCGTGTGGGGGCCAGAGTACGGCGAAGAGACCGAATACCTGCGGGTCTATGTGCGGTATCTGCGACAAAAGCTCGAGCCGGAGCCATCGGACCCCCAGTACATCTTGACCCAGCCGGGGGCGGGCTACATGCTCTACCAGCCGGAGGCGGATGCCTGAGTTTGACTTACCCAGGCCCATGTGCTAAGATGTCTCTGCTTTTGGACTGAATGGGGATTGCGGATTTTAACAACTTTCTAATA
>CAYLZO010000222.1:0-8866 GCA_964387775.1 uncultured Anaerolineaceae bacterium
TGGTCCCCACGTTAACGTGTGGTTTTGTCCGTTCAAACTTTTCCTTTGCCATGCTTATTAATACCCCTTTCTTTTTGGCTCACACCACGAACCAAAACCGCGCCATTCTACCTTAAAAGCAAAGTCGTGGCAAATTTGAATGTCGCCATTACCTGACCCGCAAAAGGCAATAGGCCCTACCGCCTGCCGCCCATCAAAATCCGTTCCAAGGCGTCGGGCGGAACCTGGTCGTAATGGTCAAACTCCATCGTAAAGGTCCCGCGTCCCTGCGTCATAGAGCGCAGGTCGGTCGCATAGCCAAACATCTCGGCCAGGGGCGCCATCCCGCGCACCGCCTGCATCCCCAAGCCCCGGGGCTGGAGGCCCTCGACATGGCCACCCCGGGCGCTCAAATCACCGATGATCGCCCCACTAAACTCGTCGGGCGCCACGGCTTCGACCTTCATAATCGGCTCCAACAAGACCGGACCTGCTGCTTCCGCGCCGTTGCGCAGAGCTATCGAAGCGGCGGCCTTAAAGGCCATCTCACTCGATTCTTCCTCGTCGTAGGTGGCATCCACCAGCGTGGCCCGCAGGTCCACGAGGGTGTAACCGGCCAGCACCCCACTCTCCAGCGATTCGCGGACCCCTTCCTCCACCGCAGCTATGAATCGTTCAGGCAGCTCCGCTTCGTCCAGGTCGCTGGCGAACTCGAAACCCGTACCCGGGGCCAGCGGTTCCAGAACCAAAACTACTCGGCCGTACTGATTCCGTCCCCCTACCGGGCGCAGGAACTCGCCCTCTCGCTCTACCGCCTTGGTGATCGTCTCGCGATAGGCCACCTGCGGCTTGCCGACGTTCGCCATCACCCGGAACTCGCGCAACATGCGGTCCACCAGCACCTCTAGGTGGAGCTCGCCCATGCCCCGGATGATGAGCTGTCCCGTTTCCTGGTCGGTCTTGACCTGGAAGGTCGGGTCCTCTTCGGCCAGGCGTTGGAGCGCCTCGTTCATCTTGTCCCGGTCGGCCTCGGTCCGGGGCTCAATGGCCACCGAAATCACCGGCTCCGGAAACCGGATGCTCTCCAGGATGACCTGGTGGGTAAAGTCACACAAGGTCTCGCCGGTGAACGTATCTTTCAGGCCCACGGCCGCGGAAATGTCGCCCGCCTCGATGGAATCGATCTCTTCGCGGCGATTGGCATACATCCGCAGCAGCTTGCCGACCCGCTCGCGCTTGCCCTTGACCGAGTTCAGCACCGTGCTGCCCGCATTGAGCCGGCCCGAGTACACCCGCACGTAGACCAACCGGCCTACGTAGGGGTCTGACACGACCTTGAAAGCCAGCGCAGCAAAGGGCTTTGACACGTCGGCGTAACACTTCCACTCGGTCTCGGTGCGCGGGTTGATGCCCACCATCGGCGGCACGTCCAGCGGCGAGGGCAAATAATCCACCACCGCGTCGAGGACGGGCTGCACGCCCTTGTTGCGCAGCGCCGCACCACAGAGCACCGGCACCAGCTTTCCCCGCAGGGTCGCGCCCCGCAGCGCCTCGCGCAGCTCCGCCGGCGAGATCTCTTCCCCCTCCAGATACTTGAGCATGACCCCGTCGTCGCACTCGGCCACCTGCTCCAACATCGTCTCGCGATGCCGGCGGGCCTCGGCCTCCAACTCTTCCGGGATGGCTGTCGTATCTTGCCGGGTGCCCAGGTCATCTTGGTAGAGGATGGCCTGCATGGTCAGCAGGTCCACCAGCCCCTCAAACCGATCCCCCGTCCCGATGGGCAGTTGAATGGCCACCGGGTTGGCCGATAGCTGTTCTCGGATCATACCCACCGTGCGCCAAAAGTCAGCACCGGTGCGATCCATCTTGTTAACGAAACAGACCCGGGGCACGTTGTAGCGGTCCGCTTGGCGCCAGACCGTCTCTGACTGGGGCTCTACCCCGGCCACGGCGTCGAACACGACCACCCCGCCATCCAGGACGCGCAGGCTGCGCTGCACCTCGGCGGTAAAGTCAATGTGCCCCGGCGTATCTACGATGTTAATCTGGCGGTCGCGCCAAAAGCAGGTCACGGCCGCGGCCGTGATCGTGATGCCCCGCTCCCGCTCCTGCTCCATCCAATCGGTGACGGTCGTCCCATCGTCCACGTTGCCCATGCGGTGCGTGCGACCGGTGTAGAACAGAATCCGCTCCGTCGTCGTCGTCTTGCCCGCATCAATATGGGCAATGATTCCGATGTTGCGCACGCGTTCGAGCGGATATTCCCTGGGCATGAGACCGTCCCGATCAATGTCCAATGAAACAATGACCAAATCCCAAGTTCACTAGTCTTTGGACATGGATCATTGGTCACTGGCTCATCGGCTTCTACCAGCGATAATGAGCAAAGGCTCGGTTCGCCTCTGCCATGCGATGGGTGTCTTCGCGCCGCTTGATCGTCACGCCGGTGTTGTTGGCCGCATCCATCAACTCGCCGGCCAGCTTCTCCGTCATGCCTCTGCCCGACCGTCTCCGCGCCGCCTGGATGAGCCAGCGGATGGCCAGGGACGCCTGGCGCTGCGGCGGCACCTCAACCGGCACCTGGTACGTCGCACCGCCCACGCGCCGAGGCTTGACCTCGATCATGGGCGTGGCGTTCTTGACAGCCTGTTCAAAGATCTCCAGGCCCGGACGCTTCATACGATCTTGGGCCAGATCGAGCGCATCGTAGAAGATACGTTGAGCCGTGCTCTTTTTTCCCCGCTCCATCAACTTGTTGATGAATCGGGACACCAACTCGCTGTTGTACTTGATGTCGCGTTCAACCTCCCGCTTGGGAGGACGATTTCGTCTTGGCATGATTAACTCCCCAAAGGCTACAGAACAGTCGACTTTCTCGGCTGCTTGGTCCCATACTTGGAGCGACCCCGGCGGCGGCCTTCAACGCCGCCCGAGTCCAACGCTCCACGGACGATGTGGTAGCGCACGCCGGGCAGGTCCTTCACACGGCCACCCCGCACCAACACCACCGAGTGCTCCTGCAACCCATGTCCCTCGCCCGGGATGTAGGCCGTCACCTCGATACCGTTGGTCAATCGCACGCGGGCGATCTTGCGCAGCGCCGAGTTCGGCTTCTTGGGCGTCATCGTGCGCACCTGCGTGCAGACGCCACGCTTCTGGGGATTCCCCCTCTTTTGCCTGGTCGTCTTGCCCTTCAAGACGTTGCGCGTGTAGCGCAGCGCTGGCGCCTTTTCCTTTTTCGGCTTGGGCTTTCGCCCTTTTCTGACCAGTTGATTAATTGTGGGCAACGCTCTTCCTCCTTTTCGCCGTTGTAGTCACCCGCTACCAACCCCAGGCACACAGAGGGCCACCGCAAACGGCAGCGATGGCCTCCCTTTGCTTCCCGGTATGGGTTGGGATCAACGAGTGGCTATGCAACTGGAAAGAATCAGTTCACGAAAAACAACTCTATCATATCTCCAACCAAAAGTCAAATCATCTTTGACGCTCGACCCGCGTTTCAAAGGCCCGGGCCAGTTCGTCTCGGTCGAATACCGGCAAAGCTTCCAACCCCTTCGACGTCTTGATCTTGACCGAAGGCGCACCCTCCAGCACGCGACCGATGACCGAAGCCCCGATACCAGCCTCCTGGAGCGCCTCGACGACCGGGTCCGCTGACGCCGGCGGGACTGCCACGAGCAAAGCTCCGGAGGCAATCAACCCGAGAGGGTCCAGATCGAGGACCTCACAGAGGGCAACGGTCTCGGAATAAACCCGGATCGCGGAGTGCTCGACCACGATACGCTTCTCCGAAGCGTGGGCCAGCTCCCACAAGCCGGTCGCCAGCCCCCCCTCGGTCGGATCGTGCATGGCGTGAGGATGCTCCACGCTGCTGACCACCCGCGCATCACGCAAAACACTGATGCCCGGCTCTTTCAAGAAATCGCGGGCGCGGGCGATCAAGTCCTCTCCAACTCGGGCGGCCAGCTGTTCGCCCATCTCGCGGGCGAGGATGGCCGTGCCCTCGATGGCGATCCCCTTGGTCAAGATCACACAATCGCCCGCCTGGGCGCCTGACGTGCAGACCAGGTCCGCTTTTTCTACCTCGCCCAGCATCAGGCCCACGGCGATGGGTCGATCCAGGCCATGGGTGATCTCGGTGTGGCCGCCGCAGAGCACAATGTCCAGCGAGCGGCAGGCAGCGTCGATCTGGGCCAAGATCCCATCCACCAGCGCCCGATCGGTTTGCGCCTCCGGCAGGAGCAAGGTCACCAACAGCCAACGCGGCTCGGCGCCCATCGTCGCAATGTCATTGGCATTGACGTGGACCAGATACCAGCCGATCTCGTCCGTCGCAAAGGTGATGGGATCGGACTTGGCCACCAAATAGCGCTCGCCCATGTCGAGTACCGCCGCATCCTCGCCAACCCGAGGCCCCACCACCAGGCGCTCGTCTCGGCCTCCATAGCGGGCCAGAAGGGTCTGCAGAAACTCCATGGGCAACTTGCCGGTCTCGAAATCGTGAACAGTCATACCCTTTCCATTCTTGCCCTGGCTGCGCGCACGGGGCAATTCAATTGATGGCGTGGGAGATATCTCCCACGCCATCAATTGCTCTGTTACCACTGCCCCGACCTCAATACAGAGAAAGGGCCTCCCCATTCGAGGAGGCCCCCCTCGCTGCTTGCGCCGTAGCTCACCAAACGATCGGAGGTGACGCTACGGCGCTACACGTACTATGATAGTCCATTCGCATCACCTCCCTATTCTATGATAGCTGTGCAAGACTCATGACACACCGTCTTTACACGTCCCCTATTATCTCACAAGATGCCCGTTTTGTCAAACTGGCAAGTCTATGATAAACTACGTGGAGAGACATGGGCCGTCACCAGCACCCCTTGGCGACCTTGTAGAGCATCGTTGCAAGCATCAACGTCGGTCCCGGCCACTCGGGACAATGAGCATCTAACCGGCAAAGATGGCAGAGCCATCCAGCCCCAGCTTGAAAGCGCAGCCACAGGACGCACAGGGATAGTCGGCTAGGAGCGCACGGATATGGAACGAGAGACCATCCTGGTCGTAGACGACAATCGGGAGATTGTCTCGGCCTTGACAGACGTCCTGGAATCGAAGGGATACGTCATCCTGTCGGCATTCAATGGTCGTACAGGCCTGCGGCTCGCCCTGGAGAAACGCCCCGATCTGATCTTGCTCGACTGGAATCTCCCCCAGCTCTCAGGATACCAGGTGCTCCAAGAGCTCCGGGAGCGAGGCGACGAGACACCCGTGGTGCTGATGACGATCCACGGCTCAGAGAGCGTGGCCGTCCAGGCCTTCCGCATGGGTATTCGCGATTATATCCGAAAACCCCTCCGCGTCCCCGAGATCCTCTCCGCCATCGAGCGGGCGCTGACCGAAGATCGCCTGCGGCGGGAGAAGGAACGGATCTCGCGCCAACTCGCCGAGGCAAATCGCCAACTGGAGCAGAGGCTGTTGGAACTGACCACCTTGCAGGCCATCGGCCAATCGGTGACCTCTACCCTAGACCTGGACGAGGTCTTGGGTCGGGTCGTCGAAGCCGCTTGCTACTTTAGCGACGCCCGCGAGAGCAATCTCTTCCTCATCGAAGAAGAAGAGGATGCCCTGGTGCTCTATGCCCACCACGGCGTCGAACGGGATCGCCCGCTCCGGCTCCGTCTGAAGTATAGCTCCAGCCCGCTGCGTCAGGCCATCGAGACCGGCAAGCCTCTCTCACTCACGAGCAAGGCCGCCGGTTACTCCATCAAACTCAAGACAGACTACCTGGTCACTTCGTTGCTCTACGTCCCCCTTTACATCCAGGAGCGCCCGCTGGGCGTGCTGGGAGTGAGTGACAAGTTGGGAGGCAAAGCCTTCACGCCCGAGGATGCCCGCCTGCTGACCTCTCTGGGCAGCTACACGGCCATCGCCATCGAGAACGCCCGCCTCTATGAGCAGGAGAAGGAACTCGCCCGGGCGGATACGGTCAAGAAAATGATCGTGACCCTGTCCCACTATATCATGAACCCCTTGACCGCCATCAACCTGAGCACCTACGAATTGACGGCCAAAAACGAACAGGGCAAGCTGGACGACGGGTCCGATACCCTCAAGCGCAATCTACAGCTCGTCGAGATGAACATCAAAGAGATCATCGCCGTGATGTCGATCCTCCAGCAACTCGCCTCGCCCAAGAGCACGACCTACGTGGGCGACATCGAGATGATTGACATTGAAGACGAGGTCAGGCAGCGCGTGGACAAGATCCAGGCCGAGTACCCAGAATTGCTGGAAATGTTACCGCCCTCGTCCTAGCGCCCAACCGCTTCAGCGCCTGGCTCCGTTGTCTGCCCTCTCGCACCCAACAGCCGAACTCAGTGCAGTTGGCCCGGATAGCCAGTGATCTCTCGAATCGCTTCGTACAGCGGCTTGAGCCGGCGATACATCAACTTGTAAACCCGGTGGTACAGCTCGTCATAGACCTCGTGAGCTTCCCGGCTCGGCTCAAAGAGCCGGCCGATGCGCGTCATCTCTCCCACAGCAGTCTCAAAGTCAGGATGAAGCCCTAGCCCCACCGCTGCGTCTATGGCCGCCCCCAGCCCCGACGCCTCGTAGGTGTGGGGCCGCGCCGCAGGCAACCCAAAGACGTCGGCCGCGATTTGCAGCGCGGCGTCGCTCTGAGAACCGCCACCGGCCACTCGCAACTCGGTGATGGGCACGCGGCTTCGGCGCTCGGTGCGCTCCTTGCCCTCGCGCAGGGCGTAGGCCAGCCCCTCCAGGATGGCGCGATAGAGGTGCGCCCGGGTGTGCACGTCGCCAAAGCCGATGATCGAGCCCTTGGCCTCCGGCCCCGGCACCTTGAGCCCCGGCGACCAGAAGGGTTGCAGGGTCAGGCCCATCGAGCCGGGCGGCACCTGCGCCACCAACTCGTCGAACAGCTCCTCCGGCTCGATGCCCCGTTCGCGGGCCAGACGCCGCTCCCGGTGAGCGAACTCTTTTTTGAACCAGCTTACCATCCAGAAACCGCGATAGATCTGGATCTCCAGGCTATAGCGGCCGGGCACTGCCGCCGGATAAGGCGGGATGAGGGGGATGACCTCGACGTATTTCTCGTGGGTCGTATTGATCGTCGCCGTCGTGCCATAGCTCAGGCAGCCAATCTGGGGCTCCAGGCAGCCGGCGCCAATGACCTCACAGGCCTTGTCGGCAGCGGCGGCGATGAGGGGCAGCCCGGCGGGGATGCCGGTCGCCTCGGCCGCCTCGGGCGTGATCTGGCCCAGGGGCTCGGTGGGCGGCACCAGGTCGGGCAGCAGGGCCGGGTCCACGGGCACCGCCTGCCACTTCCAATCCCAATCCGCCGCCCAGCGCAGATTCTTGTAATCAAAGGGCACGTAGCCCACCTGGCAGCCCACCGAGTCGACGAACCGGCCCGTCAGCCGGTAGGTCAGGTAGCCGGAGAGAAAGAGGTACTTGTGGGTCGCGGCCCAGATCTCGGGCTGGTGCTTCTGGAGCCAGTTGGCCTCGGCCTCGGCCTGGAAGTAGGCCACCGTCTCGGACATGCGCACCAGCTTGAAGAGCAGGCCCCACAGGCCGCCGACCGGGTCTTGGCCTTCGGTGCGCCGCTGATCGAGCCAGACGATGGCCGGCCGCAGCGGCTTGCCCTCGCGGTCCACGTTGACCATCGTCGCCCGCTGGGTGGTCAGCGCCACCCCGGCGATGGCGCTTTTGGGCACGTCGGCCGTCGCCCAGAGCTGCCGGCAGGCCTGGCACAGTGACTCCCAGAAATAGCCCGGGTGTTGCTCGGTCCAGCCGGGCTGCTCGGAGAAGTAGGACTCGATCTCGACGCGAGACTTGGCGACCAGGTTGCCCCGCAGGTCAAAGACGAGCGCCCGCACGCTCTGCGTGCCGTTGTCGATGGTCAGGATCAAATCGTCGGTCATGCCGCTTCCCCCCACTTGCTTGTCGTGAAAGCACTTGCACCGCGCGTACGCGCGGTGCAAGGCTGGAACTGTCTATGTGCCTGGCCCGATGCGGCCCGGTCTCAAGCGGCCAACTTGATGGGAGGCCGTTCCACCAGGGCAATGGGCAAAGTATCAGACATGGAAGGCGTGTACGTCGAGAGTTTCAGAATCTGATTCACCGGCTCCCGAGTGATGATCTCGATGACCAAGTCCTGCCATTCCTCCTCCAAGTCTGCCAGGCCGGTCAATGGGAAACTTCGGGGACCGACCGGAGTTCCTTGAACAAGGATTGAAAAGTCCATGAGCGTCAGACCTATTGCCCGTCTCTCCGACTTGTTCAGACGAAGCAAGATGTTATCGTTCAATTCAACAGCCGTCGTCGCTTTCTCGCCAGGACTGAACGAGACATAGAGAATATCTGCCTCCCGATCATAACTGTACGCCGGAATCTCGGACATTTCCCTCACCCTTTCCACCGAATGTGCTTGAAGAAAACTGTCACCACATAGTTGTTTTCGACGGTCCGCCCCTGCTTGTCTACATCAAACGAGAATAGAACGATGGCCACCACGTGGTTGCTGTCATCCGGCAGATCGTCGAAAACATGCACGTACCGATATTTCCGCGGGTTCAAAGGCTCCTACCTACGACGCCCACGCCGAATCGTCTCCCTGACGTGATCTTTAAAATCAACTATCTCGGGATGATTGCCTGGCGCGACGATGTGTTGCCATCGCTCGTGGGTCAGATAGATGGTATGCTTGTCCCGATCCTGAACGGCCCAGCGCCTTCCCGAGATCATGGCTTGTCTCCTACGTGAAATCGTGAGCAGCCAAGATTATAGCACGTCCCTTGACAGAAGTCAACGCCGTCTCCTGAGGTAAAGCAGGATAAGCAACGAGGCCACGGCCAGCAACACACTC
>CAYLZO010000223.1:0-8798 GCA_964387775.1 uncultured Anaerolineaceae bacterium
TGCCCAGGCGGTGCAGCGTCGGCGCGCGGTTGAGGAGCACGGGGCGGTCTTGGACGACCTCCTCCAGCACCTCCCATACCTCGGGCCGCTGCTGCTCGATGATGCGCTTGGCGCCCTTGACGTTAATGGCATAGTTGTATTCGACCAGCTTGTTGATGACGAAGGGCTGGAAGAGCTCCAAGCCCATGCTGCGCGGCAGGCCGCACTGGTGCAGTTGCAGCTCGGGGCCGATGACGATCACCGAGCGCCCGGAATAGTCCACGCGCTTGCCGAGCAAGTTGCGGCGGAAGCGGCCCTGTTTGCCCTTGAGCATGTCGGACAGCGACTTGAGCGGGCGGCGACCCCGCGACGAGACGGCCTTGCCCCGGCGGCTGTTGTCAATCAGCGAGTCCACGGCCTCCTGGAGCATACGTTTCTCGTTGCGGATGATGACGTCGGGCGCGCCCAGGTCGAGGAGGCGCTTCAGCCGGTTGTTACGGTTGACGACCCGGCGATAGAGATCGTTCAGGTCCGAGGTGGCAAAGCGCCCACCGTCGAGCTGGATCATCGGTCGTAGCTCGGGCGGGATCACGGGCAGGATGGACATGATCATCCACTCTGGCCGGTTATCGCTCTTGCGCAGCGCCTCGACCACGCGCAGCCGCTTGGTCGCCTTCTTTTTCTTCTGCTTCGAGCGGGTAGTGCGCATCTCGGCTCGCAGTTCTTTGCTCAGGGCCTCCAGGTCCACGCGCTGGCAGATGTCGAGGAAGGCCTCGGCGCCCATTTTGGCTTCAAAGACGTTGCTCCACTTGTCATAGAGTTCGTGGTAGCGGCTCTCGGTGAGGAACGTTCGCTCTTCCAGGTTGCGGAGCTCCTCTTTCTTATCGTCCAACTCGTCTTGCAGCTCAGAGATCTGCTGGGCCAGACGCTCGTTGAGGATTTCGGTGGCCTGGCTGGCCTCGTATCGCAATTGGTCCCCTTCGGCCGAGATCAGGAGGGCCATGTCTTCCATCTCCTGGCGGATCTGTTCCTTGATCTCGTCCAGGCGATCGGCGGCCAGTTCCTGGGGCCGCGAAAGGTGTTTGCGGCCGACCTTCTCGCCCTCTTTGACCGCGGGGGTCTCGTTGAAGCTGAACGACAGCGTCTCGGGCGCAGTTTGGCCCATCAAGGACTCGATCCGCCCCTGCATGGCCCGGATCTCGCCCAGAACGGGCTCGGTCAGTTCGGCCTCTTTTTCTTCCAACTCTCTTTCCCGTTGTCTGCGGCGCTCTTGAAGGTTGTCGAGGGCCTCCTGGAGGCGCAGGTCGATCTCGGCGATCTTTTCGTGGGTGGCCCGCTCCAGGCGGGTGCGCTCCCGCAAAAAGTCGTCGTCCAGGCGGCGCAAGGTCTTGAGCCGCGCATCCTCGTCCACCAGGGTGATGATGTATTGGGCAAAGTAAAGGACCCGGTCCAGGTTCCGCCGCGAGATGTCCAGCAGCAGCCCCAGATAGCTGGGGACGCGGCGCGTATACCAGATGTGGGCCACTGGCGCGGCCAGCTTGATGTGGCCCATGCGCTCGCGGCGAACCGACGAGCGGGTTACCTCGACGCCGCAGCGCTCGCAGACGACGTTCCGGAAGCGAATGTGCTTGTACTTGCCACAGGCACACTGCCAGTCCTTCGACGGCCCAAAGATGGCCTCGCAAAAGAGGCCATCCCGCTCCGGCCGCAGGCGCCGGTAGTTGATGGTTTCTGGTTTGGTGACTTCGCCAAAGGACCAAGACAGGATCTCGTCCGGCGAAGCCAGGCTCAATCCAATGGCCTTAAAGTCCTTCAAGCTCAAGTCATTCTTTTTTGTTTTCCGCATTCCATGCTCCTTTGTCCGAGCGTAACGTCCGGCGGCAGGTGGCCGGACGTCGAACCCCAAAATTGACAGGATTATTCGTGCAAACTGGGGCGCAAATAACGGATGGTCGTCGCCAGGTGACGGTGGCCGAGTAAGCGCGCAACCGTCTCCAGGTCCTCGCATTGCTCGTAGACCCGTTTGGCGTACACGTAGCGCAGGGCCTGAGTCGTGAGGCCCTCCAGGTCCGCTTCCTCCGCGTAACGCTGCAACAGCCGCTGGATCGAGCGGGCCGAGAGCGGATTGCCGTCCCGGTTGACGAAAAAGTGCTCCGTCCCTTCAGCCGCCTGTCTCGTGGAGAGATAGCTGTGCAAGGCATCGCACAGATCCTCCTCCAGGGGGATGGTGCGCCCCGATCCATCGGCAGAGCCAGCCACGTTCAGTTGCGGCTCGCCATAGTCCAGTTGAACGTCGTTTAATCGCAGTTCGGCCAACTCGCCGAGTTTGAGTCCCGCTTTCAGCAAGACCTGGATGATGGCCCAATCTCGCTCTAACCAGCGAGAAGAAGACGCCTGTACCGCGGCCAACAAGCACGAGACGTCGGCATTGGTCAAAGAGCGGGACCGGTCGGACTCCACTTCGCTCAGAAGAGAAACCTCTTGCGCCGGATTGGCCTCAACCCAGCCCAGATCCGTGCTGAAATCGTAGAACTTGCGCAAGGTCTGGAGTTTACGGTTAATGGTGGCCGGCGCGTTCCCTTTGGTTTCTCGGAGGAAGCGACGATAGGCCCGGATGTCGGCGGTGTCGAGGTTCAGGGGCGAATTGGAGGCGTCATTTGTCCTCTCGCTCCACCGCAAGAAAGCCCTCAGATCGGCTGTGTAGTTGATCACGGTAGCCGGTGCGAGGGCTGAATCTCTGAGATATTCCTCGAATTTCCTTAGTAATCCATTGCTGTTGATCGTACCCACCCCACTTCAAACACGCGAGCCAACATTATATACATTTTTGGATAGCCTGTCAAATACAAGATGGGCCTTGACACCTATTTTATTCGCCGATGGAAGCCTGCAAATAGGCCTCGATGAAGCCCTGGATATCCCCGTCCAACACGGCATCGGTGTTTCCCGTCTCGTGGCCGGTGCGCAGGTCTTTGATCATGTGGTAGGGGTGCAGCACGTAGGACCGGATCTGATTCCCCCAACCGGCCGAGACATGTTTGCCTTTCAGCCGGGCCTGTTCTTCGTCAACCTTCTGCTGCTCCAGGTCGTAGAGTTTGCCCCGGAGGATCTTGAGCGCCGTCTCTTTGTTTTGTACCTGCGAGCGCTCGTTCTGGCAAGAGACGACGATGCCCGTCGGCTCGTGGGTGATGCGCACGGCCGTGGCGTTTTTTTGTACGTGCTGCCCGCCCGCGCCCGAGGCTTTGAACACGTCTACCTTGACGTCGTCGGGCTTGATCTTGACCTCGATGTCGTCCGAGATCTCGGGCATGACCTCCACTAGCACGAAGGACGTGTGGCGGCGGTGGGCCTCGTCAAAGGGGGAGAGGCGCACCAGGCGATGGACGCCTCGCTCGGCCTGGAGGTAGCCATAGGCGTAGGCGCCAGCCACGCTGATGGTCACGCTCTTGTAGCCCGCCTCCGAGCCGCGCAGCGAGTCCAGGATCTCGGTCTTGTAGCCCTGTTGCTCCGCCCAGCGCAGATACATGCGCATCAGCATCTGGGCGAAATCCTGGGCGTCGGTGCCGCCGGCGCCGGCGTGGAGGGCCAGGATGGCCGAGTTGCGGTCGTGGGGGCCGGAGAAGGCCAGCTTGAACTCCAGGCGATCCAGCTTGGCCTGGACCGCCTGGGCCTCTGCCTCGATTTCAGCCGCCATGGCCTCGTCTTTGTCGTCTTGGGCCAGGTCAAGCAACAGCAGGGCATCTTGGACCTGCCCCTGGAGGGTCCGCCACAGTTCGGCCTCGGCCTTCAGGTCGGAGAGGTCCTGCATCGCCACCTGCGCCGAGCTGGGATCGTCCCAAAAGTCCGGCGCGGCGGCTGCTTTTTCTAATTTTTCTATCTGGTGCTCTTTGTCAGGCAGGTCAAAGACGCACCTGTATTTCTCGAATTCGTTCGTCCAGCTCGGTTAGCTTGCTTCTCAATTCTTCCATTTCTTACCTCCAAACGTACTGCGTATTGCGTATATCGTTGCGTCTTCCAGGTTGTCCGTACCCATCACGCATTACGGAATACGCAATACGTCTCTACTCAAACAGCCCTTCCACGAACGCCTCAGGGTCAAACTCAGCTAGGTCATACTTGGTTTCGCCTGTGCCGACAAAGCGCACGGGCAGGTCCAGCTCCTCGGCGACGGCAAAGACGACGCCGCCCTTGGCCGTGCCGTCCAGCTTGGCGACGATGACGCCTGTCACATCGACGACGTCTTTGAAATGTTTCGCCTGCGAAAGGGCATTCTGCCCCGTCGTCGCGTCCAACACCAAAAACGTCTCGTGAGGTGCCTCGTGAACCCGCTTTTGGGCCACGCCGTGCACCTTGCGCAGCTCCTCCATGAGGTTATACTTGGTGTGGAGCCGCCCGGCCGTATCCACGATGAGCAGGTCGGCCTTGCGGCTCTGGCTGGCGCGGATGGCGTCGTACATCACGGCCCCCGGATCGGCCCCCGGCTGGTGGGCGATGACGGGCACGTCCACCCGCTCGCCCCAGATCTTGAGTTGATCGATGGCCGCGGCGCGGAAGGTGTCGGCGGCGGCCAGCAGGACCTTGCGCCCCTGACCCTTGTAGTACTCGGCCAGCTTGGCGATGGTCGTCGTCTTGCCCGAGCCGTTGACGCCGACGACGAGCACCACGGTCAGAAGCCGGGGATCGTCAATGGCCATCGGCGGCGGGTCGCCCAGCAAGGCCAGGAGCTCCTCCTTGAGCAGTTCCTCCAACTCTCGGGCGTTCCGGGCCTTGCCCTTGGCTACCTGCTCGCGCAAGCGGTCCACCAGGGTGATGGTCGTGTGCACGCCCACGTCGGCCTGGACGAGGAGGGCTTCCAGGTCCTCCCACGTCTCCTCGGTGATCTCGTCGCCGCCCAGCAAGCTCGAAATCTGGCCGAAAAAGGAGCGTCGCGTCTTGGTCAGGCTGTCTCGGATCTTTTTTGAACGTCGAAACACGTCTCGTCTCTCTCTCCCCAAAGAATTCGGCGGCTGATCAGCAGTAGGATAGTGTGAGGATTTTCCCCACACTATCTGCCGGACCGCCGCTATCCGGCAGATCATTATACTTGAAATCAGACCGAACGCCAAGAACGCGAGCCTCGTATGCGTGGGACGCAGAATCCCTTTTGCCAAACGAGGTTTGATGCTCCTGCTGACAGGTGGTATAATCGCCCTACTATGAGAGGGTTGGGCGAGAAACCGCTGCACACGCTCTTGGTACTCACCGAAAAGCCGGGCGAGTGGGTTGCCTGGCAGATGGCCCTGATCCTACTGCCGGCGGCGGCCCTCGCCGGGCTCGCCTGGGCGGGCGCGACGGGGGAACCGGCCCTCGGCTGGGGCGTGACGCTGGGCCTGCTGGCCGCCCTCCTGGCCGACTGGGCCTTGCTGGCCGCCCTGCCGCGCCGAGGGGTGTCTTTCGGCGCCGTCCAGCCGCCGCTGCTGGGCTTGAGCCTCTTTCGCGCGGGGCTCGCCCTGCTGGCTGCCCTCGCCGGGTCGAGCTGGCCCCTGCCGACGCTGGCCCTCCTGGCCCTGGTCCAGATTGCCGGCTGGGTTTTGTTGGCCTACGGCACCCTGGTCGAGCCTTTCCGCCTCCAGGTGACTCAAGGCGAGATTCCGAGCGCCAAGTTTGACAATCCCGGCCGGCCGCTCCACATCGTCCAACTCTCCGACCTCCACGTCGAGCGGCTCACCCGCCGCGACCGAGCCCTGCCGGACCTGGTCGCCGGCCTCGACCCTGACCTCATCGCCCTCACCGGCGATTTTCTGAGCACGTCGTACAATGACGACCCCCGGGCCCTGGCCGATTTGCGCACACTGCTGGCCCAGCTCCACGCGCCGGACGGCCTCTATGCCGTCTGGGGCACCGTCGAGGTCGACCTGCCCCCCGTGCTGCGCCCCGTGCTCGAAAAAGTGGGCGTCACCGTCCTGGAGGACGAGGCTGTCGAGCTAAACCATCGCCGGGACACCGGTCCTCCGGTCTGGCTGATGGGCGTATCGTGCACGCGGGACCTGGCGGCCGATGTAGCAAAGGTGTGCGCCCTGCTGGAGGCCGCACCCCCGGACGCCTTCACCATCCTCCTCTACCACACGCCCGACCTGATGCCCCGGGCAGCCGCCCTCGGCGTGGACCTCTACCTGGCCGGCCACACCCACGGCGGGCAGTGGCGTCTGCCCGGATTCGGCGCCATCCTGACCAGCTCGCGCTACTGGAAGCGCTACGAGGCCGGACATTACCGCGAGGGGGACACCCACCTCTACGTCAGCCGGGGGCTGGGCATGGAGGGCTTTGGCGCGCCCCGCGCCCGCTTCTTCAGCCCGCCGGAGGTGGTGTCGCTCGCGGTGACCGGCACCCAAAAGCCGGAGGCAGCGTCGTGCTAGACTCGTGGGCGCCGCTCCTTGCCCTGGTGGCGACGCTCCTGCCCCTGTTGTGGGTCAAGCGTTGGATCACTTACAGCTTGCAGGAATTAAGCTATCGCTGGGTCGGCGACGCCGACGTAGCCCTGATCCTCTACTTTGTCGTGGTGCTGCCCGGCGTCGTGCTCCACGAGCTGAGCCATTGGTTGATGGCCTGGGCGCTGGGCGTCCGCGTCCGCAGATTGAGCCTGGGGCCACAGCTCAAGGGACGCAGCAAGCGGGTGTCCCTGGGCTCCATCCGCGTGGGCGACGTGGACCCCATCCGGGCCAGCCTCATCGGCGTGGCGCCACTTTTGGGCGGCTCGGCCGTTATCCTGCTGATCGGCTATTGGGTCCTGGGCGTCGACGCCCTGGTCGAGGCATTTGCCGGGCAGGGGCTGGAGGGGATATTGGCCGGCTTGAGACAGGGCCTCCAGGTCGCCGATCTGTGGCTCTGGCTCTACCTGATCTTTGCCGTCTCCAACGCCATGCTCCCCAGCGCGTCAGACATGGACACGGTGCGGCCGGTGCTCGTGTTCCTGGGCATTGCGGCTGCGCTCCTGCTGGTCGTGGGCGGCGTGCCCCAGATCCCGCCCCAGGTGGTGGACTGGGTCAACGCCATCGCCGGCTACCTGGCCTCGGCCTTTGGCTTGACGCTGGCCACCGACGCGGTGTTCGTCGTCCTCATCGGCCTGCTGCTGGGAGCGACGCGCCGGGTCCAGGACAGGTGACTTTGTCTTGTTCCAACCCCTTTCTGGGCAGGCAGTGCTTTAACTGCCGAGTTTGTCAAAATCTCCACATAGTGGTATAATGCTCTCGACAATAGAGTTGTTGCTGAATAAGCCGGGCAGTTCTCAGGGCGCAGATGAACGCTGATATCTGCGTTAATCTGCGCCCTATCCTTTATTCGGCAACAGGTCTAATGGGTAGTCTGAGCGGTTGCAATGGGCCAAAGGAGGTCAAAGAATATGTCCAGCATTATCTCTATTCATTCGTTCCGTGGTGGCACCGGCAAGTCGAACCTCTCCGCCAACGTCTCGTCCGTAATTGCCCAGCAGGGGTACAAGGTGGGCGTCGTCGATACCGACATCGCCTCGCCCGGCATTCACGTCCTCTTTGGCATGGACGAGGACAAGATGGACAAGGCGCTGAACGACTATTTGTGGGGCAAATGCCACATCGAAGAATGCGCCTACGACGTCGGTGGGACCATCGGCCTGGAAAGAGACCGCATTTATCTCATCCCTTCCAGCATCAAACCAGGCGAGATTGCCCGGTTGCTGCAAGAAGGGTATGACGTAGGACTGCTGAACGATGGCTTTCACGAACTCATTGACCACTTTGACCTCGACTACCTGGTCATTGACACCCACCCCGGCGTAAACGAAGAGACCATCCTGTCCATCGCCATCTCTGACCAGTTGATCATTATCCTCCGGCCCGACCAGCAGGATATCCAGGGCACCGCGGTGACCCTGGACGTGGCCCGTCGGCTAGAAGTCCCCAGGATGTACCTGATCGTAAACAAGGTCCTGAGCTACTTGGACTTTGACCAGGTGCACCAGCAGTTTGAGGACACCTTCCAATGCGACGCATTGGGCGTTCTGCCCCTTTCAGAAGATGTGGTGGCGCTGGCCAGCAGTGGTGTCTTTTGCATCCGCTATCCAGATCACGATTTCTCGCACCGCATCGTGGACATTGCCAAGCAGTTGATGTGGCCCGCCAAGTAGGCCCACCATCCAGGGAGGCAGCATCGTGGAATGCAGCGTGTGTGGCCAGCCGGCTCAGGGGGTCTGCAAGTTTTGCGGACGGGCGATCTGCGAAGAGCACTTCAACACACTGCCCTATCCCATTGCCACCTACGTCGGTGAAGGGAACATCCCCAAGATGATCGTCGTGGCGGATGCCCTCATCTGTGGGCAGTGCAATCCGCAGCCGGAACCGATCGAAATGCCCGAGATTTACTAGACCCGGGCCGCCTTGAGCCAGGCAAGGAGGGACGAACGTGGACGGACTTTGGGGTAGGGTGCAAGCCGAAGTAGACGCTCGACAGGGACGCAAAGGCATGAGCCCTTACGACCTTTTGGAGCTCCCCCGGCCCCAGCGGGGGTTGATGAAACGCCTGCTCAAAGAACGCGTGATCAGCCTGAGCGACGCAGCCGAGCAACTGGGACAAGATGAGGCCAAAGCCGTCGAGACGTTGGGAGAGCTCGTTGAAAAGACCTTCCTGATCGAGTTTGAGAAAAAGGGGGAGAAATATTTCAAGATCCTCCTGGCGCGAAAGGCGGGCAGGGAGTTGCCCTTTGACATCTGGCAGGATCTGCTGGAGAAAACCGGCACTTGACAGCGGGGGACGGCCGGGAGGGTGTCGGGTGCTCTCTCCGGCCTTCGATAGTGGGTTAGGCCCAA
>CAYLZO010000224.1:0-704 GCA_964387775.1 uncultured Anaerolineaceae bacterium
GGCGCCATCCGCACCGCTGAGCTGGCTGTGGTGCAGGAGCAGCACCCGCACGCCGACGACGGCGACACGGACAACTATGCCTGCACGGTGGTGCTGCGCAACTCGGGCCTGGTGCTGAGCCGGGTGCCGGTGGCCACGCCGCGCCTCGGCCAGGCCAGCATCCCGGCCGTGGGCGACCTGGTGCTCGTCCAGTTCGTCGGCGGCGACGCCAACGCGCCCGTCATCGTCGGTTGCCTGTACAACGACGAGGACCGGCCGCCGGCCAACGACGACGGCCAACTGGTGCTCCACCTGCCGCTGAGCGCCGGCGAGGGCGACGCCGTGCACCTGGCGCTCTCCAGCGGCGACGACCGCGAGATTGAGCTCAAGCTGGGCAACGGGCTGGCGCTGCACCTGCGCGACGACGACCCCGTGGTCGAGCTGAGTGTGGACGGCGGCAAGGCCACCGTCCAGATCGACCGCGACGGCGCCGTCAGCGTCGAGTCGCAGGGCGACGTGACGCTGAAAACACAGGGAACCGTCAACATCGAGGGCGCCGAGGTCAACGTCAAAGCCCAGGGGCAGCTCAACCTCAAGGGCGCCGCCGTGAACCTAAACTAGTCCCTGTCATTGCGAGGGAGCGCAGCGACCGAAGCAATCCCCAGCTATGACAGAACCGGAGATTGCTTCGGCCCAAACGGCGGGCCTCGCAATGACAGAGATGG
>CAYLZO010000224.1:804-1809 GCA_964387775.1 uncultured Anaerolineaceae bacterium
AGGCACTATGATCCTGTCATTGCGAGCGACCGGAGGGAGCGAAGCAATCCCCAACTACGACAGAATCGGAGATTGCTTCGGCCCAAACGACGGGCCTCGCAATGACAGAGATGGAGGCACTATGATCCTGTCATTGCGAGCGACCGGAGGGAGCGAAGCAATCCCCAACGATGACAGAGCCGGAGATTGAGACAGGATGACGAAACAGTACTACGTCTACATCATGACGAACAAACACAACCGAGTACTATAACTATACACCGGCGTCACCAACGACCTGAAACGTAGAGCCCATGAGCACAAAGAAGGCTTGGGCGGTGGCTTCACCAGCCGCTACAATGTGAAAAAACTGGTCTATTGCGAAATTGCTGAGAATGCGAACGCCGCCATTGCTCGCGAAAAACAGATCAAGGGGGGCTCGCGCCAGAAGAAACTGGACCTGGTAAACAGTATGAACCCGGAGTGGAAGGATTTGTACGATGAACTCTAGAAACCAGTCATTGCGAGCGCAGCGAAGCAATCCCGCTCTGGGCCGAGGTGAGATTGCTTCGTCGCTCGCTTCGCTCGCTCCTCGCAATGACGGGAGCAGGGGGTAGAAAACGTGGGCCAACCAGCCGCCAAACAGGGCGACCAAATTCTGGCGACCGACATCCACATCGTCAACATCCCGTCGCCGGGCGGGCCGGTGCCGACGCCGCTGCCCCACCCGTTCGCGGGCATGATCGATGGCTCGCTGAGCACCGACGTCAACGTCGAGGGCAAACCGGCAGCGATGCAAGGCAGCACGGCGACCAACAACCCGCCCCACGTGCCGCAGGGCGGGCCGTTCCAGTCGCCGCCCGCCAACCGGGCGACGATCCAGATGGGCAGCAGCAGCGTATTCATCAACGGCAAGCCGGCGGCGCGTAACGGCGACATGGCCCTGACCTGCAACGACCCGGCCGACCAGCCCGTGGGCACGGTCCTGGCCGTGGGCACAGTTTTCATCGGAGGATAACGGGTGGC
>CAYLZO010000224.1:1819-8682 GCA_964387775.1 uncultured Anaerolineaceae bacterium
GACGAGCACCTTCTAACCGACATTCGCCTCGAATTGCAGCACTGGGAGCTGCGGCCGGTCTATCGCCTGACGACCGAGCGCCACCGCGTGCCGAAAAAGCCCGGCTGGCGCGATGACCTGGGCCTCATCGCCGGGCGCGACAACCTGGGCCAGGCCGTGGTGCTGCGCCTGCTCATCCCGCGCGGCGAGCTGGGCCCGCTGGGCCATCCCGGCTACGGTTCGCGCCTGCACGAGCTCATCGGCCGCCAGAACACCGAGACGACGCGACACCTGGTCAAACTCTATATCCTGGAGAGCCTGGCCCAGGAGCGGCGCATCGAAGAGGTGGTCAGCGTCTCGGTCACGCCCACGCCCGGCACCCGCGACCGCGTCGACGTGCTGCTCGTGGTCAAGCCCATCGGGGCGAGCGAGTCCGGTGAACCCGGTCGAACCGTGCGCATCGGCCCCTTTAGCCTGGAGTTGGAACTATGACATTCAGACGGCGAACCTATCCCGAAGTGCTCGACAACATCCTGACCGGCCTGGTGCAAGGCGTCGCGGCCGAGGCCCATCCCTACCCGCCGGAAGAGGGAGCCGAGCCACCGCACACCCACTTCCTGGAGCGGCCGCCGGTGGCCGAGATCCTCTCGGTCTATGGCCAGCGCAACGGCCAGCCCCACCGCTTCCGCGCCGACCAGGACTACAAGCTGGCCGACCAGAAGGCCCTGGTCTGGCAGGAGGGCGCCCAGATGCCCGACGCCGGGACCCTGGTCCACGTCAACTACTACCCCGCCACCGCCCACCCCGAGCTGACCGACACCGAGCCGGGCAGCGTGCTCCGCACCCTGAGCGAGACGCTGGCCCTGGAGATCGGCCGGCTCTACGCCCAGCTCGACGCCGTCTACCAGGCGGGGTTCGTGGACACGGCCGGCGGCTCGGCGCTGGACAAGGTGGTCGCCCTGCTGGGCATCGAGCGGGTGACGGGCGCCCACCCCGCCGGCGAGGTCGTCTTTACCCGCTCGCGCAACAGCCGGGGCGCCGTCACCATCCCCGCCGGCACGCGCCTCATCACCGAGGACGGCGAGATCGAGTACGAGACGACGGCCACGGTGACGCTGCTCGAAGGCCAGAACACGGTGCGCGTCACGGCCCGCGACCTGGAGGTGACCAACGACCCCGTGGGCGCCGACGCGCTGACGGTCCTGCCCATCCCGCTGGCCGGCATCGAGTCGGTCACGAACCCCAACCCGACGAGCATCACCACCCAGGACGAGAGCGACGCCGAGCTGCGCACCCGGGCCAAGAATTTCCTGCACGGCAGCGAGCGGGCCACCGTCGGCGCGCTGCAACAGGCCGTCGCCCGGCAGGGCGTCTCGGCCGAGGTGATCGAGGACACGACGACGCCGGGCCAGGTCACGGTCAAGGCCGTGGCCGAGGCGTGGGATCCCGAGCTGGAGCAGCGGGTCATGACCGCCATCCACGACGCCCGGCCCGCCGGCGTGATCGTCACCCTGCCCACGCCCGAGACCCCGCGCAAGGTCAACGTCGAGATCCTGCTGACCACGGCCCAGGGCCTGCTGCCCGAGGACCTGCGCGCCATCCAGGACGCGGTCCGCCAGGAGATCGCCGACTACTTCCAGCGGCTGCCCACCAAGTCGGAGGGCAGCATCACCAAGATCGTGAGCCTGGTGCTGGGCGTGGAGGGCGTGGAGGACATGCGCCTGGTCAGCGCCACCTGGGACGGCTCGACTGAGCTCGCCAAAGTCGGCACGCCGACCAACGTGCTCGACCGCGAAGCCGGCGCGCTCAAGATCGCCGGCCAGGCCACCGTGCTCGACGAAATCCAGATCGTCGACCCGGCCCTGCCCACGCTGCTCAGCGTGACCGTCGGCTATCCGGAGGGGGCCGACGCGCCCGACGAGGCCGCCATCCGCCAGAAACTGGCCAACACGACGCTGCCCTACCTCAACGGGCTGGCCGAGCAGACGCTGCCCACGGCCCAGGCCCACAAGCGCGTCCTCTCCTTTGGCAAGCTGCTGCACGCCATCGAGCTGCCGGGCAAGGCGGCCCACCTGCTCTCCGAGTACGACGAGGACCAGGCGGCCACCCTGCCCGACGAGACGGGCATCGACCCCTACCAGGTGACCTTTGCCCTGACCACGCAGAGCGGTGTCAGCCGCGTCCTGGGCCAGGCCGCCGACCCGGCCTACACGCTGAGTCAATTCGAGCGACTCTCGCTCGACAGCGTCACCGTGTCCATCGAGGCGAACGATGCCTGACATCTTTGTCATTGCGAGGAGCGCAGCGACGAAGCAATCCCCGGCTCTGTCCCAGTTGGGGATTGCTTCGCTCCCTCCGGTCGCTCGCAATGACGGCGGAGAATCCAACGCCGATGCCTAGCCACGAGAACATGCGCGAGCGGCTCCCGCTCCTCTACCGGCCCGAGGCCGGCGACACGACGCTGCTGTCGCGGCTGCTGGCCGCCGTCGGCGTCATCCTGGACGCCGCCCACGCCGATTCGACGACCGTGCTCCAGAGCCACTGGTTACGCTACGCCGACTCGGCCTTCTACAACCCCTACGTCGAGCGCCTGCGCCAGGCCCACGACCTGCCGCCCCTGGTGCCCACGGTCGAGGCCGACGTCGAGGCCGCCGAAGCCTACCCCTACGTCCGCGACCTGGCCCGCCTGGGCAGCCTGCTCAGCCTGCAACCCTGGTACGAGCCCAGCCACTTGCGCGAGTTGGTCGAAGCCTACCGCCTGCGGCTGCGGCGCATGGTGGCCCTCTATCGCAACGGACTGGGCACCCTCGGCGCGCTGCGGCGCATGATCGAGGCCCAGCTTCCGGTGGACCTGGCCCGCCCCCTGGAGGAGCGCGACCCGCCCTTCACCCTCGAGGAGTTTGCCCCGCTGGTCGACCACTCGCTGGCCGTGCCGACGCGGGGCGCGCCGGAGAGCATCCTCGGGCCGCTGATGCGCTGGAGCGTGAGCAACGACGGCGGCCGCCCGGCGCCGCCCACGGTCTATGTCCAGGCCGAGAGCGAGGCCGCCCGGCCAATGATCGAGCTCTACACCGCCGGCAACGACCTGGTCCGCGTCGGCCTGGCCTACGATGGCACGCTACCGGCGGGCGAGACGCTGCGGCTGCGCCTGGCCCACACCTCGTGGCTGGGGGGCGAGACGGGCCTGCAACGGGCCGACGCCGAGCCCGACGACGCCGGCCGGGTCAACCCCACCGCGCCCGGCCCCTGGACGGCCGTCGGCGACGGCGCGCCGACGGTCCCCATCGCCGCCCTGCACCAGACGTCCGACCACGTCCTCTGGGCGGCGGCCAACGACGGAGGCGCCGGCCAGCTCTGGCGCTTCGACGGCCGGACCTGGATCCAGGCCCTGAGCCACGGCGCCGAGCTCCATTGCCTGGCGACCGGCGCGACGGGCGCGCTGCTGGTCGGCGCGGCCGACGGCCTGCTGCGCCTGGACATCTATCCCGCCGAGGGGGATCCCTTCAGCGCCGAGCCGCTGGCCGCGCTGGCGGGGACCGCCGTGCACGCCATCCTGGACACGGCGGCGGGCGAGCGCTGGCTGGCCACCGCCGACGGCGCGGGCACACTGGCCGCCGACGGCACATTCAGCCCCTCGCCGCTGGGCGGCACGCCGGTCTATGCCCTCCACGAGGATGCGACGGGCAACCTCTTTTTCGGCGGCGAGTTGGGCATTTTTCAGCACCAGGTCGCCAGTGACGCCTGGTTCTACTACGCGGGCACCGTGCGCAGCGAAGAGACCGACGAATGGCAGCCCTGGACCCCCGGCGCGCTACCCGCCGAGACCGACGTGGGCCTGCCGCCGGTGCGCGGCCTGTGGCGCGGCCCCGATGCCGCCCTCTGGATCGGCACCGAGCAGGGCCTGGCCCGCTACCGGGCGCGCTCGGTGCGCGGTGGTTCGACGGGGCTCACCACAGGCCTGACCTACGAAACCGTGCTCGAAGCCTACCCCGACCTGACCACCGAGCGGGTCTACGCCCTGGCCCAGGACGCCCGCGGGGGGCTCTGGTTCGGCACGGGGCAGGGCCTCTTTCGCTTCGACGGGCGCGACTGGTGGCAGTTCCAGGCGGCGAGCGGCTGGCTGCAGCTGGGCCGCGCCGACAGCGTCTACACCGACCCCGACGCGCTCAAGCCCCGGGGCGCATGGTGGTTCGAGCGGGCCACCGGGCAGTGGCGGCGCTTTGACGAGACCGAGGCCACGCCCCAGCGCAGCAGCGACGAGGCGGCGGTCACGGCCCTGCTCTGGACCGACGGCGTCGTCGCCGACAGGGGCGCCTGGGACGGCTCGACGTTCAGCAGCAGTGAGGCGGTGCCGGTCGAGGACCTGCGGGTCCGCGTCAAGCCCGACGCCGAGCGGGCCGTGGACGGCGGCCTGCCCGCCCTGCCCCGCCTGCCCGAGGGGGCGTCGGTGTGGCGCTACCTGTCGATGGAGCCCGACCCGCCCGGCGACCTGCCCGCCGGTCCGGCCTGGACGGCCGAGGGCCGCTTCCTGCCGCCCGACGAGCCAAAGCACCTGGAGAACCAGGAAGCGCCGGGCCGCTACTCGACAGATACGCCCGACCCGGAGAGCGCCTTCAACGCCGCCGTCTTTGCCTTCGACCCGGTGGCCCGGCTGTGGCTGACGTGGAAGACCGAGGGGGCGATGACGGTCGTGGCCCGGCTCCAGCGGCGGGGGCCCGACGAGGAATTCGACCCAGCCGTGCTCGACCGGGTGTGGCGGGGCATCGAGCAGGTGCGGCCGGCCGGCGTCCGCGTCAAGCTGGCCGTGGAGGAAGAGATCGTGCGGCCGTAGGGCAAGTTTCAAACTTGCCCCACAACTGTGAGGGATGGACTATGGGTGATATTATCGACCAACTGGGAAACAGAGAAAAAGGCCAGCTCATCACCAAAGAGGACTGGAATGCGCTGGTGGAAACGCTGGAGGGCGTGCGCGACGCGTTGAGCGCCCAACTCGGCGAGCTGGAAGATCAGGTGCAGGCCGGCTTTGAACAGGTCGGCGAGCAACTGGACGCGCTGGGCGGCCGCATCGACGCCCTCGAGACGACCGTCGACGTGCTGCGCCGCCAGTACCGGGTCCGGCTCAGAACCAACCGCCTGAACTATGCCCTGGGCGAGATGGTCGAGATCGAGGCCCTGGTGACCGATTTCGAGGGCAACCCCCTCGACATGGGGGCGCTGCCCGGCCGGCCCTGGGTGGACTTTGTCGCGACGTGGGGGCAGTTCAAGCCCGCCGACGGCTTTGCCAGCCGGGGCGGCGTCGGCGACCGGGCCATCTCGGTCCAGATCAACGCCGAGGGCGTCGCCCGCATCCGGCTCCGCGCCGAGCACGCCGAGGGCCTGTCGGACGACGACGATGACGAGATCGTCGCCGCCCTCCAGACCCCGATCCAGGTCATCAACAGCGGGGGCCAGACGATTACAAAGTCGGTGGCCCAGGTGTTCCTGGACGCCGAGACCCCCCGGGCGGTGCAGACCAATACGCAGGCCTACAAGGTCATGACCCAGGAGTACCAGCGCGTCGACTCCAAGGTGTTTGGCAAGTACCTGGACGCCTACTACCTCGACAAGCCCAAGCGCGTGACCGGCTTTTTCCCCGGCTTTCACCATCGCTGGCGCGACTATCGCGCCACGGTGACGGCCATCGCCAAGGACGACGGCGATCCGCGCACGCCGGACGAGGGACGGGGCTACAGCTCGATCCAGGTCACCTTCCGCGACTGGATCGACCCCTGGGTCCACCTCGACTTCCTGGACGAGATCGGCACGCTGGCGCAGAGCTTCCGCGACCAGCTCGTGGCCGAGATCGGTGACAGCTACCTGGGCTCGATCCAGGGCTTGCAGAACAAGATCCAGGGCATCGTCGCCAAGCAGGGCATCATCGGCAAGGTGCGCGGCTACCAGGCCGTGCAGCACGCGCTGGACGGCATCGTCCTGGACGACGAGCCGGACTTTCTGGACGACCTGCTCGACTATACGCAGCACGCCGTCAAGTTCGAGCAGACGATGGTCTACTCCCAGGCCAACACCATCGGCGGCGCGGCCGAGGAGGGTCCGGGGCTGGCCATGTTCACCACGGCGGCGGTGCAGAACAACAAGAGCGCCGGCGACCTGAAGGCCGGCATCGACGAGGTGGGGCGGGCCATCAGCAACGCCCAGGCCCAGGCCGAGGCCATCGTGGCCGGCGCCGAGAAGCGCATCGGAGCCAGCGTAGAGACCCTGGAGCAGCGCTTGGGCGAGCGCGTGAGCCAGCTTGATACCCAGATCGCCGATCAGACTGCCACGATCCGCGAGCACGCCGCCAGCCTGACCCTGCTCGATACGCGCACCGAGTCCGCCCAGCAGACGGCGTCCCAGCTCGATTCCCGGATCACGACGGTCTCTGACCAGGTGCAGATGCTGGAGAGTTTCGACGTCATCGACGTGCAGAACAAGATGGCCGACCTGCGGGTGGTGCAGACCAGCCTGCAGCAGGCCCGGGAGAACATCATTGCGCTGCAACAGGCCATCGGGAATGGGTAGGACATTGCAGCACCAATCCCAGGTTGGTTGTCACAGGTTTCTTTCTCACAACTGGGGATTGCTTCGCAATGACAGGACTTGGTTGGGGTTTCGTGCCAGGTGCACGGGCCGCGCTGGGCAAGCGAGAGGAAAGAGGTAGGTTATGACCGAGGTGCGCATCGGGCCGGACGAGGTCGGCCTGACGGCCGCGGCTCGCATCCTGGCCTTTCTCAACGCGGCCCAGACGCCGGCCGAGATCGCCGAGGGGATCGAGATCGCCGACGAGTACGACATCGGCCCGGGGGTGGCCCGGGGCATCCTGGACGGGCGGGCGGAGCTGGGCGGCG
>CAYLZO010000225.1:0-8517 GCA_964387775.1 uncultured Anaerolineaceae bacterium
AAATGAGCCCACGTACGCGATCGGCACCGGTTCATCACCCATCGTTTTCATCGGCTGGGTGAGCTCCTTGTCGGCCTCGTCGAAGTACAATTCCGAATAGGGATCGTCTTCGATCAGTACGATGTCCCGTCCCTGCAGGGCCGTGAGCAGCTCGCCCGAGCCGATCTGCTTCAGCACGTAGCCGTCGGCGCTGGCAGTGATGGCCTCCACAATGGTCTCCTCATCGGGAAACGAGGTCAGCACGATGATGCGCGTGGCGGGCAGGTCGGCCTTGATCTGCCGGCAGGCGTCCACGCCGTGGCCGTCCGGCAGCCGCATATCCAGGACGACGACGTCCGGCGCCAGCGCCCGGGCCTGGCGCACCGCCTCCTGCACCGAGCCGGCCTCGCCGACGACGGCCATGCCCGGCTGATCGTTGATCAGCACCCGCACCCCCAGGCGCACCACCTCGTGATCGTCCACCAGCAAAATGCGCAAGGTCATTCCCTTCGCCTCCCTTCGTTCCGGCAGGGCGCGGTCACAGACAGCCGCAGCCCCTGCCCCGGTTTGCTCTCCAGGCTGAGCTCGCCGCCCAACTGGCGGGCCCGCTCCCGCATGTTGGCCAGGCCCTGCCCCGAGTGGGGGCCGTTGCCCGCCGCCTCCGGCCCCAGGCCCCGGCCGTCGTCGGCGACCGACAGGCACACCCCGTCGGGGTTGTACAACAGGTTGACCGTCACCTGTCGCGCCCGGGCGTGCTGCACCACGTTGCTCAGCGCCTCGCGGGCGATCTGGGTCAGGTGCGCCGTCTGCTGGCTGCTCATCGGCCAGCAGCGCTTGCCCGCCACGTGCAGATCGACCTCCAGCAGGGTGTCGAGCCGCAAGTCGCGGACCAACTCCTCCAGCACGGCCTCCAGCTCGCGGGTCTGCTCCGCCGCCCGCAGGTCAAAGATGTAGCTGCGGATGTCGTGGATGGTCTGGTTGAGGATGTCCAGCACGGCCCGGACCTGCCCCGCCCGCTCCGGCCCATCGACCATTTGCCCCTCCATCCGCTCCAGGCTCAGGCCGGCGGCATAGATGTTCTGGATGATGCCGTCGTGCAGCTCCCGCCCGATCCGCTCCCGGTCGGCGGCCAGGGCCTGGGCCTGCTCCATCTCGGCCAGGCGGCGGTCGGTCTCCACGCGGAACACGTCCAGCGAGCGGACCACGAAAAAGGCCATGGCCAGGCCGCATAGCGAGCGAAAGACGGGCGCCGGCACCTGGATGGTGCGGGTGAGCAGGGCATAGTTCAGCAGGTTGGCCGGAAAGACCGGGGCCGTGGGCACGACCAGCCCGCCGACCAGGGCGTAGACCAGAAAGGCGACCGCCGCCCCGGTCAGGTAGGCGGCGATGCGCGGCAGCTCCATCTCTCGCACCTGGCGGGCCTGGCGGCGCAGCCCGACAAAGGCCAGGACCGAGCCGGGCAGGCAGAGCAGGTAGCGGCTCCAACTGTCGCCGACGGCCACCACGACGTTGAGGGGGTCGCCGCTGAGGGCGCCCCAGGCCAGCACGGCTCCGCCCCAGAGGAACAGCAGCGCCCCCGGCGCGGCCCGCAGCCGGCGACGCCGGGGCCAGCGGGGCAACAGCAACTCGACGCCGAACTGGAGCAGGAAAAAGAAAGAGACGGCCAGCAGCAGCAGGTGGGCGATGATCATCAGCCGCACGAGGGGGTCGGGCAGGTACAGCGATTGCAGCGGCACAAAGATATAGCCCCACTCGGTCAGCCCGTGGGCGACGCCAAAGGCGGCCAGCCAGGGCAGCGGGCGGGCCAACTCCAGGCGGCTCTGGCGCTGCCACTGCAAGCCGGTCACCAGGCCCATGATGAAAAAGACCTGGCCGTAGACAAAGTAGAGGATGATCCAGTTGACTTCCAGGACTTTGGTCAGGGTGACCATGAACAGTTTCCTTTGGCCTTTGGACGCAGATTCACGCAGGTTTTCGCAGATGAAAGAGCCAAATCAGCGTTCATCTGTGTCTATCTGCGTCCCGACAGGCATCTTCCACAGCAGCATCAGCCCAGCAGCGGCCAGGGCCAGCGCCGCCCCGAAAAAGAAGGGCGCTGCCGGACCAACGTCCTGCCACAGCAGCCCGGCGATGAGCGAGGCCGGAAAATCGATCAGGCCCAGGGTGGCGTTGTAGGTGCCATAGGCCGTGCCGCGCAACTCGGCGGGCACCAAGTCGGCCACCAGGGCCTTGGCCGTGCCGTAAGCCAGGCCATAGTACACCCCGTACAAAGCGTACAGCGCCCACACCTGCCAGCCTGCACCGGCCAGGCCAAAGCCCAGGTAGATGGCCGCGTAGGCCAGCCAGCCGCCGACGATCACCACCCGCCGCCCCACCCGGTCGGACAGCGAGCCGGCGGGCGTGGAGACCAGGCTGTAGACCAGGTTGAACGTGACCAGCATCCCCAGGATGCCGACGACGCTCAGCCCGCGCTCCTGGGCGCGCAGCACCAGAAACGCATCCGACGAGTTGCCCAGGTCGAACAGGCCGACGATGAGCATAAAGACCAGGAAGGGCTTGCCCAGCCCGCGGAAGGTGATAGCCGGCCGCTCGCGCTTGCCGCTGACGGGCACATCCTTCGCGCCCAGGGCCAGGGAGAGCACGGCCAGCGCCGCCGGGATGAGGCTGACCAGCACGACGATCTGGAAGGCGCTGCGGCCCAGCTCGACCGCGGCCGACTGGGCCGCCCAGACCACGCCCAGAGCGATGAGCAAGCCGACCACCGCGCCGCCGGTGTCGGCCGCCCGGTGAAAACCAAAGGCCAGCCCGCGCTGGCCCTCGTCGATGCTGTCGGCCACCAGCGCGTCGCGGGGCGCGGTGCGCACCCCCTTGCCCACCCGGTCGGCCCAGCGCACGGCGGCCACCGCCGTCCAGGCGTTGGCCCAGTAGAAGAAGGGTTTGCTCAGCGCCGAGATGGCATAGCCGGCCACCGCCGGCCATTTGCGCGCCCCCAATCGATCCGACAGCCAGCCGGAAAAGACCTTAAGCAGGCTGGCCGTCGCCTCGGCCACCCCCTCGATCAGGCCGATGAGGCCCGCGCCGACGCCCAGCACGTTGCTCAGGAAGAGGGGCAGGATGTTGACGACCATCTCGCTGGAAATGTCCATGAAGAAACTGGTCAGGCTGACGGCCCAGACGTTGCGCGGTAGCGTTCGCCAGCCCGCCTTTGGTTTGGAAATGGTTTCCTGGTTCATACGGAAATCTCCTGATTCGTTGCGTTCGTAGTGCGCACGGGCGAAGCTCCGCCTTGGCGCTTTTGCGGCGATTGCCGGAGGCACGCCTCGCTCTGCGTGCCTTTGGCATGGCGAAGCGCCGACTACGAACAGTCTCCCGGTTTATTGAAAAGTTGCTGTTCGTAGCCCGCCGCGTCACCCCTCCAGCACCTCGCCGACCAACTCGGCGATCTTGAGGCGGGCCTCGGCCAGGACGGCCCGGCCCTTGTCGGTGATGACATAGTACTTGCGCCGCCGCCCGCCGACGACGCAGCTCTCGCGGGTCAGGTAGCCCTGTTTGTAGAGGCGGTGCAGGGTGGGGTAGAGCGTGCCGGGGCTCAGGTCGTAGCCGTGGCGGGCCAGCTCCTCGATCAACCCCAGCCCGTAGACCGGCTCCTCGGCGGCGTGGTACAGGATGTGGATTTTGACAAAGCCCAGAAAAAATTCACGCAGCATCACAATATCGCCTCCCGTTATCGACTCGTGATATTATAGCCAAAATCGGGTAAATGTCAAATCTTGGATTCGTGCAGTGCACCTCGCCGGGACAGGCAGCTAGATACTGGCGCAACGTACCAGGAAAAAGGGTACAGATGACAGATGACGGGCGCCTGCGGACGTGATATACTGGTTGTGAGAATCTGTCGCCGGATGCCGTCATTCTGGGTCCGGTGTGATTGGGACCAGGGGTGAGCCAGGACGGAAGGGAGGTGCAAAGGCGAAAAGCAGATTCGTTTTGATGTTCGTGCGGCAAAACGTGATCATTGATTGGACGAGGAGGTAAAAAGACCATGCAACGAAAGCATTTGACCCTGTTGGGCATCGTCGCCCTGGCGGCGATCCTGATTCTGGCGCTGGCAGCCTGCGGGGCGGAAGGACCGCAAGGTCCTCCTGGGCCCGAAGGTCCCCAGGGACCGCCCGGGCCGGAAGGACCGGTCGGGCCAGAAGGCCCCCAAGGTCCTCCTGGTGAGGGAGGCGCTGCGGCCGCCGCGCCGGCCGGCGCCGAGTACGTCGGCTCCGAGACCTGCGGCGCCTGTCACGAAGAGATCTATGGCGTGTTCATGCTGTCGGGCCATCCCTGGAAACTCAACCCCGTGGTGGGCGGCCAGCCGCCGGACTATCCCTTCACCGAGGTGCCCGAACCGCCGGCGGGCTATACCTGGGACGACGTCAGCTACGTCATCGGCGGCTACAATTGGAAGGCGCGCTTTATCGACGAAAACGGCTACATCATCACCGGCGACGCCGACGCCACGACCCAGTACAACTTTGTCAACGACGTCGTCGGAAAGGACGCCCACTGGGTAGCCTATCACGCCGGTGAGGAGAACAAGCCCTATGACTGCGGCCCCTGCCACACCACCGGCTACAGTCCAAAAGGGAACCAGGACGACCTGCCGGGTCTGGTCGGCACCTGGGCCGAACCGGGCATCCAGTGCGAGCGCTGCCACGGCCCGGGCAGCTTGCACGTGGGCAATCCCTCGGGGGTGGCGATGGCAAAGGACCGCGACTCGGAGCTGTGCGGCGAGTGCCACCTGCGCGGCGCGCCGGAGGGGGTCGACACCAGTGGCGGCTTTATCAAGCACCACGAGCAATACGAGGAGCTGTTCCAGAGCAAACACGTCACCCTCGACTGCGTCGTCTGCCACGATCCGCACGCCGGTGTCGTGCAGTTGCGCCAGGCCGAGGCACAGACCACCCGCACCCAGTGTGTGAACTGCCACTTTGAAAAAGCCCGCTACCAGGCTTCGGAGGTGCACCCGGCCGTAGCCGAGTGCATCGACTGCCACATGCCGCGCGTGACCAAGAGCGCCGTGGGCGACGCGGCCAAATTCACCGGCGACATCCGCACCCACCTGATGGCCATCGATCCGATGCAGATCGGCCAGTTCAACGAGGAGGGCACGGAGGCACTGTCGCAGCTTGGCCTGGACTTTGCCTGCCGGCATTGCCACGTGGAAGGCGGATCGGCCACGCCCAAGACGGACGAGGAGCTGATCGAGAAGGCGGTGGGCTACCACGACAGGCCGTAGGCTACAGATCATCCCCGGCCATCAGGAGCCCCTGTCAGGCAGGGGCTCCTTTTTATTTGACCAGGGCGACCGCCAGGGTACGCCCCTACAATTCGGAGATAGGGGCCGGTCTTGCACCTGCCCGCCTCCATCCCAGCAGGCCGAATGCCAAGTGGGGAAAGGCCAATGGATCGATGAGGTTTGACAGGCTGGGGGGCCTGTGTTATACTCGTGTTATTGCTTAATCAATAAATAATGCAAGTAACAGAGGATTAGGACATGGTCCCCGCCCAAGAACAGGACGACAAACGGATATTTGAACTCCACGCCAGCATCTGCCGCACACTGGCCCATCCCAAGCGCCTGGAGATCCTGAGTTTGCTGCGTCAGGGCGAGTTGTCGGTGAGCGAAATGGCGGAGCAGATGGGCGTCAGCCTGGCCAACGCCTCGCAGCACCTGGCCGTGCTCCGCGACAAGCGGGTGGTCGTGACCCGGCGGGAGGGCGTCAACGTCTACTATCAGATCGGCAATCCCAAGATCGTCCAGGCCTGCGACCTGATGCGGGAGGTGCTGTTTGAGCAACTGGCCCGCAGCGGCGCGCTGGCCGAAAGAATGCAACAGGAAGGAGCATAACGTCATGGATTCGAGTGGGCAGAGCACGTTGTTCATCATCAACGATGGCCCCTACGGCAACGAGCAGCCGTACAATGCGCTGCGGCTGGCGCTGAACCTGGTCAAGCGGCCCGGCGCGGGCGTGCGCGTCTTTCTGACGGGCGACGGGGTGGCCTGCGCCCGGCGCGGCCAGACGACGCCCGACGGTTACTACAACGTGGAGCGCATGATGAAAGCCCTGGCCCGGCGCGGCGAGGTGGCCCTTTGAGGAACCTGCGCCGAGGCCCGCGGGCTCGGGCCGGAGGATGTGGTGGACGGCGTGCTGAAGGGCAGCATGGACTTGTTGGGCGATTGGACATTGGCCGCCGATCAGGTGCTGGTCTTTTAGCCCTTCGCCGGGGATTGACATGCACGGCCTGGTTCTAGCCATCGGCGCTCACCCCGACGACGTCGAGTTCACCAGCGGCGGAACCCTGGCCCGCTGGGTGGCCGAGGGGTGGCGGGCCTGCCTGGTGGTCTGCACCGACGGCGGCAAGGGCAGCCACGACCCGGCGGTCGATCCGGCCGCCCTGGCCGCCCGGCGGCAGGAGGAGCAACGCGCCGCGGCCAGGGTGCTCGGCATCGCCGAGGTCGAGTTTCTGGGCCACCCGGACGGCGAGTTGGGCCGGGCGCCGGGCCTGGCGGCGGAGCTGGTCCGGCTCATCCGGCGCTGCCGGCCACAGCGGCTGCTGGCCTGGGATCCGTGGCGGCGCTACGAACTCCATCCCGACCACCGGGTGGCCGGCTTGGCGGCGTTGGACGCGGTGTTGCCTGCGGGCAACCCCCACTACTACTCCGACATCCTGACCGCCCACCAGGTCCAGGAGGTGTATCTCTTTAGCGCCGAGGAGCCGGACACCTGGGTGGACATCACGACCACCTTTGAGCAAAAGCTGGCGGCCATCGCCTGCCATGGCAGCCAGGTGGAAAAAACGCCCCACCTGGCCGAGGACGTCCGCCGCTGCAATCTGGACTATGGGCGACAGGGTGGGGTTGCCTACGCCGAAGCGTTCAAGGTGCTGCGCCCCTTCTGTGAGACTTGATGCTGAGCCGACCGGCTCCGTGGGAGCCGAACCGCTGAAAAGGAGTAGCCGATGCGTTTTCTAGCCTGGCACGTGGACCGTTTCGAGTGCCGCATCACCGAGCGAGGGCGCTCGCCGCTGGTGGAGGAGTACGACGACCCGGCGACCGTGGCCGAGGAGGCCCTGCTGGTGCTGGCCAGCGTGGAAAAGAAAGACGAATCTGCGCCGGGCCGTGTGGCCGACGAGGCCGCCGCCGAGATCGCAGCCCACGCCGCGAACCTCAAGGTGCAGACGGTGGTCCTGCACCCCTTTGCCCACCTGTTCGGGCAGTTGAGCAAGCCGGCTGTGGCCGTGCAAGTGCTCAAGCTCGTCGAAGAGGGCCTGCGCGTGGTCCGCACCCCCTTTGGCTGGTTCAACACCCTGGATATCCAGGCCAAAGGCCATCCCCTGTCGCGGGTGGCGCGCACGATCAGCGCGGAAGAGGCCCAGGCGTGAGCGAAGGGCAGGCCGCTCTGTTCGACGACCTGGCGGCCGGCTACGACGATTGGTATCGAACGCCGCTGGGCGCCCTGGCCGACGCGCTGGAACGGGACGCCGTCTTCTCCCTGGCCGGCGAGGTTGATGGCCACACCGCGCTGGATGCCAGTTGCGGCACAGGCCACTATGCCCTGGCGTTGGCCCGGCGTGGAGCGCGGGTCACGGCGGCGGATGCTTCGACGCCGATGTTGGCCCGGGCCCAGGCCAAGGCCCGGCGGGAGGGACTGCCGCTGACGCCGGTGTGCGCCTCGCTGGACCGGCTGCCCTTCCGCGCCGGCAGCTTCCAGGTCGTGACCTGCGTCCTGGCCCTGGAGTTCGTCGCCGAACCGGCCGGGGCCGTGGCCGAGTTGGCCCGCGTCCAGCCGCCGGGCGGGCGGCTGGTGATCGGGGCGCTGGGGCGTTTCAGCCCGTGGGCGCTGCTGCGGCGGCTCAAGGGGTTGTTCGGCGTCTCGCTGTGGCGGCACGCTTGCTTTTTCGGCCGCCGGGAGCTGGCCGGCCTGCTCAAGGCCGGCTACAGGGACGTGGTTACGCGCGAGGCGATCTTTTTCCCGCCCATCCAGTCGGCCCCGCTGCTGGCGGTCCTGCGCCGCCTGGAGCGGCCCGGGCGGCGTTGGGCGCCCGGGCTCGCAGCCTTTCTGGCCGTGGCGGGCAGCCGGAAAGAACGAGATGACGCAGTCTGGCAGAACAACGGAGCAAGCTCTCGGATATAGAATGGGAGGGTGACATGACCGGAAAGAGGATCCTCATCTTGGGCGGCGGCGTGGGCGGCATCGTGACCGCCAATGCCCTGCGCCGGCGATTGGGCGCGGAACACCGCATCACCGTGGTAGACAAGCGGGACGAGCACGTCTTTACGCCATCGCTGTTGTGGGTAATGGTGGGCCAGCGGCGGCCCCCACAGATTACCAAAGACCTGCGGCGGATGCTGCGGCCGGGGGTGGAGCTGCTGCCGGCCACCGTGCACGAGATCGACCCGGACCGCCAACGGGTGCGGACCGGCGACGGCGAACTGGCCTACGACTACCTGGTGGTGGCCCTGGGCGCCGACCTGGCCCCCGAGGCCAT
>CAYLZO010000226.1:0-5161 GCA_964387775.1 uncultured Anaerolineaceae bacterium
ATACCCGCCAATCAGCTCTGTGGCACTTTTGCGTTACCTTCAGAAATCACAGGGAAACAAGAGCAGTTGCGCCCATTCGATTGTAGTATTCAGTTTTCGGCTAGAAGGGCAGGGAATCTCCTTCCTCGTAACCCTGCGGTGGCGGCTCGCCGATGGGCGGCCCCCCGTTGTTGCGGCGGCCGAGGAATTTGACCGTGCGAGCTGTGATCTCGTAGCTAGCCCGGTGCTCACCGTCGTTCCCGACCCAGATGCGGGGATTCTGGGAGCCGTCCACGGCCTCGCCCTTCAGCTCGCCCTTGACGTAGACCTGGCTGCCCTTGGCCACGTACTCGTTGACGGCCTCCGCCAGCCTGCGCCAGCAGGTCACGCGCAACCACGTGGTCAGCTCCCAGTTCTTGCCGTTGATGGACTCTTTCCAGCCCCTGGGGCAGCTCTCGACCCGCTCCTTGGAGACCACCTGGCGGGTGGCCACCGAAAAGTTGGTGACGGGCGTGCCGTCTTCGCAGAAACGCATCTGTGGATCCTGGCCTACGAAACCGATGAGTGTAACTTCGTGGAACATTGTTTCACCTCCTGAGTGGATTTTGGTTTTCGGCGGCTGTTCCGTAACCGCCACGCACCCTGGCGCGATAGCGCCTTTTTAAGGGCCTCCTCCCAACCCCGTCGGGAGGAGAGACCTCTTCACATCTCCGGGCAAAAAATGGATGACAACCCGGCGAACTGTGGCCGGAAGGGATATTCAGGGGCCTGCTCGGCCGTGTCCGCGTGCCCGGACTGTCCTATCCTGTTCCCCATCCCTGCTGGCTGGTTGACCAAAAGATTATTCCGTCTCATTTCTGAGACGGAAGCAGGACAATAGAAGGGCCTGTTCTGTTGTTGTTGTTTGTTCTCCCGGAAATGGATCAAGAGAGAGACAAGCAACAGCAACAAAACAAAGGCGACTGTTCCGTCTCATCTGTGAGACGGAACAGCTTTTCCGTCTCAGAAATGAGACGGAACCGGGCCGTATGAACCTGGTGTGGACAAAGAACCCCAGCGCGGCACAGGGCTGTATGATTTGACAGCGCGAGTCCGCATGAATTGCCGGGATTCCAGCGATAGACCTGACAGGTTGTCCGTCGGACAACCTGTCAGGTCTATCGCCTCATCGCCTCGTACAGGTCAGCCCACAGAGGGGCCAGAGGTCGTAGCTCAGCGTCGAGGCTGGGCCAGCCGCTGTACCGTTCGCTGCTGCTCCACGCCTCCCGGAGCAGGGCCTCCTCGTCGGGCGTGAGCCGGGCGAGGGCCAGGAATTCAGCGGGCGGCTCGTCTCCCTGGCGCAGGCGGGTGATGACGTAGCCGGCCGGGTTGTCCATCCAGTCCTGCTCGGGCGCCCAGGTCCAAAGGTGCCAGGCGCGGACGGTGGTCGGATCGATGCCCTTGTGGACCAGCTCGTGGAAGGCGCGGCCGATGATGCCGGCCTCCTTGAGGGCCTGGCCGAGCTCCCCGTTGCCGTCGTCCGACCGAGCCTGCGACGAGCTCAGTCGAGTCGGCTCACGAACGACCGGTTCGTGGCCGTCTCCAGCGAGAAAGTCATAGTCCACCTGGTCGGGCGCTTCAGAGGGGGTGTTAGGTTCGATCTGGCTATCACCTGTAACGTGTACCAGCGGCTGGAGGACGAGCCGGCGCCCACTGTGCTCCACCTTGAGCCAGCCGAGCTCCTGTGCCCGGTTTAGGTGACGGTAGAGCGTCGCCCGAGAGCGGCCCACCAGGTCGGCAAGCTGATCGGGCGGCAGTGGCGAGGTCTTTTTGTACTTGGAGGTCCAGCACAGGCCCAGGATGCGGGCCATGGTGACGATGACGCCATCCTCGACGTCGGCGCAGGCAATGGCGGGCGGAAGCTTGATATAGTCGGGTGGAAAGGGTGAGGTCATGGTGACCCTTCGGCCTCCCCGGGAGGCCGCACGCGCCCAGAGGGCGTAGTGCCTTGGCAGGGCGGCGTGCTCAGGTCAGGCGCCGGCTCCGGCAGCTCCAAGTGGAGTTGAACCAGCGTGGGGTGGGCGTAGCGGATCGAGATCAAGGCCTCGACGATCTGCTTCAGGAGATCGTCCACCTGGTCGGTGTGGGGGATGCGCACGAGGGGAACTCCCTCCCTTTCAACGATCTCCGGTGCAGTGATGCCCAGGAGTCCGGCCAGGCAGCGGCCGGCGTCGCCCTGCTGGATGAGAATGCTCTGCCCGCGGAGGGAGTGCTGTACCCCGACCTCCGCGTCGCCGATGCGGCCCAGGCGCTGGTATCCGCCCGCCCTGGTGGGCGCGTTGTCGTTTTCGTGCATAATGTCCTCTCTGTCAGTCTTTAACGACCAGTGATTCCCCCAGGGCATCCAGCAGGTCGTCTGCCTCGTCGCCTTCGGAGGGAGCAACGGCGGGTACGGCTACCTGCAGAGTACCGCTGCCGTTCCGGTGGTCCCCCAATCGCGCCAGGGCCGTCTCGACGGCGGCCTCGACCACGCGGCGCACGTCGGCCAGGCTTGCCGTGAGCGTCTCCTGGCAGGACCTGGCAGAACAGTCCAGGTCCTGTGCCGCCTCCTGGGCCGGAGCCTCTCTCATGCCACACAGCAGCGCGTCCTTGACGGCCCGGGTCTTGGTCCCGTAGGGCTGGTCGTCAAACTGTTCCAGCCAGCGGATCAGCTCGTCGTCCTGGCCGGCGTAGAGGCGAAGATGAAGACGCACCTCTCTCGGCTGTCGCCGTCGCCTGCGGCTCATGCTGACCTCCGAACGATGCCGCCACTTGACGCAACCTGGCGCCAGATGGTGGCATTCAGGCAGGACCTGACAGGTTGTCCAGCGGACAACCTGTCAGGTCCTGAAAGCCGTTCGGCTGAGCTCACGCCCAGGCCCGCACTGCGTACCGGGCCAGGCCGAGGGCGTTGGCCGTGACCGGATTGGGCACACGTTGTAAGCGCCTTTGGCGGGACGACGCCGTGGGGATACTGGGCCAGCAGCGGCTTGCGCAGTGCCTCGGCCCCGCCGCCGGTGAACAGCAAATGGGCGAACTGGCGGCCGTTGCCCCACTGCCGCTCGACGAACGTGACCACGGCGGCGGCGGTGGCATCCCGGGCTTGGTCCACCAGGGGGCCGAGATCCACCTCCCCTCCGGCAGTGTGAAGCCGGGGGCGCCTGGCCCGCAACAGCTCGTCGGCTTTGTGCAGCGAAAGGGTCACGCCGTGGCTGCCTCGCACGGTGTGGATGACCAGCTCTGCCGCGCGGCGCATCCCGGCTGTGTCTCCACCGGTGAAGCGGCCCACCACCTCCCCACCCTCGACGGCCATCACGTCGAGCGTGTTGAAGCCGATGTCGCAGATGCCCACCGGCGCCTTCAGGTCGGCCCTGCTCCGCACCCACCGGCCGTGGTTGTTCAAGCCCCAGGCGAAAAAGGTCCCGGCCGGCTGGGCCATGACCTGCACGTCAGTGACGGCGAGGGTAACTTTCGTGCCGTTGCCTGTACTCGCCAGGGTGACGTCGTAGAGGTGGCGAGCGACCATCCAGCGCCGCAGCGCCCGCAGCGTGGCCCGCGCCTGCTTGCGGTCGGCCATCACCTCGACGGGCAGGCCGATTATGACGTTTATGGTGAGCGGAGTCGAACCATTGGCCCGGTGCTCGCCCCCACCGAGCAGCCGGAAGGCGGCATCGTAGCACAGCGCCCGCAGTTCCGGGCCGTCACTGAGCCGCAAAAAGTCCATCCGTTCCACCGGCCGGGCGTAGCGGGCGACCCCCTCGCCGACCACGGCGTAGCCGGGTCACGCCCTCGAAGGTCACCTGGTCGGGCTGGCGAGTCGCCCTCCGGGCACGCCGGCGCCCCAGGTCTCCCAGGCCGAGAAGGCCCAACTCGGTCTCCCCGACGCCGACCACCGAGGGGATGGTGGCCACCTGGAGGCCTTCCGGACCGACGACGGTGACTTTCACCGCCCCAAACCCCGGGTCCAGGCCGATGTTCAACGTTGCATTTGCTTCGCTCATTGTTTTCTCCTTGTGTACATGGGCTCCCGACCGTCGCGATTCCACATTGAGCCAGGATACACGGCTGGGCGTTGCCTGTCAATCCGCAGTTTCTACAGACCTGTGTCCCGAAAACCTACAACCGGATGGCAAGATTTGTGGACAGGGCTGTCCGTAGAAATAGGGACAACGTCCCCTGGTTCCTGCCAGAGGGAGGGGGGAGACGCACTCTGGACAGCGTCTCCCCCTCCCTCAGTCCCTCCCCCAGGGGAGGGAAGATTAGCCGGCGCTCGCTGTCTTGCCGGGGCTGCCGCTGGGCTGGCGATCATCTGGAGCGAGCACGGTGGCCGTCTGGCCCAGGACCTGCTCCTCGCCCCCTACCGGCATCCGCAGGACTATCAGTTTGTCGGCAGCAGCTCGTTGACGATCCTGGCCCGGCTGATGGCCGCTGCCAGGAACAGGTACTCGGCGTCGCTCACACGTCGTAAGCGCCTTCGGCGGGTGCGGGTGGCCGTCGTCGCGCAGGCGCTCCAGGCAAACTGATAGTCCTGCGGATGCCGGGCGGCCTTGTCGAGCAGGGTGTTGGCCTTGCTGTGGTCCTGGTGCCCCTTGTGCAGCTCCTTGACCTTGAGGGCCATGGCCTGCTGGTAGAGCTTGTAGATCTGCTCGACCTGGACGCTGACCATCTGCACCGGCAGGATCACGGTAAAGCCCTGCTGCCACACGTCGTAAGCGCCTCTGGCGGGTGATCATGTGCAGGAAGGCGGACACGAACCGTCCCCGGCGCCCCTTCCAGTCGATGCGCACCGGGCCCAGGCGCAGAGCGTGTCGGCCATGTGCCCGATTCCGCAGGAATGCCTCCGGCTCTGGGTGGACACGCTCCGCGAGTCGGCGATGAGCTGGCGGTCCACGTCGGGCGCGCTGTGCCCGGCATTGTCCAGGGTCACGGGCGGCCGGAAGAGGGCCAGTTGTCGCTGGTGGCCGTTGTAGAGCGCGCCGGCGTCCTCCGGCAGGCCGAACCGCGGAGCGTGCCGCGCCCTTCGAGGTCGAGGACGGTGATGTCCGTTGCTGTACGCGACTGGGCGGCTGCCGGGTTGGGCAGTGCCAGTTGGCCTTGGTTGTCCTCATCCTCGTTGATGCCAAACAGTCGTCTTATCCAATTCCCCGCCATTGAAGACCTCCTT
>CAYLZO010000226.1:5261-7162 GCA_964387775.1 uncultured Anaerolineaceae bacterium
GTAGATTTCGTCAAAGATGGCGTCCTCGACGTCCACCAGGGCCAGCGGGTCCTCCACGCCGTGGCCGCCTGGCAGCAGCTTCTGCTGCTCCCTGGCCAGCATCAAGGCGCCCCGGGTGAGCTCGTTCTGCGCCCGCTGTTGGTTGAGGAGCAGCCTCTGGTTCTCGACGGCGTTTTGCTGGAATTGGTGAGATCGGATCCGCTCCGCGACCAGGACGGTGCCGACGGCGATGGCGACGCCCAGCAGGATCAGGAGAATGACGGCCAGCACCGCCAGGATGACGATGGCCGTGACGTCGCCCTTCCGGGCGTGGCTGTAGAGCAGCAGCACAAGGATGCCGAAGAGCAGCGTGGCCACGGCGCCGGCCGTGATCTTAATGCCTGAGAATTCCATATCCGAGCCTCCCCAGTTCTGCGAGGATGTCCCTGGCAAAGGGCTTGTGCATCTCGTGAAGCCCTCTGCTCACGCCGAGCTCCTCGCGGGCCGAGCGGACGCTGATCGCTTTGTCGTCGGCCAGGACGGCGAGGTACAGGGCCGTGATGTCCGGCTGCAGCTCGTTCGGTGGCCGGCCGGGTTGGGCATCCGGCACGTTGAGCAGAACCGGTGTATCCGCGGGTTCTAGGTCCGGCATCGCCGGTTCGTCCCCCCAGGGCAGCGTCTCCAGGTCCTGGGGCGTGGTCAGGGCAACCTGCAATCGCTCGGCGATGGGACCTTCAATGTGCATAAAGTCGCCCTTGCCCGTGAGCTGGTGGCAGTTCAGGCCCGGCTTGCCGGTGAGGCGGGCCGAGGTGTGGGCGTCGTCCACCAGGCCGACGTAGCGGTTGAGCACGTTGGGCAACAGGTCGGGCAGCTTGGTCTGATTCGGCTTCTGGGTGGCCATGACCAGGTGGACGCCGAACTTGCGGGCTTCCTTGCCGATCTTTTGCACGATGGCGAATCGCCTGGGGTCATCCAGGATGTCTTCGGCCTCGTCGATGACCAAGACTATCTTTTCAGCATCGCGCAGGTTCGTTTCGATGCGATGAGCGAGGGTGTAGCTCACCCAGTCCAGCACCTGGTCGGTCAGGACGTCGTCGTGGGCCACCGGCAGGGCCAGGTGTCGCAGCCGGCAAAAGTCGTCAAAGTCGTGATGCCGGTCGACGATGGCCAGTTTCATCTGCGCCGGGTCGTAGGTCGAGGCCAGGGCGTGGACGATGGTGCGCGTGGTTTCGGTCTTGCCGCTGTTGGTGGCGCCAAAGACGCCGGCGTGGGGATTGTGCTCGAAGGTGAAGGGCAGGGGCCGGTTGGCCTCGCCGACGCCGATCTCGAGCCCCGCCAGTTGGCCCCGGACGTATGATTTCCAGAGGCCGCGCTTGAGCTCGAATTGAAAGGTGACCAGGCCGGGCGTGTCCTCGCGGCGGGCGGCGATGACGGCCGGCACGCCGGCGGCCAGGGCGACCGGTTCGGCGAGCCTGAGCGCCCTGTCCAGTTGCAGGGGATCTCGGAGCCGCAGGCCGAGGCTGCAAAAGCGCGGCCCCCGGGAGTGGCGCACGATGACGCCGGCCACGCCGGACTTGCCGGAAACCACGCGCAAAACCAGGACGTAGCGCTGCATGTGGGTGGCGTAGGTGTTACGCGCTGGAGAAGCCTGTGTCCTTTTTCTGGCAGGGTTTTCGGCAAGGTTTCCTGCACGGTTTTCTGCAGGATGCCGCACGCGCCCAGAAGCGGGCATAGCCCGAGTACCTTTGCAGGACGGCGCGGCACGCCGGATTTTCGCCAGGAGGTCCCGTATGATCAACTTTTCCCCCCTCTCAAGCTGCCACTTCCGCCGAACAGCGCGCCGCCGGCCCCGACAAACCAAAAAACGGCCACCCGCCACTGGCTGCGCTGCGCAGCTTGGCGAAATGGCCGTTCTGAAGCTA
>CAYLZO010000226.1:7262-8484 GCA_964387775.1 uncultured Anaerolineaceae bacterium
TTGAGACGTTGGCCCCTTCGCTGTCGCACGGGGCCGGCGTCGGCTCGTCGGTCATTGGTTGCCGAGGTGCTCCTGCTCGATTTTGCGGATCAAGAACGGCAGATTCGGGGTGTCAAAGCTCAATTCAGGCGCCGGAATGCGGTGGTGCTTGATATCGGGGGGAATATGCTGGTGATGGGGATGGGAACTGGCCAGCTCTGGTACGGCGGGATGTGGCCACGAATCGTACCACCACAGCTCCTCAGCGCCTTGCCACAGTTCGTAGCCATAGCGCCCAATCCGCTCCTGGCAGGTGTTCACCACTTCCATCACGCGCAGGACAAGGTCCTGTCCCAAGTAGACCTCCCCTTTTACCACAGCCGTCACTGGTCCGGTGTGCACCACGACAAGGGTGGACATCTGGATGCAGGGAAACGCATCCGGCAATCCGTAGATGAACGTTTCGTACTCGGCAATGGAGGCCAGAGGTTGGGCAGGCATTTTAGGCAGGGACCGGCACGCGATTCAGGGCTGCCAACACCGGTTCTGCCTGTCGTTCGAGCAATTGCCGGTATTCTGCTTCGCGAGCCTGAAGGATTTCGCACAGCCCCAACCACTCGATCAACTCCAGCCGCTGTTCGATTCTGTCCTCTTGCACCAGGCGGTAGAACTCGCTCGAACGCAGGCGATACTTGCGCTCGAACTCGCGCAAGCGATCTTCGATGCCCTGTATGTCCAGGATCAAGAGGATCAAATCCTTGTTTTGCTCGTTCATCCGTTCGCCCCTTCCCCACACCATCATCAGCTCGTCGGTCGCATTTGCCCCACAGCCACAAGCGGAGTGGAGTCGCTCACCTCCAGTTTATCACGAATCCAGCGGTTTGACAAGGTTTGTGGCGCGGGGCTGAGGGAGTGGCGTTGACTTTCGGGGGGGATGGTCAACAATCTCGGCAGGGATGGAAGGATGTATTCGACGACAGTGGAGATCATCGTGGAAGGTGCCTTCTGGGACCTGGAAGGACACCAAGCGTATAAGGGGGCTATGCTTAACAATGGACCTTCGGGATATTAATAAAGGAGAGTTCTGCATAAAAACCGCATCCGGGTGCTCAGAGAGCACCTTTGCGCACAAACAGACCGCTAAGGTGCAGTTTACGGTTAACAAATGGCAGTTTGTGCAGAACTCTCCAAACTCTGAACCTGAACAAGGGCTTGTGTGCTTGGAGATGTGCTACTTGTGAGC
>CAYLZO010000227.1:0-1388 GCA_964387775.1 uncultured Anaerolineaceae bacterium
GGCCTATGTTGAGACCAACGCCCTCATCGGGCGCATCACGGCCCATCTGATCGACGCCCTGGCCGGGCGCGGCCCTTCGGCAGGCTCAGGACGAAGCATCCGCGCCGCCGCCGACCGGCCACCCACAATTTCGACCCGGTGAGCCTGGTCAGCCACTGGTCGCACAAGAGCGTGGCCGTCATCGCCGGGCTGGGCAGCTTTGGACTGCACCAAGCGGATGCCAGAGCATCCGACGTCATCACCGACGCGGGCTGCGCGGGCCGCTTTGGCAGCCTGGTGTTCGACGCCGAGCTGCCCGTCGAGCCGGCCACGCCCCGGGAGCGCTGCCTCTACTTCCACGACGGGAGCTGCCTGGAGTGCGTCCTGCGCTGCCCGGCCGGTGCCCTGGACGCCAGCGAGCCGCTGGACAAACAAGCCTGCTACCGGCGCCTGCTCGGCGTGGCCCGCGCACACGAGGACCTGGGCCTGGTGGACGTCTGCGGCAAGTGCGCCATCGGACCCTGCGCTTTCGAGTCGGCTGTCTAGGCCAAATCTGCCGTCCTCGAATGGAACGCGAATACACGAATGCATGAGTGGGGGAGCATTCGTGATCCGCGCATTCGTGTCAAATTCGAGGACAGCTAATCCCGAGAATGGAGAGGAGCAGCACCATGCCCGAGTTGGTTGTAGATGCCACTGATAATGATTTGACCTATCGCATCATCGGTGCGGCAATGGCCGTACACAACTTTCTCGGCCCCGGCTACAAAGAAGAGATCTATGAGCGCGCCTTGGCCGTCGAACTGTGTGACCGGGGCATCGAGCTCGAGCGGCAGTTCCGTGTGGAAGTGTTCCACCAGGATGCGCTGGTGGGCCTGTTCTACCTGGACCTGTTCGTTGAGCGCACCGTCGTTGTGGAGGTCAAGGCTTTTGCTCACCAATTGACCAACGACGAACGCGCCCAGGTCATCAACTATCTCAAGGCTACCCAGGCGCCGGTAGCCCTCGTCTTCAACTTTGGCCGGCGACGACTGAACTGGATGCGGGTTTTCCCAGGCAAAGACGGTCCCATCCAGCGCGTTGGCCGGGACGACGTGACCAAATCCCGCCGTCGCGATGCCCAACCGCCGGAATACATCCCGGCATCGAAGCGGCAAACATAGGCCGTCCGCGAATGGGGGGCGCCCGTCATTCGTGATTCGCCCATTCGCGCCGGATTCGGGGACGGCGGAGAGCGGCCGTCCCCGAATGGTACACGAATATACGAATGCGGAGGCGCCCATCATTCGTGATTCGCGCATTCGTGCCGGATTCGGGGACGGCAGAGAACGGCCGTCCCCGAATGGTACACGAATATACGAATGCGCCCGTCATTCGTGATTCGCCCATTCGCGCCGGATTCGAGGACG
>CAYLZO010000227.1:1488-6746 GCA_964387775.1 uncultured Anaerolineaceae bacterium
GCGCCCGTCATTCGTGATTCGCCCATTCGCGCCGGATTCGAGGACGGCAGAGAACGGCCGTCCCCGAATGGTACACGACTACACGAATGCGCCCGTCATTCGTGATTCGCCCATTCGCGCCGGATTCGAGGACGGCCCAGCAACGAAATCTTTGGAGGCTTTCATGAACGCAACCGTCAACTATGGCACCGATGAACGAACCGTCACCGTCGAACCGGGCAGCCAACTCGGCGACGCCATCATCGCCACCGGCCTGCCCCTGGAGCAGCCGTGCGCCGGGCGCGGCACTTGCCTGAAGTGCAAGGTCATCGCCGAGGGCGCGCTGAGCCCGCCCGACGAGAAAGAAATCGAGGGCCTGACCCAGGCCGAGCGGGCCTCCAACTACCGGCTGGCCTGCCGCGCCCGGGTGCTCGGCGACGTGGAGGTCACGCTGGCGCCCATCGTCGTCTACTCCAACAAGATCTTTCGCGCCTGCGACGACTACAAGCAGCCGGGCGTGCCCGTGGGCCTGGCCATCGACCTGGGCAGCACCACCGTCGCCGCCTTTGTCACCACGCTGGACGCTAGTGGTGAGCAAGGTCGAACCAAGGGCAAGGTCTGCCTCGGCGCGGCGGCCCTCAACCAGCAGACGGCTTTTGGCGCCGACGTCATCTCGCGCATGGCCGCCGCCCTCCAGGGCCCCGAGTCGGCCAAGCGCCTGTCGATGCTGGCCCTGTCGTCCATCGTCCAGGCCATCGACGCCCTCAAGCTGCCGCGCCGCATCCAACGCCAGATCCGGAAGGTGACCATCGTCGGCAACTGCGCCATGCACCATCTCCTGCTGCGCTACCCGGTGGAGACGCTGGCCGAGATGCCCTTCCAGCCCCACGACAAGGCGGCGGTCCGCGACGGGCAAGGAGCAGCGGATAGGTTGTTTGGCGACACCTTCCCCGTCGGCGCCGAGGTTGCCCTGCCGCCCCTCATCGGCGGGTTCGTCGGCTCCGACGCGCTGGCCTGCCTGACCTACTATGGCTTTGACCGGGCCAGCGGGCCGATGGCGGCCATCGACCTGGGCACCAACGGCGAGGTGATGGTCACCGATGGAAACAAGATCCTGGTCGCCTCCACGGCCGCCGGCCCCGCCTTTGAAGGGGTCAACATCTCGTGCGGCACACGGGCCGTGGACGGGGCCGTCGTCAAGGTCCAGGCCGACCTCGACGCTGGCAGCTTCCACCTGGAGACCATCGGCGACCACCCACCCGTGGGCCTGACCGGATCGGGCCTGCTGGACCTCATCCGCGAGCTGCGCCGGGCGGGCGTCGTCGAGCGCAGCGGCCGCTTTGCCCGGGCGCATCCGACCTTCGGCCACCGGCTCGGCACCGACGAGCGGGGCGTGCGCCGCCTGCTCATCACCGACCAGGCCGTGGACCTCAGCGGCGCCGAGTCGCTGGCGGACGCGGAGCGCATCTCGCTCTACCTGACCCAGCACGACGTCCGCGAGCTGCAAAAGGCCAAGGGCGCCATCCGCGCCGCGACCGAGATCCTGATGGGCCACCTGGCCCTCGGCCCGGAGGACCTGGAGCGCCTTTACCTGACCGGCTCCTTCGGCAGCCAGCTCAACGTCGAGGCGGTGGTGGACCTGGGCATGATCCCGCCCGTGCCCCTCGACCGCGTCGAGCCCTCGGCCAACGGCGCCGGGTTCGGCGCGGCGCTGATGCTCGACGACGCGGAATTCGCCCGCGCCGAGGAAATCGCGGCCGCCGCCGAGCAGGTGGACCTCGACCTGGACCCCGATTTCATCGCCCGCTACGTCGAGTCGATGGAGCTGCCGGGCGGGGAGCCGGCGTGAGCGCCGAGACGACGGCCAGCCGCTCCGACCTGGCCGGCTCGCTGGCCGTGCTGCTGGCCGCGGCCTGCTGGGGCACGTCGGGCATTTTCGTCAAGTTCGTCGCCGCCGACGTCGACATCTCGGCCCTGGCGCTGGCCTTCTGGCGCGACATCGCCACGTTCGCGGCGCTGCTGGCCAGCATCGGCCTGCTGCGCCCGGCCTGGCTGCGCGTGCAGCGCCGCGATCTGCGCTGGCTGGCCGGGATGGGCGTCAGCCTGGGCATCTTTCACGTCTTTTGGAACCTGGGCGTGCTGGTCAACGGCGCGGCGGTGGCCACGGTGCAACAGGCGGCCATGCCCGCCATCGTGGCCGTCGCCGCCTGGTTCCTCTGGCGCGAGGCGCTGACCTGGAGCAAGATCGTCGCCATCGCGCTGACCTTCGTCGGCACCGTGCTCGTCTCGGGCCTCGACGTGCTGGGCCAGGTCGAGCTGTCGCTGGGCGGGCTGCTCATCGGCCTGGGCATCCCCACCACCTACGCCAGTTGGAACCTGTTCGGCAAAAAGGTGCGGACGGGCTACAACCCCTTCACCACGCTGACCTACGCCTTTGGCTTTGGGGCGCTGGTGCTCCTGCCTTTCCAGTTTTTCACGCCCCAGCCCTGGCCCGTCGCGCCGACCGGCTTTCTCTGGTTCGCCTGCCTGATCTTCCTTTCGACCATCACGCCCTTTTCCATCTACACCTTTGCCCTGGGCCGCCTGCCGGCCAGCGTGGCCAGCATCCTGGTCATGAGCGAGATCGCCTTCGTGGCCGTCTATGCCTACGTTTTGCTGGGCGAGCGGCTGACGCCTGGCCAGGTCGTCGGCGCGCTGCTGGTGGTAGGCGGCGTGCTGCTGCTGTCGCTGCACCGCTGGCAGGAGGGCCGGCGCGCGCGCAAACAACTGCCCCTGGGAGGATAATTCGATGGCCAAGAAAAAAAAGAGCTCGACCAAGACGTTGCCCATGCGTGCGCTGGAGGAGAAGGGCGTCGCCTACGAGCCCCGCCAACAGTCGAGCAAGCAGTTCACAGCCGAGGGGGTAGCCGAGGACCTGGGCGTGCCGGTGAGCTGGGTGGTCAAGGCCATGCTCGTCCAGGGCTCCGACCGAAGTTTCGCCCTCTTTGTGGTGCCCGGCGACCGGCAGCTCAGCCTGAAAAAGGCCGGCGGGGCGCTGGGCGACAAGAACGTCCAGATGGCCCGCCAGCGCGACGTGCAGCGCGTGACCGGCTTCCAGGTGGGCGCCGTGTCGGTGCTCGGCTTCCGCCGCGACGACGTGCCGGCCTACGTCGACCGGAGCGTGCTCGACCTGGAGCGGGCCATCGTCAGCGCCGGCCGGCCCGACCTGGGCCTGGAGCTGGACCCCGCCGACCTGCCCGGCGCCCTCGACGCCCAGGTGGGCGATTTCGCCTCCTGAAAAAGCCAGCCAACCCTCTCCCCCGGTCGTTGTCGCCCAATCCACCGGCCGGGCAGTTTGCATCTTGCCCCACCTTGAGGTAGAATGGGGTGCGAGCCGGGCGACTGCCCAACACGCACCCAATTTCGTTCATAATGCCCGGAACTGCACAAGCCATCGCAGCAGGAAACAGATTCCTATGACACTCGCAGACTTACAAAACACCGGCAAGCGCGTCCTGATGTTCGGCGGCAAGGGCGGGGTGGGCAAGACGACGACCTCGGCCACGACCGCCGTGCACTTTGCCTCGGCGGGGCGGCGGACGCTCATCATCTCCAGCGACCTGACGCCCTCCCTCTCGGACATATTCGAGACCGACATCGGCGCCACCGAGACGCCGATCCCGGGCGCGGCCAACCTCTGGGGCCTGGAGATCGACCCCGAGGAGGTGATGCGCCGCTGGAAGGTGAAATTCGGGCCGGAAATCTACGAGGCGGCCCAGGTCTTCGTAGACATGCCTTACGACGACGTGGTCGATTACGTCGGGATGGCACCGGGCATCCAGGAGGAGTTCATGCTCGATTTCATCCTGGAGCAGGTGCGCGGCGGGCGCTACGACCTGGTGGTGTGGGACACGGCGCCGGCGGGCGACACGCTGCGCCTGCTGGAACTGCCCCACAAGTTCCTGAGCCACCTGCGGGTGGCGCCCAAGATGTACCTGAGCGTCCGCGACAAGCTGCAACTCAAAAAGGTGCCGTTTCTGGAGCTGATCGAGAGCTGGCGCGAGCTCTCGGAAGAGATCACGGGCTTTTTCCGCGACCCGGCCAACGCCGAGTTCGTGCTGGTCACCATCCCCGAGGCACTGGGCGTCTACCAGGCCCGGCGGCTGGTGGGCAATTTCGCCGAGTTCGGGCTCGACATCCGGCACCTGGTGGTCAACAACGTCATCACCGAGCCCGATTCCGAGTTTCTGCGCAAGCGGCGGGCCATGCAGCGTCCCTATCTGGCGCTCCTGGAGGACACTTACGGCCAGCGCATGACCATCACCCACCTGCCCCTCTTTGCCGAGGAGATCAAGGGGGTGACGCGGCTAAGAGAGGTGGAAAGGCTGCTCTTTGGAGCATAGAAAAGGAGGACTGCAATGGCGAAACCGGACTATCCCGAGGCAATCTGGCGGCCCGCTTCGAGCCAGAACTACAGCGACCGGCCGGGCAGCGCCGAGATCGAGGCTATCGTGCTCCACGCCACGGCCGGCAGCCTGACGGCGACGCTGGGCTGGTTCGCCAATCCCAACGCCGGCGTCTCGGCCCATTTCGTCGTGGCCAAGAGCGGCGACGTCTACCAGATGGTCGAGGAGCGGCGGCGCGCGCACCACGCCGGCGCCAGCGATTTCAAAGGGCGGCAGAACTGGAACAACTTTTCCATCGGCATCGAGATCGTCAACAAGAACGACGGCCAGGACCCTTATCCGCCGGAGCAGTTCGAGGCCATGGTCGACCTGGTGGCCTATTTGGTGGAAAAGTACGAGATCGAGCGGGCGTGGATCGTGACCCACGCCGAGATCTCGACCGTGGGCAAGACCGACCCCCGGGGGTTCGCGGTCCACGAGCTGATCCAGCGCGTCTACGAAGAGGTGCTGGCCGTGCCCGAGAACCTGGTCCGGGCCGAGGCGTGGGAAGCAGCCGGCATCTTTTTCAACCCGGACTTTGCCTTCCCCAGGTACGCCCACGAGCACGACCTGGGCGTGCCGATGACGGAAGAGTTCGATTTTTCGCACCGGGGCGTGAACTATCGCGGCCAGGGGTTTGCCCAGGCCATCGTCTATACCAAGGTGGGGAATTGGGACGACATTCAGCACATGGCTTGGTGAGTTGGTAGATGGGTAGGTGGGTAGAGTGGGAGTTGCAAGCAAGCGCGTCGTGGTGGCGATGAGCGGTGGGGTGGATAGCTCGGTCGCGGCGGCGCTGCTGGTGGAGCAGGGCTACGAGGTGCTCGGGGTGATGATGCGGCTGTGGAGTGAAGG
>CAYLZO010000227.1:6846-8466 GCA_964387775.1 uncultured Anaerolineaceae bacterium
GCCCAGCTCGACATCCCCTTCTACCTGGTCAACTACGAAGAGACGTTCAAAGACTGCGTCGTGGACTATTTCGTCGCGGAATATAGCCGGGGCCGCACGCCGAACCCCTGCCTGGCCTGCAACCGGCACGTTCGCTTTGGCCGCCTGCTGCGCCACGCCCAGGCCCTCGACGCCGAGTACCTGGCGACGGGGCACTACGCCCGCATCGACCAGGCGGAGGACCGCTACCGCCTGCGCATGGGCGCCAATCGGCGAAAAGACCAATCCTACGTGCTCTACATGTTGGGCCAGGAAGAGCTGCGCCAGGTGCTCTTTCCGGTCGGCGGCTACACTAAACCCCAGGTGCGGGAGATGGCGCGCCGGCAGGGCCTACGGGTTGCCGAGCGGGACGACAGCATGGAACTCTGCTTCGTGGGCGACGACGATTATCGCCGCTTCCTGCGCGAGCACGCGCCCCAGGCGATCCGGCCCGGCCCCATCCTCGACACGGCGGGGCGCGAGATCGGCCGGCACCGGGGCCTGCCCTTCTACACCGTCGGCCAGCGGCGGGGGCTGGGTGTCGCCGCGCCGGAGGCGTTGTACGTCATCGAGCTGGACGTGGATCGCAACGCCCTGGTCGTCGGCCCGGCGCGGGAGCTGGGCCGCAGCCGCCTGACGGCCCAGGACGTCAATTACGTCAGCGGCCAGCCGCCGGCCGGTCCGGTGCGCGTGCAGGCCAAGATCCGCTACAAGGCCAAGCTGGCCGCCGCCACCTGGACGCCGCTGGACAGCAACCGGGCGGGCGTACAAGCCCGGGTCGAATTCGACGCCCCGCTGCGCGACATCACGCCCGGCCAGGCGGTGGTGGCGTACGAGGGGGACGTCGTGCTGGGCGGCGGCATCATTGCGAATGGCGAATGATGAATGGTGAATTTGCTACCGGACACTTTTTGAAAGAATCTATGTTTCCAGTCTAGCCGGGCCGTAGCGAGCACCCTGAGCTTGTCGAAGGGCGCTCGCGGAGGCTCCTTCGACAAGCTCAGGATGCCTCCACTCGCTCCAACTGAAAAGTGTCCGGTAGTGAGACGGTGAATGGCGAGTTGTGAACGACAAAGGGTGAGAAAGATGCTTCAGACGCCGACGTTGGTTTTTTCGCTGGTGCTGGCTTCGGTCTATGCCGCGGCCTTTCACCTGTGGCAGGGCCGGCGGCTGCGCGACCTGCTCTTCTACTGGCTGGCGGCCGTGGTCGGCTTTGCCGCCGGCCAGATCGCGGGCTATCTGCTCGACATCGTGCCCTGGACCATCGGCCAGGTCCACGTCGTCGAGGCGAGTCTCGTCTCAATCCTGTTTCTGGGGCTGGCCCGCTGGCTGATGCAAGTGACAAGTGATAAGGCACAAGTGGCAAGTGACAAGTGACAAGGCACAAATGAGCGAGAATCCACAATCCAAAATCGTAAATCGTAAATCGAGAATCCGCCGGGTGGAGCCGAGGGATACGGCCCAGGTCTGGTTCGACGACGGCCGCGTCTTTGAGGGGCCGGTGGGCACGCCGCTGGAGGACTTTGTCCTGGCGGCCGGGCCTGACCCCGAGATCCCGACGGTCGCGGCCCTCATCGACAACGAGCTGCGGGAGCTCACCTA
>CAYLZO010000228.1:0-8446 GCA_964387775.1 uncultured Anaerolineaceae bacterium
CAAAGTGTGGAACAGGAAAGCTCCCTAAATGGTGTGCGCCTTTTTCTGTTTGGCGGCGGTACACTTCCCCCAGTCGAGGGAGGTAGGGCGCATCCCTCCCTGCCTCCGAGAGGGAAAGGGCGTAGGTCGTGGCGCCGTAGTATCCTCCCTCGACGACGACGATGCCTTCCTTGCCGCTAGCTGCACGGGCCATCTTGAGGGCCAGCTCCACCGCCTCGCTGCCGGTGTTGAGCAGCACCACTCGGTTCAACTCGGCAGGCAGGATCTCGCCCAGCTTTGCCAGGGCCTCGTCGACCTCCACCGAGGGGAAGGCGGCCCCAACGTGGACCAGCACGCCCGCCTGGCTCCTGATCGCGTCCAGCCAGCGGGGGTGGCCGTACCCCAGAACGTTGCACCACGTGCCCGAGAGCAGATCCAGGTAGGGCTTGCCCGAGCTGTCCCACACGGTGCAGCCCTCGCCGCGCGCAAGGGTGATCTCTTGCAGAGGATTGGTTTGCCAGAGTTGCATCTGTGTTCTCCAGTTCAGTGTTGGGCTAAAACCGCACCGCTCCTTCGGCCACAGGCACCACCTGCCCGCCCACGCGCACGGCGCAGATCTCCCCGTCTTTGCTATCGACCTCCACGAACAGCGTGCTGGGACGGCCGATCTCTGTGCCCTGCTCACTGACAAGAAAAGTGGTCGGCTCGGCGACGGGCACGGCGCGGTGGTGGACCAGGTAAGCGGCCAACGCCCCGTTGGCGCTGCCCGTGGCCGGATCCTCCGGCACGCCCAGCAGCGGGGCGAACAATCGCACGTGGACCGTCGATTCCGGTCGCTCCGTCTTAAAGGTAAAGACCATCACGCATTCCGTGCCAACCGCGCGGCAGGCCCGGCCCAGGGCGGCGACGTTGAGCTGCCCGGCGTCCAGGGCTTGCACCTCGGCCAGGGAGCGGACCGGGACCATCATCTGCGGCATGCCGGTGGAGACGACCTGCACGGGCAGCCCCGTCTCGGCGATGGCATCGGGGGACAAACCCAATCCCTCGGCCAGCTCGGCCAGCAGCGTAGCATCCAGGATACTGAGGAATGCCGGGTGATCCTGGGTCATCACCACCCGCTCTACCCGGCCGCCGGCGACGTGCAGGTCGGCGGGCAACACCCCCACCCCCAGCTCGAAACGCACCCGCGTCACCGGCTCCTGCAACGCCACGCGGTCCAGGTGGGCTAGCACCCAGTGGGTGCCGACGACGGGATGGCCGGCAAAGGGCAGCTCCTTGGCCGGGGTAAAGATGCGCACCTTGAAGTCGGCCCCCGGCGCCTGGGCCGGCAGTACAAACGTCGTCTCCGAAAGGTTCATCTCCCGGGCCAGGCGCTGCATCTCCTGGCTGCTCAACCCCTCCGCCTCGGGAAAGACGGCCAGCGGGTTGCCGCCGAATGGCCTGTCGGTGAAAACGTCCACCTGGACGAAGCGATATTCCTTCACGAGTCCCTCCTATAGCTTGATCCTCAGATCCAGCCCACGTTCCGATTGGAACCGCTCCAGGTCCTGCCGCAATTCGAGCCAGTAAGGATGGTCAGATGAAAAGGCAATCTGCCTGTATGGCTCGACCATCTCGGGGAAATAGCGATCCAGGATCCCCCGCACGTTGCGCCAGTTGCGGTCCTGCCGCGCTTCCATGTTCAAAGCATAGACCCAGATCGTATCTGCCCACGGAGCCGCCCACTCCACGAGACATTCCACGTCGGTGATGAAGGGCATCAGCGGACAGATCAATGCGTAGGTCCCGATGCCTGCCTCCTTGAGCGTTTTGAGGGCGCCGATCCTCTGCTGGTTGGGCGGAGCGCCGGCCTCGAACAGCCCCCGGACCTGCTCGTCCTGGAACGCGAGCGAGACGCCGGCACTGGAACCGGACATCTTTGCCAGCAGATCGGCGTCACGGGCCACCAGCCCGGACTTGGTCAGGATGCAGACCGAGTGTCCCTTGCCCGCCAGGAGCTCCAGGACGCGGCGGGTCTGGCGTTGGACCTGCTCAACAGGTTGGTAGGGGTCCGTGTTCCAGCCCATGTAGATGCTCTGCGGCTCAAGGCCGGTGAGTTCTGTGCCCAGTTGCGCGATAATGTCCCGGTAGGTGAGGACCTCCCGCGTCCATTCGGTCTCGGCCCGGTTGAGGGCATAGCAGTAGGAGCAAAGGTGTTCGCAGCCTATGTAGGGATCGACCTGGTAGGTATGCCCCTGCAGGCTACAGGGCTGGAGGATCGGCCGGCGAGAGACCCGGCGCACGTGCATTTCATGCTCCTCCCATTCCCGCCGCACGGCAAAGACCGACAAAGTAGCGGTGGAACCGGTCGTCGGCGGCCAGCTCGGGATGAAACGTGGTCGTCACCAGGATCCCCTGCCGTGCCGCCACAGGCAGCCCGTCCTCCCCTTGAGCCAGTACCTCTACCTCCTTCCCGATCCACTCGATGACCGGAGCCCGGATAAAGATCGCACGAAAGGGTCGTTCACCCAGCACAGGCACCGCCAGGTCTTGCTCAAAGCTGTCTACCTGGCGGCCATAGGCATTACGCCGGACCCTCACGTTCATCAACCCCAGGAGAGGCTGGCCCGGGGCGCCGTCGCTCATCTCTTTGGCCATCAAGATCGCCCCGGCACAGGCGCCCCACAGGGGCCGGCCAGAGCGAGCGAGGGACCGGATCGGCTCCAGCAGCCCCCAGCGTTGGATCAACCGGCCCATGGTCGTGGACTCTCCGCCGGGGAGGATCAGCCCATCCAGGCCGCCCAGGTGTTGCGGGAGCCGGACCTGCACGGAGCCTACACCAAGGTTTGCCAGGGCCTGCTGGTGTTCGGCGAAGGCGCCCTGCAGGGCCAGAACACCAACCCTTACTACCACCCCCGCACGGCCAGCCGCTCGGCTTCGGGGATCTGGCTGAGGGTCAGGCCCACCATCGGCTCGCCCAGGTCGCGGCTGACCTCGACCAGGATCGATGGGTCGTCGTAGTGGGTCACCGCCTGGACGATGGCCTGGGCGCGGCGGGCAGGATCCCCACTCTTAAAGACGCCGCTCCCGACAAAGACCCCATCGAGGCCAAGCTGCATCATCAGCGCCGCATCGGCCGGCGTGGCGACGCCCCCGGCGGCAAAGTTGACCACCGGCAGCTTGCCCGTCTCGGCCACTTCTTTCACCAGCTCGTAAGGCGCCCCCATCTCCTTGGCCGCGGCCATCCACTCCTCGGAGGGCATGGTCGCCAGGCGCCGGATCTCGCCCACGACGGCCCGGGCGTGGCGCACCGCCTCGACGACGTTGCCCGTGCCGGCCTCACCCTTGGTGCGGATCATGGCCGCCCCCTCGCCGATGCGCCGCAGCGCCTCCCCCAGGTCCCGGCAGCCGCAGACAAAAGGCACCCGAAATTGGTGTTTATCCACGTGGTGTGCCTCGTCGGCCGGGGTGAGCACCTCACTCTCGTCGATATAGTCCACGCCCAGGGCCTCCAGCATCTGGGCCTCTACAAAGTGGCCGATGCGGCACTTGGCCATGACCGGGATGGTGACCGTGTCCATGATCTCCCGGATCTTGTCCGGGTCGGCCATGCGGGCCACGCCCCCCTGGGCACGGATGTCGGCCGGAACCCGCTCCAGGGCCATCACAGCGCAGGCACCCGCGTCCTCGGCGATGCGCGCCTGCTCGGCATTGGTCACGTCCATGATCACGCCGCCCTTGAGCATCTGGGCCAGCCCTGCCTTCACCCGGAATGTGCCCGTCTCTTTTCCCTTTTCTTCACTCATGGGTCAATACCTCCTCTTTTCTCAAACAATGGGCCGCGCCATCGCGGGTTGTTCGGTTTGGCGCTCCCCTCGCTCTCTGCGCAGCGCCATCAGCGCCTCTCCCAGGCGCCGGATCCCCTCCCGGATGTTCGCCTCGCCCTGGTAGCTGTAGTTCAGGCGAAATGCTCCCTGCCCGCCCCCATCAGCGTGGAACGCTTCGCCCACGACAAAGGCCACCTGCCGTCGCCCGGCCTCGGCCAGCAGATCTTGAGCGCGCAGCCCATCCTCCAGGTGGCACCACAGGTTGAAACCCCCTGCCGGCTCGTTCCAGCGCAGGCCCCGGGGGATATGCTCACGCAGAGCGGCCAGCATCGCCTGGCATTTGCGGGGGTAGACCTGCCGGAGTGTGTCCAGGTGCTCGTGCAGCCAGCCCTGGCCGATGAATTCGGCCAGCGCCCACTGGGCCAGGGTATTGCTGTGCAGGTCGGCGTGCTGCTTGACCAGGGCCAGGCGATCCACCACGGGGCGCGGCGCGACCAGCCAGCCGATGCGGATGCCGGGAAAGAGGATCTTGGAGAAGGTGGACAGGTAGATCACGTGTCCGTGGCGGTCCAGGGATTTGACTGGCGGAGGGGGCGGATCGTCAAAGTAGACCTCGCCGTAGGGATCGTCCTCCAGGATGGGCACCTGGTAGTGCTGCGCCAGGGACAGGAGCGCCTGCCGGCGTCCGTCGCTCATCACCTGGCCCGATGGGTTTTGGAAAGTGGGCAGGGTGTAGATCAACTGCGGGCGGTAGCGGGTCAGCAACCGTTCCAGGACGTCGGTCCGCATCCCCTCCTCGTCCACCGGCACGCCCAGCAGCCGCGCCCCGGCCGCCCGGAACAGGCTGATGGCACCCAGGTAGGAAGGCACCTCCACGATGACCAGATCCCCCGGATCGAGCAGGACGCGGGCCACCAGGTCCAGGCCCTGCTGCGAACCGGACAGGACCATGACGTTGTCCGCTGAGGCAGCGATCCCCCGCCCGGTTGCCAGCTCGGCCAGCATCTCCCGAAAGGGCAGATGCCCCTCGGTGGGGCAGTACTGGAGCAGGCTCCGGCCATGGCGCCCCAGCACCGCCTCTGTGGCCCGGGCAAAGTGCTCCACCGGATAGAGGTCGGGGTCGGGCACGCCGCCGGCCAGGGAGATCACATCTTCCTGGGCACAGAGGGCGATCACGTCCCGGACGAGGGAATCCTGGCCACCCGGGCCGGCGACAAAGAACTCGCCCCAGGGCAATGGCTGGGGCGGATAGCCGTCGGCATCGTAGCCGCCGGTCCCGGGGGTAAAGGAGACGATCGTTCCGCGCCCGACCCGGCCCTCTACCAGCCCGTCGGCGGCCAGCTCCTGGTAGGCGGTCGAGACTGTGGTCCGGTTGACGCCCATCGATTCGGCCAGTTTCCGTTCGGGGGGCAGGCGTGTGCCCAGGGGCAGATCGCCGGCCAGGATCAGGTCGCGGATCTGGTGCTTGATCTGCAGATAGAGCGGTTGGTCGCCTTCCCTGTTCAGTGGCCCCAGCATCAAATGGCTCCTTTCGCCTCAGTGGATTGGTCCAATATCCATTCTATCACGATCCAATGGCGCCGTAAAGGGCCAATTGGACGGGTTATGACCCATCCAATGCCAGATACACCTTTCCTGCCGTGCCGTCCACCGTAACGACCTGCCCATCGCGGATGCGCTCTGTGGCGTTGCCGGTGCCCATCACCGCCGGGATGCCATACTCGCGGGCAACGATAGAACCGTGGGATAACACACCGCCCATGTCGGTCACCAGGCCTCCGGTCAGGGCAAAAAGCGGCGTCCAGGCCGGCGTGGTGGCGTGGGCGACCAGGATCTCGCCGCGGCCCAGCCGCTCGAACTCGTCCGGGCCGTGGATCACGCGGGCCGTTGCCGTAACCTGGCCGGGACTGGCCCCCGTGCCGATTAGCACGCTTCCCTCGACCTGCCTCCGCGCCCCGGCCGTGGGCACCAACCGCTTCATCAGGCCAAAGATCTTTCGTTCCGGGACGGTGAACGGGATCCGCGCGCCTCGCGCTACTTCCCGCTCCCTGCGGCGGGCTTCCGCCACGTCCGCCCGGGGAAGGGCGGCACTTGGTCGCTCCAGCTCCTCCACGCAAGCGCTCAGCTCCTCGTGACGCAGCCAAAAGACCTGCTCCGCTTCTGCCAGCACCCCTGCCCCGGCGAGCCGGCGACCCAGCTCGAGCGCATCGCGACGCAGCGGCTCCCAGGCCAAGCCGAGATCATACAAGGCGTCCTCGCGCACCCGGGCGGCCTCTTGCGCTGTAGCCAGCGACCGGTCGAAAAGGCGGCGCAGCCAAGCCGGCAGCCGTCTGCGGATGGTCTGGGTGGCCGCTTCTCGCTCCCTGGCCAATCGCCTGTGCCGTTCTTCGGGCGAGGGTGTGCCCTCGTCCCAGGCGCGCCGCATGGCTTCCAGGGCTGCCTGGTTCTCGCCAGCCAACGGGACGGAAAAATCGAGGTTGTAGAGCACGTGGGCGTACCCAGCGGTGTACGCCTCCAGGCGACCCTCCCACCTCTGGTACAGGGCACGTTCCGCCTCCAGAGGCCGATTCTCCAACCCCCGCAAGAAGACGGGCGGCTCGGGATCCCCCCGGCGGCGCAGTTTGCGGTACAGGGAAACAAATCGTCGCTCGGCACGATCCAGGTGTGGCACCATCGCCGCATACACGGCCCAGTAGTTGGCCAGGGCCGAGCACAAGGCCTCGATCCGTTCCAGCAAATCCGAGGCCGAGAGCTCTGCCGGATCGCCGTACAAGGCAGCAACCTCACGGCGATAGGCAGGCAGGGTTTCACGCTCCCACAGTTCTGGCGTCGCCATCGCCAGCCTGGTGCCGCCCAGCAGCTTGGGCAGTGCGAGGAACAGGTTCAGCAGCATCCTGGGGCTGACCTTGACCCAGCCATAGACGTAGCCGTGGATGGCGACAAAGCCCCAGTTCTGCATCCCCGGCCCCATCCCAAGGCGCTGCTGGTGATCTTTGATTGCATCTTCCAGGGCCGGCAAGGCCAGCGTCTCAAAGAGAACGCTGACCGGTTCGGGCATCAACTCCATGGCGCCTCCGCGCATGTAGCGAAGGCCGGGCTGCGGTGGCTCCCAGGTCAGCCGGGGACGGATGGCCGTCGTGATGGGGCGGGCTTGCAAAACGTAGAAATGTCCGTCGATCCAGGCCCACTCCACGTCCTGTGGCTGGCCAAAGTGCGCCTCGATCCGCTTCCCCAAGCTTGCCAACTCCGCCACCGGTGCCTCGGACAGGATGCCCCCTGCCGGGCCGCTGCGTCGCTGCACGGTCCCCGTGCACCGATCGACGACGATCTCCTCGGGCGTGACCTCACCGCTCACCACCGCGTCCCCCAATCCTGGAGCAGCCTCGATCACCATCTTGTGCGGATCGCCGCTGGCCGGATTGGCCGTGAACAGCACCCCGGCCACTTCTGCCGCCATCATCGACTGAACGACGACGGCCAGGGCAGCCGCACCCGTCGCAAGGGCGCGCCGGTGACGATAGGCGATGGCCCGCCCCGTCCACAGGCTGGCCCAGCAACGCTTCACAGCCTCCAGGACCGCCTCCTCGCCAACGACGTCGAGGAACGTCTCTTGCTGCCCGGCAAAGGACGCCTGCGGCAGATCCTCCGCCGTGGCCGAAGAGCGCACGGCCACAGGTCCACCCCCCAAAGCCGCGTAGGACCGACGTACTTCAGCGGCGATGGGGTATGGGATCTTGCCCCCGGCAAAACGATGAGCGATAGTGGTGGCAACTTGCTCCAAGGCCGACGGAGTGTCCAGATCCACGTCTCGGAGGGCAGTGGCGATGACTTGCTGAAGGTCATTCGCCCCGACAAAGGCCCGGTAGGCGTCGACGGTCAGGACAAATCCCGGTGGCACCGGGAACCCGGCCCGGCATAGCTCCCCCAGGTTGGCCCCCTTGCCCCCGGCCAGGGTCACGTCGCCGGCTGTGAGCTGATGGAGGGGACGCACATAGTCCATTGCTGACTCCTCACCCCACCGATGGGGTCGCTTCCTGGACACGATGTCTCAGCGGACGGATTTCTCCTTGCCCTCCTTGTCGAAAAACGCACGAGCGAGCAGCACCGTAAGACCTGCCTGCCCCACCAGCCACAGGAGTTGTACTGCGGGCTGGTTGAAAAGCATCTCCTCATGCCTCATCCTTTTTCTAGCTGATCGCGAAAATCCTCGCGAACCGGGTAAAAGATGTCGAGCATCACAAATGCCTCGTCGCCCAGGCAGGTGTCTCCGTGGGGCACGCCACCGGGGATGCAGTAGAAGTCACCCGGCCCTACCTTTTGCTTGTCGTCCCCGATGCGCAAGATCCCCCGGCCGCGGAGGACCATCCCGATCTGCTCGTGGGGATGGGTGTGGACAGGCACAGTGTGGCCAGGTAGCGTGGCGTTGAGCGCCATCATCATCCGCTCACTATGCAGACCGGTCAGCACCGTCGTCTCTAATCCTTCCATCTGAGCAAATTTGGACGCCTGCTCCGGGTTGACAAAGCAGGGCGGGTGCTCGCTGACGACATCCCTTTCGCCTCTCTCTGCTGGCTTCTCTGGCCGGTTTTGATCCGCATTCCACATCTCTGGCGTCCAGCGGCGGCGCTCGATGCGAAAGGTGAGCCAGCTCTCGTCAGGAC
>CAYLZO010000229.1:0-369 GCA_964387775.1 uncultured Anaerolineaceae bacterium
TCGGGGTCCAGGCCGGGCTGGAAGTCAAAGCGCTCGTCCAGGCCGCGCACGATGCGGATGCAGCGCCCGTAGGCGTTGAGCAGGTCCGCCCAGTCGTCGCGCCGGACCCAGGCCGAAAGCTGGACGACGGCCCGGTAGGCGCTGTAGGGATCGTCGCCCCGTTCGGCCAGGACGGCGTCCACGACGTCGTGGCGGAAACCACGCTCCCGCCCCGATAAGCGGGACTCCGCTTCGCTCCGGAGCCAGCCGTGCAGCCGCCCGGCGATGAATTCGGCCACGTCGTCCAGGCTCTTGTCCGGGACGTCTACCGGCATCAGCGCCGCAGCAGCGGCCAGCAGCGGGCGCAGCGCGAGCGGGACCTGGTGGTGG
>CAYLZO010000229.1:379-8356 GCA_964387775.1 uncultured Anaerolineaceae bacterium
TGGACGACGCCCAGGGCGCCCCGCCGCAGCCCGTAGGGATCGGCCGAGCCGGTGGGCGCCAGGCCCACGGCAAAGAGGCCCACCAGGCTGTCCAGCCGGTCGGCCAGGCCCAGGGCCAGCCCGATCTGGGTCTCGGGGGGGGCGTCGTCGGCCGAGCGCGGCAAATAGTGCTCGAATATCGCCCCGGCCACGGCCTCGGCCTCGCCCGAGAGGCGGGCGTAGTGGCGGCCCATCAGCCCCTGGAGGCTAGTCAGCTCGACGACGAGCTGGGTCGCCAGGTCGGCCTTGCACAGGTGGGCGGCGCGCACGGCCGCGTCCCGCTCGGCCTCGTCCAGGCCCAGCGCTTCCACCACAGCCGGCACGAGCTGTTCGAGGCGCTTGCTCTTGTCGAGCATCGAGCCGAGCTGGTCCTGGAAGGTCAGGGTGTCGAGGCGGGGCAAAAAGTCTGCCAACGGCTTGCTGGTGTCCTGCTCGTAGAAAAACTTGGCGTCGGCGAAACGGGCGCGGAGCACGTCCTCGTTCCCCTCGCGCACGACGTCGAGGTGGAGGTCGTCGCCGTTGCGGATGGTGACAAAGAAAGGTTGTAGGTTGTAGGTTGTAGGTTGTAGTATGGGGAAGTAGCGCTGGTGCTCTTTCATGACGGTGATGAGGACGTCGCGGGGCAGGTCGAGATACTCGGCCTCGAACTCGCCCAGCAGGGCGGTCGGATGCTCGACGAGGTGGGTGACCTCGTCCAGCAGCGCCGGGTCGGGCGGAATGCGCCCGCCGACGGAGGCGGCCAGGGCTTCGGCCTGGGTGCGGACCTGCTCGCGGCGCTCGGCCACGTCGACGACGACGTCGTTGGCCGCCATCGTCGCCAGGTAGTCGTCGGCGGCGTCGAGGACGAGGACCGGCGAGCCGTGGGGCCGCAAGCCACGGGTCGAGCGGCCACTGACGACCCCGGCGTACTCGAAGGGGATGATCTGGTCGTCCAGCAGGGCGACGAGCCAGCGCAGGGGGCGCGAGAAGGTGACGTTGGTCCAGTTCCAGCGCATGGCCTTGGGAAAGTGGAGGCCGGCGATGAGGTCGGGCAGCCGCTCGGCCAGCACCTCGGCGGCGGGCCGGCCCGCCTCGGTCACGGTGGCGACGACGTAGGATTTGTCGCCCTCGGTGACGGTGCGCAGCGACTCGACGGGCACCCCCTGCTTGCGGGCGAACCCCTCGGCGGCGCGGGTCGGGTTGCCGCCGGCGTCAAAGGCGACGCGGGCCGGCGGGCCTTGGACCTCCGAGGTCCGGTCGGGCTGCCGGGGTGCGAGTTCGTAGACCAGCATGGCCTGGCGGCGGGGCGTGCCGACGATGCAGATCGATTCGTAGCTCAGCCGCGCCTCGTCCAGCAGGGCCGGGGCGGCGGCTTCCAGTTGCTCCAGGGCCAGGTCGAGGTCGCTGGCGGGCAGCTCTTCCGTACCAATTTCCAGGAGGAAGGTCTGGGAATCGGGGAATCGGGAATCAGGGATCGGGGAATCGGGGAGCAGGGAACCGGCTCCCTGCTGACGGCTGATGGCTGACGGCTGTTTGAGGAAGGGATAGCCCATCTCCTCGCGCTGCTGGACGTAGAGCTTGGCGATTTGCCTGCTCAGGTCGCGCATGCGGGCAAAGTAGTGGGCCCGTTCGGTGACGCCGATGGCACCCCGGGCGTCGAGGACGTTGAAGGTGTGCGAGCAGCGCAGCACGTAATCGTAGGCGGGGATGACCAGGCTGCGGGCCATGCACGACTTGGCCTCGGCTTCGTAGAGGTTGTAGAGCTGGGTCATGCGCGCCACGTCGGCCAGTTCAAAGTTGTAGACGCAGTGCTCGATCTCGGGCCGCTTGTAGATGTCGCCGTAGGTGTGGGTGCTGTCCCAGTCGATGTCCCACACGGCGCGCTTTTTCTGGAGGTACATGACGATGCGCTCCAGGCCGTAGGTCAGTTCCACGGCGACGGGGTCCAGGTTCAGGCCGCCGGCCTGCTGAAAATACGTGTACTGGCTGATCTCCTGGCCGTCGAGCCATACCTCCCAGCCCAGGCCCCAGGCGCCCAGGGCCGGGCTCTCCCAGTTGTCCTCGACAAAGCGCACGTCGTGCTCGCGCATGCTGATGCCCACGGCCTCCAGGCTGCCCAGGTAAAGCTCCTGGGGGTTGCCGGGGTCGGGCTTGAGGATGACCTGGTACTGGGTGTGCATCTGCATGCGGTTGGGGTTCTCGGCGTAGCGGCCGTCGGCGGCGCGGTAGGAGGGCTCGACGTAGCCCACGTTCCACGGCTCGGGGCCGAGGACGCGCAGGGTGGTGGCCGGGTTGGCGGTGCCGGCGCCCAGCTTTTCGCTGTAGGGCTGCCAGATGAGGCAGCCATAGTCGGCCCAGTAACGGTCCAGGCGCATGACGACGTCTTGGAAGGTCAGTGGTTGGGTCATGGGTTCCTCCTATCAGATTTCCAAATAGGCTTCATGGTCGGGTATCGAGAAATGGACGTCAGCTTGGTCGAGCAGCCCGCCAAAACCCAGGAGCAACGGAACACCCTGGATGGGCGCAAGGTGTGCGCGGATAGTGAGTACGTCGGATACACGCGCAGAGTCATCCTGGAGCACGCAGCTTACCACGCTGTCTGTCACTTTCAGGCTGCAATCTGGATGCGGAATGATGCCTTGGATTACATCATCGCGTAGTTTCAGATGGCGAACTCTCTGCCAGACGTCACGTGGTATCAGTGACAAAGGAGCCCCAGTGTCAACAATTGCCAACTCGGGCGGCGCGAATGTACCCTCCCAGGTCAAGAACGAGACCCAAAGCAGCAATCGGATTCTGGGTAGCAAGGGGTCATCAGGATCGGGCCGTTCAAGAATGCGCAAAGCCAGACGGGTAGACATACGTTTTGCTCTCCATGCGAACGACGACGAATGGTTCCTCGGTATCAACCTTAGCTCTGGCTTGCTCCCGCGCCTCCTGGCGACTGTTTCCTACGCCGACTACCTCTTTTTGATAAACTGCCACCCATTGTTCGGGATAGGCCCGGGTCAACTTGGCGATGTGATCGAATAGCCAGTGCTCATCCTCCCAGAATCGGGCCGGCAGCGGCTCGATCTCGGTGCCCATCTCCCGCACCTCTCTGCTAAAGTCGCGGATCGCCTTGGAATAAACTCGGTCAGACACGGTCTCCCTCCTGATATTCTCACGCCTCGTTGCTCTGAATTCTTGCCAGGTTTTCAGCCTGGCGGGCTAGGTTCAGCTTCACTCCAAAAGCTTGCTAGTTCTCAAGGGTCATCTGCCGCCGCAAGCGGTGCATAAAGTCCACCGATTTGAGCCTGCGCTCCACGTGGTAGGTGATGTAGTGATTCATCACCCGCTCGATCTCGACGTGGGTGGCCGGGCTGAGCCGCAGCAGGCGGCAGGTCTCCCAGTCGCGGGTCTGCAGGAAGCGCAGCACCTTTTGGGCGTTGACCGAGAGTTCGACGGTGCCCACCCGGTCGTAGCCGCACTTGCGGCAATAGACGCTGCCCTCGGCGGCGTGGAAATAGTTGATCTCCTCTGTTAACGTTTCCTTGCAGTTCAGACATACGAAAAGCTGCGGCTGGTAGCCGGCCAGGCCCAGCAGGTGGAGCTCGTAGTAGCGGGCCACCAAGGCCAGGTCCTCGGTGTTGCCCAGCCAGCCAAAGGCGTCGCGCAGCAGGTCAAAAATGGGCCGGTTCTCGTCCCGCTCGGCCGTAAAGGCGTCGGCCAGCTCGGCGACGTAGTAGGCGTAGGTCGTCCGCAGCAGGTCCTCGCGGAGCGGCCGGTAGGGCTCCAGGGTCTCGGCCTGGGTCAGAATATCCAGCTCGCGGCCCACGGCCACGAGGAATTGTCCCCGGCTGAACAGCTCGACGTGGCCGCTCTTGCGGCTGGTCATTTTGCGCGCGCCTTTGGCGATGACCCGGAGCTTGCCGCGATAGGGCGTGAACAGGGTCAAGAGGCGGTCCGCCTCGCCAAAGTCGGTCCGCCGCAAGATGATGCCCTCGGTTCGATAGACCCGCTCGCGGTGTGACACGCTGCTACTCCTTCATCGCCGCCCAATGGGCGGGGTCCAGGGGACTTATATGTCCACCTTGACCACGGCCCGCCCGATTATACCATCCCTTCTTCGTAGGGACAAACGAAAAGGTCCGCCCCTTGGAAGCGACGGACCTCGCCAGGTGTCTTTTTGCCCGTCGCTCAGTAGTATCCCTTGAAACCGGCGCCCATCTGCACGTTGGTGAGCACGGTGCCCACCAGCCGGGCGTTGATCTGTTCCAGGCGCTGCACGGCGGTGCGGGCGTTCTCGCGGCGGGTCTTGCCGGCGCTGACGACGAGCAGCACGCCATCGACTTTGGTGGCCAGCACCGCCGCGTCGGTCACGGCGACGACCGGCGGCGTGTCGAAAAAGACCTGGTCGGCCCACTCGGCCAGGGCCGAGATGACCTGCGTCATCCGCTGCGAGCCCAACAGGTCGGCCGGGTTGGGCGGCAGGGGGCCGCTGGTTAGCACAGACAGGCCCTCGACGTTGGTCTCCTGCAAGGGCGGTGAGGCCAGGGCGGCATCGTCCATCATGATCGTCGTCAGGCCGGCCTCGTTGTCCAGGCCGAATGCCTGGTGGAGCGTGGGCCGGCGCAGGTCGGCGTCCACCAGGATGACCTTGCGCCCCGCCTGGGCCGAGACCACGGCCAGGTTGGCCAGCGTCGTGGACTTGCCCTCGCCGACGCCAGCCGAGGTGACGACCAGCGTCTTGAGCGCCTGGTCCAGGCTGGCAAAGTCGAGGTTGGTTCGCAGGGTGCGGTAGGACTCGCTGATGGGCGAGCGCGGATCGGCGACGGTGATCAATTCACTTGGATTCTCGTTCATGGGCACGATTCTCGCTTTTTGTTGCTGGTTGATTTTAAAGCAGGCCGACGATCAGGCTGCCCAGGCCGGTGCCAATGACCAGGCCCATTAAGAACATGATCAGCAGGCCGGGCTCGATCCAGGCAGGCAGGCCCCATTTGCGCTTCTGGCTCTGCGGGCCCTCACTGCTGGTGGGGATGGACCCCAAGACGGTGACTTCTATCGCTTTTTTGACGTCGGCCGGGGTGCGCAGGATGTCGGATTGCAGCCATTCCAGGAAAAAGACGACGACCCCGCCGATGATGGCGCCAAAGACGGCCCCGGCTGCCGTGTTGAACTTCCACTTGGGGGAGGCCAAAGGCACGTGGCGTATGTCGTCCACCTTTTCGACAAAGATACGGTCGCGTTTGTCCTGCTCCTGGTTCCACTGCCGCCGCTCCTCGACAAATACGTCGGCCAGCGTCTGGGCCATCAACCGGGCGGTCTCGGGATCGCCGCTCTCGGCCTGGATGGTGAGGCTCAAGTTCGAAGAATCGGCGCTGACGTCCAGGTCGGCCAGAAACTGGTCGGTGGTCATGTCGAGTTGGGCCCGGCTGATGGCTTCGCCGGTCATGGTGTGGCTTTGGATGTTCAGGGTGTAGTTGCGCAGCAGGTCCTTGACGGCCTGGTTCAAGCCCCAATCGGGCCGCGCCGGTTCGACGCTGAGCTGGATGGTGGCCCGGTAGGTCTCGGGCATGATCAGGCTGACGCCCAGCGCCGCCACGGCGGCCACGACGGCCACCAGGATGATGATCCACCCGCGCTTGCGGGCGATGTTCCAATACTCACGAAATTCCATACCTATCTCCACATCCCAGTTTCTTCAGGATTGGGGCATTGTAACACGAAACGCCCAAATTCCCAAATTCTCCAATTTCCAAAGGACTATGATTTCTGGCCCTTGCCCCGGCGCCACAGGCGGCGTCTGTCAGGGATCTCGCCCAACACGGCCACGCCCAGGTCCTCCACTTCGGCGCGGCTGCGGACCGTGTCGTCGAGATAGTCCCACAGGAAGGCCAGGGCTACACCCGCCACCAGGGCCACCAGCAGCCGGAGGGGGATGTCCAGCTTGTCCAGCAGGCTGCCGCCGACCGGCACGATGCCCGGCCCGTCGATCAACACTGCTTCGGCTTCGATCCCCTCCAGTTGGGGAAAGTAGTCCGGCCCGACGTCGTTGACGGCGGCCCCGACGGCCTCGGCGATGGCCTGGAGTTGGTCGGGATCGCCCCAGATGATGCGCACCGACATGATGCGGTGCTCGCGGCTGGCAAAGATGGTGCCCGGCGGCACCGGGAAGCCGACGCGCTCGCCGATCTTGGCCGCAAAGTCGCCGCCTTTGAGCACCTCGCTCAGGTCGTCGGCCAGGTACTCGGAGGCCAGCCATGCGTCGGAGCGGCCGTCCCCCGAGGGGGCCATGACCGGCGCTTCCCCCTCGATGCCGACGGCAAAGCGCATCGAGGCCTGGTAGGTCGGCGCCGGCGGCCGGTAGGTCACCAGGCTGACGATCAGGACCACGGCCAGCAGGGCGGCGATCAGCCACCACCGGCGCCACACGATCCGCCAGTATTCTCCTAGTTCCATTCTTCCCTCGCCATTTTCTCTTGGGCGGTGGCCAAGGGTGAGGGTCAGCTTGGGGAAACCCCCAAGCTGACCCTCACCCTTGAGCCGCTGCCTGCTCGTGAATAGAGGCTTGCAGTTTCGCCTTGAACACGCTCACGTCGAACTTGAGGGCGTGCGCCCGGATGGCCGCCGGATCAAAGGCCGAGTCGTCGAAGCGGCGGACGGCCTCGGCCAGCGACTCGGGCGTCTGCTCGCGGAAAAAGAGCCCTGTCACGCCTTCCCGCACGTAATCGAGAGCGCCGCCCCCGGCGTAGGCGATCACCGGGCGGCCGGCGGCCATGGCCTCCACGGGCGTGATGCCAAAGTCCTCCAGGCCGGGAAAGACAAAGGCCCGGCAGCGGGCCATCAACGGGCCAAGTTCCTCGCCCGGCACGCGGCCGAGAAAGTGGACGTTCGGCCCGGCCAGGGCTTCGAGGCTGGCCCGGTCGCGGCCCTCGCCGCCGATCCACAGGGGCAGGCCCAGTTCGTTGAAGGCGCGAACGGCCAGATCGATACGTTTGTAGGGGATGAGGCGGGAGACGATGAGAAAGTAGTCGTCGGGGTGCCGGGCCGCTGCAAATCGCCGGGTGTCGACCGGCGGGTGGATGATGGCCGATTCGCGCCCGTAGACGCGCTCGATGCGGGCCTGCACCTCGTTCGAGATGGCGACAAAGGCGTCCACGCGGTCGGCGGCGGCCCGCTCCCAGCGGCGGAGATGGCCCAGAAAGGGCCGCACCAGCGCCTGGGCCGCCGGCCCGATCTGCTCGCGCTCGACGTAGGTCTCGAAATCCCAGACAAAGCGGGTGGGCGTCAGGCAATAGCAGACGTGCGTGGTCTCGGGCGGCGTCCGCACCCCCAGGCAGAAGGCGCTCTTGTTGGAGATGACCAGGTCGTAGCCCTCCAGCTTCAAGCCGCCAAAGGCCAGCGGATAGAGCAACAGGTAGGGCTGGTGGTGGCGGTAGATGCCGGGCAGCCGATCCATCCACGTCGTGCGGATGTCCCACTCGCGGTAGGCGGCGGGCATGCCGGCCTGCCAGTACATAGAGGTGTAGATCGGCGCCTCGGGGAATAGTTCCACCAGTGCTTCCAACACCCCCTCGGCCCCGCCTATTTGATTGAGCCAGTCGTGGACGATGGCGACTTTCAACAGATTCCTCGTTCGGCGTCAGTGCCCCAAGTATAGCAAAAAGCCGGGAAAACCACAACAACGGACCGGACTCGACGCCGGCCCGTCGTTTGTTGCCAGGGGCTTTTGCCTGTCAGGCAAAGAGGCGGCTCAACCGGAGACGAAAGCCCGGCACCACGTCACCGCCATCCAGGCTGTCCTCGGCGGTCAGCACCCGGACCTCGGTCAGCGAGCGAAACTCCATGACGGTCTGCGTGTCGGGGTAGACGACCCAGATAAGGCGCGTGCCAGCCCGCAGGTAGTCGGTCACTTTGCCCTGGATCGTGGGCGCCGACTCGGACGGCGAGGCGATCTCGACGACCAGGTCGGGG
>CAYLZO010000230.1:0-8304 GCA_964387775.1 uncultured Anaerolineaceae bacterium
GGCCTTTTGACAGACTGCATCGGTCAAGCCCTGTTCCAAGAGCTGGACAACGTATTCGTCCAGGGGATCGTCTTGGGTACTGCGCTTAAGTCTCAAGTGGAATGGAACCGGCTGCATCGCATCATTGAAGAATGCACTGCGAAGCAGCAGGAAAGCGTCAACTATGAGGTGTGAATGGTTCATCCTGAGGTAGCCTCCACAAGGACTGAGATAAGGATTCGCTTCTTTCCGCGCAGCAGGACATTATACCACTGGCTTGTTAAAAGTACAAACACAAGTGGTGATCGCTGCCCATGTCCAGGCCTATTCGAAGCCTGTCCTGATTCAGTGGTAAAGCAAGATCCCGATTCTGATCTTGCTTTATTCGAGCCTGTCAATCATCTCCTCAGCATCCTGCAGCAAACCTTCGTCCCCGGCCTGGGCCGCCAGCTCGGCGGCTTGCTCGAAAGCGGCCAGGGCCAGGTCGTCCTGTTCCAGTTGGTAGTACGTGATGCCCAGGTTAAAGTGGTAGACGGCCGTCTCGGGCGCCAATTCGACGGCGCGCTGGTACTTCTCTAGTGCTGCCTGGTACTGACCCTGTTCGTAAAGGCTCCGCCCCCACATATTCCAGTCGGACGCAGATTCGGGGTCCAGCTCGACGGCCCGCTCAAACTCGGGGGCCGCCGCCGCATAGTCGCGCATCAGCACGTAGGCCCAGCCCAGGTTGGAATGGTACAGGCGGATATCGGGGCGAAGCTGGATCGCCTGGCGGTACTTTTCGGCCGCCTCGGCGTAGCGCTCCAGGGCGTAGAGGGCGTTGCCCCACGTGTTATAGTCGCTCGGCCGGTTGGGGTCCAGCCCGGTGGCGCGTTCAAAGGCGGACAGGGATTGTTCGTACTCGCCGGCATTGTACGTCGCCCAGCCCAGGTTGGAAGCATAGAGCGCCTCGCCCGGATCGAGTTCCATCGCCCGCCGGTACTTTTCGGCCGCCTCGGCGTAGCGTTCCTGGTCGTAGAGCGCGTCGCCCCACTTGTTGTAGGGTGTGGCATAGTACGGGTCCAGGGCCAGGGCTTTTTCGAACTCGGCCTCGGCCGCTTCATATTCGCCCATCTTGCTGTAGGCGCCGCCCAGGTTGCTGTGCACTACCTCGTCGCCGGGTTGCAGCTCCAGCGACTGCCGGTACTTGGCTGCCGCTTCTTCGTAGCGCGCCAAACCGTAGAGGGTGTTACCCCACTCGTTATAGACGGCGGCCGGATTGTCGGGAAGGGCCTGCCGGTAGGCGGCGGTCGCCTGCTCCTCGGCGCCGAGCTGGTAGTAGGTCTCTCCCAGGTCGATGAGATAGTTGTACTCCTCCGGCCTCAGGGCGATGGCCTGTTGGAGCTTGTCGGCCGCTTCCTGGTATCGTCCCTGAGCGTAGAGCAGCGCCCACCACCGCTGGTAGCACTGGGCACACTTCAGATTGAGATCGATGGCCCGCTGGTAGTGGGCCGCGGCCTCTTCATAGTCGCCCGCGTAGGCGTAGGCGTCACCCAGGTCCAGGTGGAAGCGGGAGTCGTCCGGCTCCAGGCCGATGGCCTGGAGGTAGTCGTCGATGGGCAGGACGCGGAACTCGGCCGCCTGGACCGGCTCCGCCTGGCTTTCGACGACGAGCTCGAGGCGGTAGTCGCCGGCCGGCACGTCGTTGAGGTTGAAGCACTGGCTACCCCAGCCGACGACCGTGTCGGTGCCCCAACTCGAGTAAAGCGTGTCATCACGATACCAGTCTGAGCGCACAACGGTGCCATCGGGCACCCCGCTGTAGTTGACCATGCCGTGGATCTTGACCGTGCCCTCGGCAAAAACCGCCGCCGGGGAGACGGGCACGCCCCCGCTGCCACATTCGGTGCCAAAGGCAATGGAGCCAATGATAGACTCGTCACTCGGGGGCACGACAAAGCCCCCGGTCTGGAGCAACTGGCCGTTGACGTAATACTCCACCTCGTAGCGGCCCACGCGCAGGCCCCGGTCGCCGGGCCACGGGGGCTCCATCGGGTGCTGCCACACCCCGGACGGGGCGCCCTCCCAGACGAGGTCCTCGCCCATGGTCGGCAGGGGCTCGTCCAGTCCGGGCTCGTCGGACCACTGCCACCGGACCCGGCGGGAGACGACGGCCTCAGCGGGCAGATTCTCAAACGAGAGGGCGGCCACGACAGACGTGTCCCCTCGGGCAAAGGCATCGTCCTGGCCCAGCAGTTGGCCGGCGCGGCCCACGTAGCGGCCAAAGGTGAGGGGCGTGAGGCTGGCGCCCGTCCCCTCCATCCCGGGCCGGCCCGCAACCTCCAGGGCGACGAGGCCCTCCTTGAGGCGCTGCCGGGCGGCCCCGGCGGCGGCGCGCAGGCCGGCCCGGTCCGCCACCTGGCTGAGGTCCGGCTCGGCCTGGAAACCGGCTTGCCTGTCGAGGGCGGCGATGAGCCGATCCAGGTCGTTGACCGATTCGCGCAGATAGAGGTGGCTCCACGACGTGGGCAGCAGAGACTCCGGGTCGGCGGCCATGGTCAGGGCCAACTCGTATTGGGCCGTGGCCGCTTCGCTATCCCCGGCGGCCAACTGGGCCGTGGCGATGTTGAGCACCACGGGCAGCAGGTTGGGGTCCAGCTCCAGGGCGCGCCGGCTGGCCGCTATCGACGACTCGTAGTTGCCCAGCAAATAGTGGGACCAACCCAACTCCCAATAGGCGCTGGCCGACTCGTGGCCGTGGGCAATGGCCAGCTCAAAATCTGCCACGGCCGCCGCATAGTCCTCGGCGCGGAGGTTGGCCTTGCCCCGCTCGGCGTAGACGTTGGCGTACGGGGGATAAGCGGCTGCGGCGGTGTCAAAGGAGGCCACCGCTCCCTCGTAATCGGCCAGCCAGGAGAGGCCCACGCCCTCGGCGTAGGCCTCGATGGCCGCGTCGGGAACGGCGGGCACGGGGCGCAGGGTGAGGTTCACCGTGCCAACCCCTGAGAGGACGACGAGGATGCTGCCGACGACGACGAACAGGTAACGCAGGTCCCCCTTGAGGGTGGTGGACAGGCCGTAGAGAAAGAGGCCCACGGCGATGATGGTCAGCACGGTGACATAGCCGTCGGCTTTGCTGTTCCAGATGCTGGCTCGCTCGATGGCAAAGGCCCGTCTTTCCAAGAGTTCGGTGGTCTCGACCAGGGTGGTGTCCACGTGGTAGGCGCCCAGGTCCACCCACTGGGTCTGCGTCATCGTCTCGCCGTGAAAGTAGGGTTCGCTCTCGTCGAGCAGGGGCGTCTGCGGCTCGATCAGGTTCATGACGTGCTCGGCCCGGACAGCCAGCGGCTCGTCGTAGCCCTCGGCCTGGGTGTGGCGCTCCTGCCACTCGTCCCAGGTCGAATAGAGGTAAAAGTCGTGATTCTCCCGCTGGCGGCTGCTCATCTCGTTGCCCAGGGCGTCCATGGCCAGCGCCTGGCCCTCGCGGACGGCGGCCGCATAGCCGTTGTCGGCCCAGGTCTCCAGGTAGGCCACCAGCCCGCCATAGACCGTCACCAGGGCAATGAGGGCCACCACCACGTCGTTGAAGTGATCGTCCATCCAGCGCAGCCAGCGGGGCTTCTGCCAACGGAATTTGCGGGATTTTTGCGGGTTTTCGGCCATGCGACGCCTCCTCAGACAATCACGAACTCGATGACGACCATGGCAACCAGGGCTACGACAAAGATCACGCTGCCCAGCCCGACGAACAGGTACTTGATCCGATGGGTGACGACCTCGGCCAGGGAGTAGAAAAAGAGGGCGACGGCCAGCACAAAGGCGACGATCATAAAGCGCAACACCCGGGTCCGCAGCCGATCCGCCTCGGCAAAGTGTCCCTCGCGGTTGAAATCGGACTCCAAGGCCCGGTGGGCGATGCTGATGTCGAGGGCGGCCTGTTCGTCGTAGCTGCCATCGGGTTGGAGGTGCTCGGGCCGGAGAAAGATCTTGTCCCAGTAGGTTTCGGCCACAAAGGTCTCGGTCCAGGCCTCGTCCCAGAGCTCGCTGCGGACGGGATCGTCGGTGGGGTATTGATCCCGCTGCTCGATGAGGCCCCGGCTGAGCTGGTCGTGAATGCGCACCTGGAGGTAGGCGCCCAGGTCGCGATAGAGTTCCGCCTCGCTGGCGACGCGGGCCTGGTGGATGTTCATGCTGCTGACGATGCCGGCCACGTCGGCGTCGGCGGCCTCACCGGCAGCAATGGTGATGCGATAGGCCAGCACCGCCCCGGCGATGGAGACGATGGCGATGAGAAAGGCCACGATGATCTTGAAGAGATCCGAGCCCCCTGTTCCCTCCACGCCGGGGAGCGATTCGCCACACTCGTGGCAATATTTGGCGCCCTGGGGGACCTCCGTCTCACAGTTTGGACAGTTCATGCTTCTACCCTCTCTCTCAACCCTATCTATCCTGGTTGGGGCGACCGGCCGGTCGCCCCTATTCTTGTCGATCAAAAAGCCCGCCCTGCAGGCGCAGGACGGGCTCTTTGGCTACGACGTCCCCTCACGGTGCCCGCACGGGCCGGACGATCTCGGCCAGCGGCCCGGTCGGGCGTAATTATAGCATCGTTGTCATCAGAAAGCAAGCCCTTTTAGGCTGGTCGGCACTCTCACCCGTGGATGAGGCCGGGCAAACAGCGGGTACAGACCCATAGGCTGTGGCCCTGGGTGCGCACCGGCAGGAGCACGGCCCGCTGCTCGCCGCTTCCGCAGCGGAAGCAGGTCTGCTCGATGTAGAGTGTGCCCCGCTCCTCTTCGCGGACCTTGACGGCGGCCTCGTCAAAGGGCACCGTCTCGCGCGTCTCGACGGTGAGCGCCCCCGTGGGGCACACCGACAGGCAAAAACCGGCCCCGTCGCACAATTCCTCGCTGAGGACCCGGGCCTTGCCGTTCACGATCTCGATGGCCCCCTCGGCGCAAGGGGTGACGCACAAGCCACAGCCGTTACACAGCGCCTCGTCAATCTTGACGATCTGTCTGACTACCGTTTCCATTTCCCTATCTCCTCAATTTCAGTTTTTGTTCCCTGACTGTAACCGTTCCCCCCTCCCCCAGCCCCTCCCCCAAGGGAGGGGTGAACGGCTATCCCTGACTGAACGGCAGACTGTTAGCCGGACGCTGTTAGCCGGACGCTGTTAGCCGGACGCTCTTTGCCCAATTGAGCCATTCAAACTATCCGGAGCGCCGGGCTATGGCGATGAGGTCGCCACTCTCGGCGGGGTCAAAGGCTTCGCCACCATAGCTGCCGTAGAAAGTCGCCTCGCCAAAGCCTGCGCCATCCAGTGCCTGGGCCAGGCCATCACGAAAGAGGGGCCGCAACTCTGTGCTTTCAACGTCCTGGTCCCAGCCCTCGTCGGTGCGCCGCAGGCGGATCATGTTGAACGTGATCGTCTCCGGATGAAAATCATAAAACCGGACAAAGATCCACTCCTGCCCACCCTCTCGGTACGACTGGGGGTCCATGAACCGCTCCCGCTCGACCCAGACCCGGTCAAAGTTGCGGTTCTGGACGATCAAGAGCCCGCCGGGCCGCAGCACCTGGGCAAAATCGCGCAACGCGGCCTCGACCGCCGAGGCACTCAACAGATGGGGCAGCGAGTTACCCAGACAGATGGCGGCGTCAAAGATCTGGCCCAGGGCCACCAGTTGCCCAAAGCCAGCCACGGCGAACTCGACTTCCACGCCGGCCTCGGCCGCATTCTCCTGGGCGCGCCCGATCATGGCCGGACTGAGGTCGGCGCCGACCACGTCGTAGCCGGCCCGGGCCAGGGCGATGGCGTGGTGTCCGGTGCCGCAGGCGGCGTCGAGCACTCGCTGCACGCCCGCCGCCTCAAAGTGCTGCTGGAAGAAGGGCAGCTCGTGCTCCAGCCGGCCCTGCCAGTTGACAAAGCGGTCATAGTCGGCCGCCAGGGCGTCATACAGAGGGACTGAGTTCATCCAGCGCCTCCTCCGGGGGACGGACCTTTTTCAGGCGCTCGTAGGCCTCCAGGCCGATGCACTCCACCGCCGCCTGGCACCAGTCGATGCACGACGCCCCCCGCTCCTTGCTGACCCACAGATTGCAGTGGGGGCAGCGAGCCAGCGGCTCGTCGGACCAGATCTCCATTTCGTCCCCGCAGTGGGGGCAGTCGATGTATTCTGGCCTGGCGTCCTTGAATGTGATTGCACCCGGGCAACCCTTAATCATCGTTTCCCCTTTCGCTGACCAAGTTGGGCGGGTTTCTTGCCCGCCGTCTCGTACTAGACCACGACCGAAGACATGTTCCGCGGAAAGATGCCCAGCCGGTCGTCTTTGCCCACGGCCGTATCGAGATACCGCTCTGAGGAGAGGGGGCGCTCGGCGGCCAGCGGATAGCCCAACAGGATGGGATAGCCCGAGCGGGGCAACAGCCGCCCGTTGACAAAGATGTTGCCCACCTCGTCGGCCGCGATGCCGATCTGGGCCAGCACACTCCCTACCGTCTCGCCCCCGCTTGTTGGCAGACGAACCACTGTGTCGCGGGTGGGCGTCGGATCGGTGGCGTATCGCCGCAGATTACCGTACAATCGAACTTCCAGCACGCTAGATCTCCTCCTTTAGCGCCGTCAGCCTTGGCTGAAGCTTTGCAACTTCAGCCTCGCTTGCCCACATCTCGATGTTTTCGCTTGCAATCAGAAGACCAGCCTCCCGGCCCGCCTCCAGCAACCGCCCGCCAACCTCCAAGTCAGGACCGACCGCCGGCCAGCAGAGCGCCGTCAAGTGGGGCAGCAACGCCAGCAAAGCCTGGCTGGCTTCGGCGATGCGGATCGGGACCTCGGTCGCTGCCAGTCGGGCCTGGCGCCGGGCCGAGGGTGGCGCACCTTCGCCGGTGGTCGCCATCACGGTCCGGTAGGCGCGCTCGACGGCCTGGGCCAGGGCCATCAGGACCGCCTGCTGGTCGCGAGCCAGGTCGAGCCCCTCTTCTATCGCGGCCACCTCGCCCGCGCCCAGTTTCTGGCGCGTCAAGGTGATCCACAGGGCCTTGGCCATCAGCGCCGTGCCCATGGCCGAGACCACCGCGGCAGCGGACGCTCCGGCAGGCACAGGTTGCGTAGCCAGATCTTCCAACCAAACTTCAAAGTCTCTCATCGTATGTATGATACCTCATGATCGGATGGCTGCGTATGATCTTTGTCAGATCGGGACCCAAAAAGCCAAGAGACCTGGCGATTCGTCGTCGCGCAGGTCTCTGCTCGTGGCGATGGTTCGGTTCGACGGCTATTCGTATACCCAGGCGTCCACGGCGCGATCGTAGCTCAGGATCTCGTCCTCGTCGAAAAAGAGCGGGATCTCGTAGGCGGCGGTGTCCGGGCCATCGGAGCCGTGGACCAGGTTGCGGCCGATCTCCAGGCCAAAGTCGGCGCGGATGGTGCCCGGCTCGGCGTCGGCCGGATTGGTGGCGCCCATCGTCTTGCGCACGACGTCGATGGCGTCCTGGCCCTCGACGACAGCCACGACCACCGGCCCGCTGGTGATGAACCCGATCAGCGGCTCGTAAAAGGGTTTGCCCTCGTGGACGGCATAGTGGCGCCCGGCCAGCTTCGGCGTGATCTGGATGAGCTTCAAGGCCGCAAAGCGCAGCCCCCGTCGCTCGAAACGGGCCAGGATGGGGCCGACGAGCCCCCGTTGTACGGCGTCGGGTTTGATGATGACCAACGTGCGTTCCATAAACTCTCCTCGTTTTCTGCCGCTAGTGGCAGGGCATCAACGGATGGGGAGGGGCAAGCCCCATCCCCATCCGTTGATATGCATCCACTACCGCTTCTTTAGCATCTCGCGGGCCTGGCGGTACATGTCCAGGGCCTCGTTCAGGCGATCGTCTTGCATGTAGGCGTCGCCCAGCAGTTGATAGAGCCGGGCGCGATCGACCGCCTCTTCCTCCAGCGACTTGAGTTCGTCAACGACGTCCGGCAGGAATTTGCGAGCCGAGATCAGCTTCTCGTACTGCTTCAGGGCTTCGCCCCAGTCCCGCTCGGCGGCGTAGGCCCTGGCCAACTCCAGGCGGGCGTCATAGTCGCGGGGCTGGTCTTGTAGATGCGCGGCCAAGTCGTCGATCTTGGAAGGCTCGGCGACCGCTTCTTCGATTTCCACCCGCTCAAAGGGGGCAGCCATTTCCATGTCGGTCGGGGGTGCGAGTTCTTCCTCCGGCTCCCCGGGCGCCTCAGGTACGACCTCGACCCCGGGCTGCTCAAAGGGCGCGACCATCTCCATCTCGGTTGGCGGCGCGGCCTCCTCGGCGACGGGCTCCGGCACCTCGACCTCTGGCGGCGCGACCTCCTCGGGCTCCTCGGC
>CAYLZO010000231.1:0-8281 GCA_964387775.1 uncultured Anaerolineaceae bacterium
CGTCTGATCGCTGGTATGCTCTTGCTGCGGAGCGGATGGCGGCAGGTCACGAATGGAGGCTGATTTGTCCAAGACACAGGAAAAGGAGCGAGACGTCGTCGTCTTTGATGGTGGCTGTGGCGTCTGCACAGCCCTAAAGAACAAGGCCGAGCGCCTCGACAGGCACGACAGGCTCAAGTTCGTCGCCTTCCAGGCCGCTGACCTGGACCAGATCGCGCCCGGCCTCACGCCCGAGATGGCCAGCCAGGCCCTCTACTTTGTGCGGCGGGATGGCGAGCGTTTCCGTGGGGCGCGGGGGGTCTTTGAGGCAATGCGCCGGCTGCCAGGATTCTGGGGTGTCTTTGGCACGATCTGGTCTTTTCCGCCCCTGAGCCTGCTGGCCGAACCGTTCTACCGGCTCTTTGCCCGGCATCGGGGCTCCATCTCCCAGAAGTTGGGCTTGACCCAGTGTGAACTACCGAGCAGCGATTAGGCCGGTGGCTCAACCCGCAAGTCAAAGGTCAACTCAGGGTCGTTCAGGCGGGCATAGAAGTGGTTGAGCACGTCGCGGCCCAAGAGGATGTAGCTTTCGGGGTGCAGGCGCAAGGCATGTGTCACCGTGATCGGTATTGCCGAAACATCTGCCCCAGTATCCAGCTTGGCCCGTACCTGCCGTGCCATGTCGCGATGTAGTGGCGGATAGATCAAAACACCAAGAAATGGAGCTGGGGGATTAAGCGCGCGATCGTAGCGCCACATCAGCGTATCACACGAAAACAGGGAAATTTACGAACACGAGGATGCTCTTCGACTCTCTGGACGTATATAACCACATCGCCCAGGCGCTGGTGTACTCGTTCTGAGACTTCGACCTTGGAGTCCCCCACCTCCACGACTTTTCCTCCGTGGATGGCGACCACGCGGCCTCGATATTGCTCCAGTAGTTGAGGCAGAAGGCGCTGAAAGGCCGCAGCCTCGCGCTCAAATTGCTCGCTTGCGGGCTGCAAGACTTCGCGCTGCTGCTGCCGCTCCCGCCAGGCGCGGAAAGCCTCGTATTCATCGGGTGGCACCAGCACGCCGAGCGTCTCCTCGCCGTGGACCACGCGGACCGGCCCCTCGTCCAGCGCTGCCTCGTCCACGGTCACCTTGTACGGCGCTTGAGTCTCCTTCACGGCCACGGTTTTCACGGCCTCTACTCCCCTACGACCTACACCATCCGATTGAACAGCAACAGTTTTTTGACCTCGCCGATGGCCTGGGTGACCTTGATGTCGCGGGGGCAGGCGCCGGTGCAGTTAAAGATGGTCCGGCAGCGCCATACGCCGTCACGGTCGTTGAGCACCTCCAGCCGCTCGTTGGCCCCCTGGTCGCGACTGTCGAAAATGAAGCGGTGGGCCTGGACGATGGCCGCCGGGCCGACAAAGTCGGGATTGCCCCAGTAGGACGGGCAAGCGCTGGTGCACGCCGCGCAGAGGATGCACTTGGTCGTGTCGTCGTAACGCTCCCGCTCGGCCCGGCTCTGGTAGCACTCGGTGGGCGGCGGTGGATCGTAGTTGATAAAGTAGGGCTTGATGGAGCGATACTTTTCCATAAAGGGCTCCATGTCCACCACCAAGTCCTTGACGATGGCAAAGCCGCGCAGCGGCTCGACCGTCACGGGGTCGCCCAGGTCCCTCATGAGCAGCTTGCAGGCCAGGCGGTTGACGTTGTTGACCGTCATCGCGTCGGAGCCGCAGATGCCGTGGGCGCAGGAGCGGCGAAAGGCCAGCGTGCCGTCCTGGTACCATTTGACCTGGTGCAGGGCATCGAGCAACCGGTCGGCCGGCTCGACCTCGACCGGGAATTCCTGCCAACGGGGCTTGGCGTCCGTCTCCGGGTTGAATCGCTGAATTTTGAGCGTCACTTGCATGGGTCGTTCCCTCGTTCGTAATTCGTGATGCGTGATGCGTGATGCGTGACGGACACACCCACGCATCACGCATCACGCATCACGTCAATAAGTCCTCGGCTTGGGCTCAAAGCGCGTAATCGTCACCGGTTTGTATTTCAGCTCGACGCCGCGCTCGGTGCGGTAGGCCAGCGTGTGCTTGAGCCATTCGTCGTCGTCCCGCTCGGGATAATCCTCTCGCGAGTGGGCGCCCCGGCTCTCCTTGCGGGCCAGGGCGCTGGCAGCCGTGACCTCGGCCAGGTCCAGCAGGTAGCCCAGCTCGATGGCCTCCAACAGCTCGGTGTTGAACGTCGCGCCCGTGTCGTCAACGCGGACGTGGCGGTAGCGCTCCTGCAACTCGTGGACCTTGTCCAGGGCCGCCTGCATCTGATCCTCGACGCGGAAAACGCCGACGTTGTCCATCATGACCTCTTGCATCTCCCGACGGATGTCGGCGGCCCGTTCCTCGCCCCTGCCATCGAGCAGGCGATCTACCTCGTCACAGGCTTCACACTCGGGCTCCTTGGGCAGAGACACAAAGTCGTGTTCTTGAATGTAGCGGGCCATGTGGCGCCCCGCCCGCCGGCCAAAGACGACCAGGTCCACCAGCGAGTTGGTGCCCAGGCGGTTGGCGCCGTGGACCGAGACGCAGGCGCACTCGCCGGCGGCGTAAAAGCCGGGCAGGGGGGTGTTGGCCTCGTCGACGACGACGCGGCCGTCCAGGTCGGTGGGGATGCCGCCCATGGCATAGTGGGCCGTGGGCTGGACCGGCATCGGATCGACGGCGGGGTCGATGCCCAGGTAGGTGCGGGTAAAGTCGGCGATGTCGGGCAGCTTGCTCTCCACGACCTCGCGGCCCAGGCGGCTGGCGTCGAGGTGGACGTAATCCTTGCCGTCGATGCCCCGGCCCTCGCGCACCTCCAGGTAGATGGCCCGCGAGACGATATCGCGGGGCGCCAGGTCGAGGAGCGTCGGTGAGTATTCTTCCATGAAGCGCTCGCCCTCGTCATTGAGCAGGACGCCGCCCTCGCCGCGCACCGCCTCGGTGATGAGGATGCCCATGCCCCGGATGCCGGTGGGATGGAACTGGAAGAACTCCATGTCCTCCAGCGGCACGCCGCGCCGCAGGGCAATGGCCGGGCCGTCGCCGGTGAGGGCGTGGGCGTTGGACGTGATCTTGAACATGCGGCCCATGCCGCCGGTGGCAAAGAGCACGGCCTTGGCGCGGAAGGTGTGGACCTCGCCGGTGAGGACCGGGTAGGCGGTCACGCCGCAGGCCACGCCGTCCTCGATCAGCAGGTCAAGGACGTGGTACTCGTCAAAAAACTGGACGTGGTGGCGCACGCATTGCTGGTAAAGGGTCTGGAGGATCATGTGGCCCGTGCGGTCGGCGGCGTAGCAGGAGCGGCGCACTGCGCCTTCGCCAAAGTGGTGGGTGTGGCCGCCAAAGGGCCGCTGGGCGATCTTGCCGTCGGGGGTGCGGTCGAAGGGCAGGCCCCAGTGCTCCAGCTCATAGACCGTCTCGACGGCCTCGCGGGCCAGCATCTCGGCGGCGTCCTGATCGGCCAGGTAGTCACCGCCCTTGACCGTATCGTACATGTGCCATTCCCACTTGTCCTCTTCGACGTTGCCCAGTGCCGCGCCAATGCCCCCCTGGGCCGTGCCGGTGTGCGAGCGGGTGGGATAGAGCTTGCTGAGCACGGCCACGCTGCCGGCCCGTCCCAGTTCGAGGGCGGCTCGCAATCCGGCGCCTCCCGCCCCAACGATGATTGCATCAAAAGAGTGGTACATACTGCCTAGCCTCCGCGAGACCCAACTTGGATACCGGGTTCTAAATATCCTGCAACTCGAACGTAAAGATGACGTAGGCGCCGAGGACGATGAGGACGAAGGTGATGACGTACAGGATCGACTTGGCGAACACCCGCCAGCCCTGGGGCCGGATATAGTCGTCGAGGATGATGCGCATACCGTTGGCACCGTGGAGCCAGCCAAAAACCAGAAGAAAGAGGTCAAAGAGGCGCCAGCCGGGCGACTGCCAACGCTGGGCGATGACCCCAAAGGTAATGGCGTCTACCCCCAGGACAATGTGCATGTAGACCAGGTGAAAGAGGGCCAGCACAAAGAGGACGACGGCCGAAATCCGCATAAAGAACCAACTGTAGAGTTCCAGGTTGCTGGCCGGACGGGGCCGGGCCGGGCTTCTCGCTTGCATGATGCAGTCTCCTCTCGAGTTAGCCGAACATCGTGAACAACATATAGACGGCCGATGGGACGTAGGCCAGGGTAAAGATGACCATCTGAATCCGCCACAGCCGGGCCTGACGTTGACCCATGTCGGGCCAGAAATCAATGGTCACGATGCGGATGCCGTTCAGCGCGTGGTAGAGCACGCCCAGGTAGAGCCCAAAGACGATCAGCAGTTTAAAGATGAATTTGTGATAGATAAAGAGCAGGGCCTCAAAAACCTCCGGCCCGAAGGACATGAGAAAGATGTCAAAAATGTGCAGGGCGAGAAAAAGGAAAACGCCGATCCCCGTGACCCGGTGGAGCAGCCAGGCGATGTGGCCCTCCCGTCCCCGGTAGGTGACGGCGCGAAAAATGTCGCTGACAAGCGTAGCCATAGGCCGTTAACCTCCTTGTCCCTTCAAAGTTCTGGCGCGTGGCGCGTGGGTGGTGGCTGGCTGGCAAGGGACGACGTAGAGGACTCCCCCACGTCGTCCCTTGCCGCGTTGCCACGATCAAAGCGTGGACGAAATTATACAACAGCGACAGTCAGAAGTCAAATTGGAGCGCATTGGCCCAATTTAGTCTTACCAGTCGTGGCGCAGCGCCCCTTGCCTTTCCTGCCGATCTGTGCCATAATAAAGCCCGAGGGAGGACGGACATGCCAAACCAAGACCTGAGGATTCCTGACATTCTGCGCGTCCAACTGGCCGACGGCCACGTCGAGGAGATGCTGCTGGACGAATACCTGAAGGGCGTCGTGCCCACCGAGATGGGCCTGGCCAAGCCGCTGGAAGCCCTCAGGGCCCAGGCCATCGCCGCCCGCTCCTTTGCCGTCACCACCCGGCGGCACGCCAAGGACGGCTTTGACCTGTGCACGACCGCTCACTGCCAGGTCTACAAGCCCCAGAACCGCTACGAGACCTCCGATGAGGCTGTGGACCAGACCTCGGGCTGGATCGTGACCTATCAGGGCCGCATCGTCGCCACCCACTTTTTCGCCCACTGCGACGGCCACACGCGGGACAGTGCCGAGGTCTGGTCGGGACAGGTGGCCTACTATCGCAGCGTGCCCTGCATCTGCGGCTACGACCGGCTCTGGGGCCACGGCGTGGGCATGTGCCAGCGGGGCGCGGCAGCCATGGCCGAAACCGGCGCCTCCGCCGCCGAGATCCTCACCCACTACTACACCGGCGTCGAGGTCGCCCAGGCCGAGATCGTGCCCCGCTACGAGATGGCGGACAGCCTCATCTTTGGCCAGGTGACGGACGGCCAGGGCGTGGGCCACGGCGGCGAACGCCTCGTGTTGGAAAGGCTTGGGGAGGATGACCTCCGGCGCAAGAAAGGCACGACCAACGATGGCCGCTTTTGGTTCAGCAAACTCCCCGCCGGCCGATGGGAACTCTCCGTCCGGGGCAAGCCGGTCCGCTACGGGGACCTGTTCACCGACGGCCGTAGCAGCGTCGAGCTCCGCGTGGTCGTGCCCGACGAGCCGGGGCTGACGGCCCGCGTCACGCCCGGCGCCCGGCCGCGCACGCTCAGCGCCACACTGGGCCTGGATGGGGTGCCCGTGACGGTCACCGACCCCGGGGGCAACGAACGGATCGTCCTCAGCGGCTCGGAGCCGGAGCAGCAGCCCGGTGGCTTCTCGGTGCCGGTCTCGGCTGCCGGCACCTACACCCTGGACCTGCTCGGCCAGCAGTTCGACGTCGAGGTCGGCGACGGCGGCGCCCAAGTCCGATTCGACCCCGAGCCTGTATGAGCCATCCCATCCGAACCCTAGACGACCTCCAGGTGGCCCGCGCCGAGCGCTACCGCCAGCGCCCCGACCTGCGGGTGCGCACCCAGGCCAAAGCCCTGGCCTTCCTGAACGACGTGGGCCTCTGCCTGCTCTTCTCGGCGGCCAAGATCGAATTGCCCACGCTGTGGGGCGCTCTCTGCGGCGAGGATCGGCCCCTGCCCAAGGGTCACGACAGCCGCGAGTTGGGCCTGGCCTGGGACTGGAAGGACAAGCTGCCCATCGAGCGCAAGGTCCTCTATGGCAAGTTCCTGCGCAAAAAGCCGCTCTTTATCTCGCTGGACCTGGCGCCCTACTTTTACGCGCTGTCGCCCAACTATGGCGATCCGACCCAGGACTACCTGATCGATTACCAGGACGGCCGCCTGACGGTGGAGGCCAAGCAAGTCTACGAGACGCTGCTGGCCCACGGAGCGCTGCCCACCAGCCGCCTGCGCCGCGAGGCGGGGCTGGCCAGCAAGCGCAACACCTACCGCTTTGACCGGGCCCTGGCCGAACTCCAGATGGACTTTCGCATCCACAAGGTCGCCATTTCGGACGCCAATCGCTGGGGCTATTGCTACGTCTATGACCTTTTCCACAAGCACTTCCCCGGCGTGACCGAGGCGGCCCGCCAGATCAAGGGCCGGCAGGCGCGGGAGACGATCTTGCTGCGCTACCTGCGGACGGTGGTCGCTGCCACGCCCAACGACGTGGTCCGCCTCTTTGGCTGGCTGGCCCGCGACGTCGCGCGGCTGGTGGACCGGCTGGCAGAGGAGGGCCGTCTGCGCCGGGACGTGTCCATCGAGGGCCTGGAGGACGAGCACCTGGTTTCCAAGGTCTAATATCGGGACAGGCAAGGAGGATGGGTGAGATCATGTTTCCGACCGTCGAAATGAGGTGGTTTTATCCGGGGACGATCCCGGCCAACGTCCTGGCCTGGTTTGCAGGGAACGACAAAGACGACCAAGTCCCGGCACGCCGGGTGGACCACTACCTTCCCCTGTTCGACACCGACGCCCTGGGCATCAAGCTCCGCGAGGGGCGGGTCGAGGTCAAGCAGCGCCGCCGCTCCTTCGGCGAGGCTCACCTCCACGAGCAGGTGTCGGGCCAGATGGAACACTGGCGCAAGTGGAGCTTTGCACTGGCCCCGGAGCAGGGCGCCGAGACCGAGTCCTGGACCGCCGTGCACAAGGAGCGCTGGCTGCGCCGCTACTACCCCCTCGACGACGGCAGACTTCAGGTCCTGCCGGTCTCGATCTATCCCGAACGAGCCTGCGACCTGGAGATCACCAACGTCCGGGCCAGGGGCCAGGCGTGGTGGACCCTGTGCTTCGAGGCATTTGGCCCGGAGCCGGCCCTGAAAGCGCTCCTGGTGCAAGTATCCGGCCAAATCTTGAAATCCCAGCCCCCCCCGGTGCCCTTGACCGTCGAGGCTTCGTACAGCTATCCCCGCTGGCTGGCCGAAATCCGCCACAATCCCGAGGCATAGCCCGCCAGCTACCGAGCCTCCCCCAGTTCCGCCTCGATGACCTGCTGAAAATCCTCAAAGGGATAGGCGCCGGCCAAAAGCTGATCGTTGATCAGAAACGAGGGCGTGCCCCGCACCCCGGCCCGCTGGCCCTCCTGCGCGTCCCGGGCGATCTGCGCCGCGAACTGGCGCGATTCCAGGCACGTCTCAAAGGCCGCCACGTCCAATTCGAGCCCCCGGGCATAGCCCACAAAAGCCTCCAACGCTTCCTTCGGCCCCAGGCCCGACCACTCGCTTTGGTTTTCAAAGAGCAGGTCGTGCATGGGCCAGTAGGCATCCTGGGCGCCCGCGCAGCGCGAGGCTTCAGCGGCCATTTGGGCGTTGGCGTGAAAAGCCAAGGGAAAGTCCTTGAATACGTAGCGCACTTTGCCGGTGTCGATGTACTCGCTCTTGATTTTGGGCAGGGTCTGCAACACGTGCTGACGGCAGTACGGTCACTGATAGTCGGAGAATTCGAGGATGGTCACCGGGGCGTCGGGGTCGCCCAGGGCAGCGACCTCCTTTCCGGTCTCTCCGGCCGAGGGCGTGGGCAGGGCGACCTGCGTGCCCTCGATGGGGTAGCCGGCCCGCAGCCAGGCCATCCAGCCTCCCTTGAGGGCCGCGACGTCGTCCAACCCCGCCTCTATCGCCTGGAGCGCCGCACGGGCGCTCAGATGCTCGTTCCCTCAGGCTCAGTAAAAGATCAGCACCTTGTCGGCGGGGAGCTTTCCGACACGCTTGGCCACTTCGGTACCGGGCAACGAGATGGCCCCCGCGATGTGGCTCTTTTCGTACGTCGCGGCGCTGCGCACGTCCACAAAGACGGCCTCGCCCGCGGCGGCCCGCTCCCGGGCCTGGGCCA
>CAYLZO010000232.1:0-8242 GCA_964387775.1 uncultured Anaerolineaceae bacterium
CCAGGTGATGCAGCTCCTTGTAGTCGAAGGGGTCGTAGGGCTCGGCGATGTGGATCTGCTTGCGCGGTTCGGTGATGCCGGCCATCTCGTAGGCCATGCGCGCCGCGTTCTCCACGTAGCGCGGATAGGCCAGGTCGCGGTTGGTCCAGTAGGTCGTGTCCAGGTTCCAGCCCACGCCCTCGATCCACACCGGCTTGTCGCTGATGCGCCGGGCCACGTGCTCGGCGGCCAGGACCAGCGCCACCGCGCCGTCGGTCACCGGGCTGACGTCCAGGCGCTGCACCGGCCAGGCCAGCACCGGCGAATTGAGCACGTCCTCCAGCGTGATGTCCGCCTGGCCCAGCAGGCTGCACGGGTGGTCGGCGGCGTTGCGCTTGTTCTTGACCGACACCAGGGCGATGTCCTTCTTCTCGAGCCCGTAGGTGTGCATGTAGCGGTTCATCTCCATGGCAAAGATCCAGAGGAGATTGGGCTCCAAGGGGCGCTCGGTGGTGTGGTCAAAGATGGTCAAGAAGGCGCCCTGGGGGTGAGGCTGGCAGGACGACATCTTTTCCTCGCAGACCACCACACAGATGTCGAACAGGCCCGAGGCCACGTGGTACCAACCGTGGATGGGCGTGAACACGCCCGTGCCGCCGCCCACGTAGCAACGCGTGTAGGGCTTGCGCCAGGCGCCTGATCCATCGGCCAGGTACTCGCCCTTCATGTGCACCCCGTCGAAAGAGTCGGGGGCGGTGCCATGGACCACGCAGTCCACTTGATCCAACGTCAAATCACAATAATCCAAGGCCATCTTGGTGGCCTCGAAGGATAACTCTTTGCCTGTCTCTTGGGCGCGGCGGACGAACTTGGTCATGCCGGCGCCGACGACGGCGACTTTTCTCATACTCATGATTCCTCCTTGAGTTCAATTCCAGCGAGTCTCGACCTTCGACTGGGCCGATGCCTCGATCTCGCGCAGCCACAACACGCGAATCACCGATTTGACCTTTTGGAATTCTGGATCGCCGGTTTGATCAGGTCGGTGACAATGTCCGCGCCCTCTTCCTCTTTGAAGTAGGTAAAAAGCGCATAGCTGTCCAACACATAGTGGTTGCGTTCAGCTTCACTGCGTTCGGAAAAACCGCTCTGTTCTGCCTCGATCACGGTTCGTTTCCCTTTCTCGCTCTGCGGCCCTTTCGCGTAACAGCGCATCGACGAGCGATGGCCCGCCGGCGTACTTGCCCCTCGTCTCCTCGATGAGGGCAAGCAGGCTTGCCTGTCCGGTTTTGGGTGTGTCTTGGCGCTCTTGCAGCATCTCGAGAACTACCTCGTACATTTCCGGTGATAGAGACAGGGTTCGTCCCTGGGGTGTGATCAGTTGAGCAGTTCGAGCTGTTGGCATTCGATATACCTCCACATCCTCAACTCAGTTACTCAGCACGACGGCCGCGCCGCTCGTCGTCGGCACGCCGCGCCAGCCAAAGGCCAGGCCGGTTTCGACGTCGGGCAGTTGCCTCGGTCCCGCCGAGCCCCGCAGTTGCAAAACCACGTTGACGACGGAGCGCAGCCCCGAAGCGTCCAGCAGGTGGCCGCAGCCCAGGCTGCCGCCCGAGACGTTGACCGGCAGGTAGCCGCCCACGTCGGTGATGCCCTCTTTGGCCAAGATGCCGGCCTCGCCGAACTGGCAGAAGCCCAGCGCCTCCAGGTGCTGCAATTCCTTGTAGGAGTAGGTGTCGTCGATCTCGGCGAAATCGATCTCGGCCATGGGATTGCCGATGCCGGCCATGCGGTAAGCCATCCTGCCCGCCTCCTCGGCATAGATGGCCCGGCCCCAGGCCCGCGTCTCCAGGCTCGGCGCGTCGTTGCACCAGCCGATGCCGTCGATCCAGATGGGCAGGTGGCTGAGGCTCTCGGCCACGTCGCCGGCGGCCAGCACGAGGACGATAGCGCCGTCGGCGTGATGGCTGATGTCCTCTTTGGTCAGGGGGTAGGAGACGAATTCTGAGCCGAGGACGTCCTCCGGCTCCAGGTTTTCGCCGTAGGCCGCCACGGGATTGTAGAGGGCGTTGCGCTTGTTCTTGGCCACCACGGCCGCACACTGCTCGCGGGTGGCGCCGCTGGCCCACAGGTAGCGCGTCATCTCCAGGCCGGCGATGAACACGGGGTTGGCCGCTAGAGGGCGGTTGAGCACGGGGTCCATGGCGTAGGCGGTGATGTAGGGCAGGGTCAGAATGTTCGACGCCTTGCTGTGGGCTTCCACGACCACGATGTCGAACAGGCCGCTGGCGATCTGCATGGTTGCCGTCGCCAGGCCGTGGATGCCCTCGCCGGGGATGGTGACGTTGGGCTTGAGCAGCCCGCCGAGCTGGTCGGGCACGTACTCGTCGAAAATGCTGGTCCCCTCGATAAAGTCCTCGGCCACCGTGACAAAGCTGTCCACGTCGCGGCGGGGGTCAATGCCGGCGTCCTCGTAGGCCTTGACCGCCGCCTCGTACATCATCTCTTTGTACGAGACCTCGGGCGAGAGGGGACGGAAACTGGTGTAGCCGATGCCCACGATTGCTACATTTCGTGACATTCTTGCCTCCTTGTGAATGACCAATGACCAAGGACGAATGACCAAGTTGGCCATTGGCGTCTGACCAATCCTCTTTGATTCCGATAAAACTACGTTGTTTCATCTTTTTTGGCTGGGTATCACCTCCTTGGCTTTCATCACGGCGTGGTAGCCCACACGCAGATTGTCGGGATTGATATCGTGGAAAGGGACCCACTTGGGGACACCACAGGGTTCGTCGGTTGGCTCTGGTCGGTAGGGAGCGATGCGCAAATCGCCATCTGCAATGTCCACGTGATAGTAGAAAACTAGAATGTGCCATGGCAGCGTCTCGTGTTCTGTCCACTGAAAGAAACGTTCCTCAAACTGAAGCAGTTTACCGGGCCGAACAAGCAAACCTGTTTCTTCCTGAAACTCCCGGTGGAGCGCATCTGGCAGCAGTTCACCCGGCTCGACCCCACCGCCAGGTAACTCCCATCGGCCATTGAGTCGGTTTGGTAGCAGCAGTATTCGATCATCGTGGATGGCGATGCCATACACAGTAGGGCGGAAGACCAAAGCCGCGCGGGGAACAGCTATCGATTGGCCGTACAGGGTGTTGCAAAGAACACTATCTGATTTGGGCAAAGCTGACTCCTTGCGTCATGCCGGTAATCCGGCAACACGCGTACTGGTCAGGATGATGTTGCGCAGGCAAGTTTGAAGATTTCTCGCCTATGCGTTGGCGTTCCGCTGCTGGCATCCCACCTGGATTCTGGCCTGGTCATGGGGTAGTTAGAAGGGATTCAAGATGTGTTGTTTCTGGGTTCCTTGTGGTTGCATCCTGCCCATTGCGCCGTGTACCTTTGGCCACCAGGTACCCGATAGACAGGTCTTCGTCTACAGCGGGCCAGTGCATACCGGCGCGTGGACCAATCCATTCCCAATCTTCGAGCAGTGAGGGGTGAACGAGCCGCAGGCGTTCTGAGGCGTCAGCCAGGGAGCACTCGTACACCTGCCCATCTTGGAGCGTGATCTCGACTGTTCTCTTGGCGCCGTCAACCCTTGCTGTTGTAGCGCTCAGAAATGTATCATACATTGTGTCCTCCGCAAAACTCGTTCCAGCGGGCGATGATGTAAGCTTGGTTTGTCTCTACAATCCGCAGGATACGCTGTTCTTCGTGCGTGCCAAAACCCACCGATTTGGAAATGCTCAACGTCTCAACCCACACCTTGGCCAGACCTCCGCCACGGGTCACATGAACATGAATAGGTTCGGGACAGTCAGCAGCGTAGAAGAAGAAGCGAAAATCCTCGACCCGTAGCACTGTCGGCATGGCAGCCCCTTTCGCAAGCAGCAATCTACTATTCTATTCTACACCAAAATCGCCCCGTTGTAAACTCGTTCATAAAGAGACAGGCGGGATACCGAGTATCCCGCCTGTGGTTTCAGCTATTTGCCGAACCTGCCCGCCAGAATCTCTTCCAGCGTCGGCTTGCCGATGACCTGGAGTTCGTAGCGCACCCGGTCGGCCGGATGCTGGATGTCCACTACGCGCCGCAGGTCGATGGGCGTGCCGATGATGACCAGATCGACCGGTGTCGCGTTGATGGTCTTTTCCAGGTCACAGATCTGTTCCTCGCCGTAGCCCATGGCCGGCAGCACTGCGCCCGTCGTCGGGTATTTCCCGAACGTCTCGGCGATAGAGCCGACGGCGTAGGGGCGCGGATCGACGATCTCGGCGGCGCCAAAGCGCTGGGCGGCCACGTAACCCGCGCCGTAGGCCATCTCGCCATGGGTCAGCGTCGGGCCGTCCTCCACGACCAGTACCCGCTTGTCGGCGATGGCCGCCGCGTCGTCGACGAAAATGGGCGAGGCCGCCTCGACGATGGTCGCGCCGGGGTTGACCGAGCGCACGTTGTCGCGTACCTGGGCGATGCCGGCCAGGTCGGCGGTGTCGATCTTGTTCAGCACCACCACGTCGGCAGCGCGCAAGTTGCTCTCGCCGGGGTAGTAGGTCAGCTCGTGGCCAGGCCGGTGCGGATCGGCCACGGTGATGTGCAGGTCGGGCTGGTAGAAGGGCAGGTCGTTGTTGCCGCCGTCCCAGACAATGACGTCGGCCTCCTTCTCGGCTTCGCGCAGGATGGCCTCATAGTCCACGCCGGCGTAAACCACCACCCCCCGGTCGATGTGGGGCTCGTACTCCTCGCGCTCTTCGATAGTGCAGTCGTGGCGGTCCAGGTCGTCGTAATTGGCAAAGCGCTGGACTTTTTGGGCCACCAGGTCACCGTAGGGCATAGGGTGGCGGATGGCGACGACCTTGTGGCCCAGCTTTTGCAGGGCGTCACAGACGTGGCGCGTGGTCTGGCTCTTGCCGCTGCCGGTGCGCACGGCACAGACGGCGACCACCGGCTTGCTGCTTTTGAGCATGGTGTGGCGGGTGCCCAGCAGCCGGAAATCGGCGCTGGCCGCCAGCACCTGCGAAGCCTTGTGCATGACGTACTCGTGCGACACGTCCGAGTAGGAAAACACCACCTGGCTGATGGTGTGCTCTTTGATGAGGTCCACCAGGTTCTCTTCGGGATGGATGGGGATGCCCTCGGGATAGAGGCTGCCGGCCAACTCGGCAGGATAGACCCGCCCCTCGATGTTTGGGATCTGGGTGGCGGTAAAGGCCACTACATCGTATCTCTCGCGATCGCGAAAGAATGTGTTAAAGTTGTGAAAATCGCGCCCGGCGGCGCCCATGATGATCACACGGATGCGTGACATAATTCGACTCCTCCTTGACTTGTCTTTTGTGTTGTTTGCCGTATGATGCGGGTGTAGGGGCACCCTCTTTTAGGTTAAGGGTTGAGGTTGAGGTTGAGAACGTTTGGCCTCAGCCTCAACCTTGACCCTCAGCCTCAACCTTAACCCTCAACCTTGACTTACGCGATCTTGGCCAGGAGCACGCCCAGCAAATAGAGCAGGATCAGAGGACCCATCACCAGGATCATGTTCAGCGGGTCCACCGTCGGGGTGATGACGGCGGCCAGGACGGCGATGATGACGACGGCGTACTTGAAATTCTTCATCAGGGTCTCGGCGTCGAGGATGCCCAGCTTGGCCAGGAAATAGATAAAAAGCGGCAGCTCGAACGACACGCCGATCCAGAACAAGAGCGACGTGACGAAGGACAGGTACTCGCCAACGGCCCAGTCCTGCTGGATAATATCGGCCAGAAATCCCTGAAGAAAGGGGATCGCCGCCGGGAGCATCACGAAATAGGCAAAGGCGACGCCGACCACAAAGCAAAGGGTGGCGCCCGGGACCAGCACAAAAAGATAGCGGCGTTCCTTTTTGGTCAGCCCCGGCGCGATGAACCGGCCGATTTGGTAGACGATGAAGGGCATGGCCAAGAGGATGCCACAGAGCAGGGCGACTTTCATATAGTTGCCCAGCGACTCGGTGGGCTTGAGCGCCTGGAGCGTGGCATTCTCACCCAGGGGGACCATGAGGACGACGAACGCTTGCTTGGCAAAGGCAAAGCTGATGGCCGTGGTGATGAACAGGGCGATAAAAGCCCGGATCAGCCGCGTGCGGAGCTCCCTCAGGTGCTCCATGAGCGGCATGATGGTCTCTTTGGTATTTTGGGCGCTCTCCGACGCCGTCTTTGCCTCAGCCATTGTCAATCTCTGCTGTTGTGCCGCCGGGTGTCTCGGCTTCCGGCTCTTCTCGCCCTTGCTCTTCGGTGAGGGGCTCTTTCAGGACATCTCGGGCCGGTTCGGGCTTCGGTGGCACGACCTCACCCGGCTCCTTTGCTTCTCTTTCCTCGATCTCTTCCCCGGCCTGTGGTTCGACCACTTGATCCAGGGGGGACGTGGGTTGCAGCGCATCTTGAGCGGCCCGGACGGCGGCGTCTATCGGTTTGCTGACCATCTGCCGCGTGCTGGCGATAGTCTTGCCGGCTTCTTCGAGGCTTTCGGTCATCCCCTTCAGCTCTTCGACCGTTTCGTCCAGTTCCGATGCCTTGAGGGCTGACTTGACGGCCTCCTGCGGGATGGAGCGGACCGAATCCACCGACTCGCGCAGCTCTCGGGTGGTCTCCTGGATCGACATCAACTCGGGGCCGATCTCGCGGGTCAAGTTGTCGTAAGCCGTGCGGAGGTCGCGCAGGGTCTTGCCCAGTTGCCGGGCCAGTTCGGGCAAGCGCTCCGGCCCGACGACGAGCAGGGCCAACAGCAAGATCACGATCAGTTCGGTGATGCCAATGTTGCTAAAGATGTTCATCGCTTGATCGCATTCGCTTCCTTGGCAACCAGTGTGCCCAATACACCGTTGACAAACCGCCCCGAACTGTCGCTGCCGAACGTCTTTGCCAGCTCTACGGCTTCGTTGATCACCACCTTGACCGGCGTGTCCTGGTCCAGGACGAGTTCGTAGATGGCAATGCGGAGGATGTTGCGGTCGATGATGGCGATCTGGTCCACGGGCCACTCGGGCGCATAGCGCTGGATCAGGTTATCGAGCCGTTCCTGGTTCGTGGTAGCCCCTTTGGTCAATTCTTGGGCAAAGTCCAGGGCAGCATCTGGCAGATTGCTCTCGTTGGACAGCCGGTCAACGACCACGGCTGGCGCGTGTCCGGCACAGTCTATTTCGTAGAGCGCCTGAAGTGCCGCGATCCTGGCCCGGTGGCGAGCTTTCATCCGCTGTCCTTTTGCTTGTCCCTGGCCGCCGAGAGTTCGGTAGCCACGTCTTCGATGTGGACGTTCACTTCCCGCACCGGCATGCCGACGATGTCCTCGATGGCCCGGGTGACCCGGTTCTGAAGCTCGCGCCCCATTTGCAGCAGGTCGACGTTCCGCTTGGCGACCAAATAGACGTCCACGCCGACTTGATCGTCCACCACACTGACCTCGACGCCCCGGCTGACCGTCGTCTGCGGCGATGCCCTGTGCAGGCCCAGCCAGCGTTTGACGCCGGGCACGCTCTCGTACAACTGGGCGATCCCCGGCACCGAATCGGCCGTCTTTTGCACAATGGTGACCAGCACGTTCGGCGCGATCGTGACCTTGCCGAGCTTTTTCTCCACGGGTTCCCCCCTCAGGCCATGGCCAGGCCGCCGTCGACGGCCAGCACTTGCCCGGTGATAAACGCTGCGTCGTCCGAGGCCAGGAAAACGACCGCCGCAGCCATGTCCTCCGGCGTGCCCATGCGGCCCAGGGGCGTCCGCTTGACGGCTTCCTGGACCAGGTTTTCGGGCAGCGAGGCGGTCAGGTCTGTGGGCACGAAGCCGGGGGCCACGGCGTTGCACGTGATGCCCCGCGAGCCGAGCTCCTTGGCCACGGTCTTGGTCAGGCCCACGATCCCGGCCTTGGCCGAGGCATAGTTGGCCTGACCGGCGTTGCCCGCCAGTCCGGCCACCGAGGTGACGTTGACGATCCGCCCGTAGCGCTGGCGCATCATCTGCCGGCTCACGGCCTTGATGCAGTTGAAGGTGCCTTTCAGGTTCGTATCGATGACAATGTCCCAGTCTTCCTCACTCATGCGCATGATGAGCGTGTCGCGCGTGGTGCCCGCGTTGTTGACCAGGACGTCGATGCGCCCGAACTCGGCCTTGGCCGCGTCTATGAGCGCCTGGGCCTGGGCGACGTCGCTCACGTCGGCCTGGACGGCGATAGCCTGGCCGACGTTCGCCTCGATCTCGTCCACGACGTCGTTGGCCGCGGTCTCGTTGCCCC
>CAYLZO010000233.1:0-8193 GCA_964387775.1 uncultured Anaerolineaceae bacterium
AGCGGAGTCGAAGGACCTGTCCTGAGCGGAGTCGAAGGATGCTCGAACAACGCAAGTCACAGCACTTGCACATCAACCTTGACAAAGACGTCGACTTTCCCCGGCTCGCCACCGGCCTGGAGCACTATCGCTTTGTCCACAATGCCCTGCCCGAGATCGCCCTCGAAGGCGTGGATACGACGACCCACTTTTTGGGCAAACGCCTGCGCCTGCCCCTGCTCATCTCGTCGATGACGGGCGGCACGGCCGAGGCCCGGCGCATCAACCACCACCTGGCCGAGGGGGCGCAGGCGGCCGGCATCGCCATGGGGCTGGGCTCGCTGCGCGCCGCCGTCGAGGACCCCGCCCTGGCCGACACCTTTCGCGTCCGCCACCTGGCCCCCGACGTCCCGCTCTTTGCCAACCTGGGCGCCGCCCAACTCAACACCGGCTACGGCCCGGCCGAGTGCCAGCGGGCCGTAGACCTGGTCGAGGCCGACGCGCTGATCCTGCACCTCAACCCCCTGCAGGAAGCCCTCCAAGCGGATGGCGACACCGACTGGCGCGGGCTCCTGCCCAAGATCGAGGCGGTGTGCCGGGCACTCGACGTGCCCGTCATCGCCAAGGAGGTCGGCTGGGGCCTCTCGGCCGGCGTGGCCCGCCGGCTGGCCGGCGCCGGCGTGGCCGCCATCGACGTGGCCGGCGCCGGCGGCACCTCGTGGAGCCAGGTGGAGATGCATCGCGCCCCCACCGAGCGCCTGCGCCGCCTGGGCGCCGCCTTTGCCGACTGGGGCATCCCCACCGCCGAGGCCCTGGTCCAGGTGCGGGCCGCCCTGCCCGACACCCCCGTCGTCGCCAGCGGCGGCCTGCGGAGCGGCCTGGACCTGGCCAAGGTCCTGGCCCTGGGCGCCGACCTGGGCGGCCTGGCCGGGCCGTTTCTGAAAGCAGCCGACGTCTCGGCCCGGGACGTGGCCGACCTGGCCGCCGAGCTGGGCGACGCGCTCAGAACCGCCATGTTTTGCCTGGGGCTGACCACCATCGCAGCCCTAAAGGGCACACCCACCCTGCAACGGATCGAGTGAAGGAGCCGACCGATGAGCCTTACCGCCGCCTTTGACCGTTTCCTGCCCCAAATCGAGGACGAGCTGCAAGTCATCGTTCAGCCCGCGCAACCCAGCCTGGACGTCTACTATGGCATGATGCGCTACCACCTGGGCTGGCTGGACGAGGCGCTGCGCCCCGTAGACGTCAAGGGCGGCAAGCGCCTGCGCCCCATGCTGACCCTCCTGGCTGCCGAGGCCGGCGGCGGCGATCCGGCGCAGGCCCTGCCCGCCGCCGCCGCCGTCGAGCTGGTCCACAACTTTTCCCTGGTCCACGACGACATCCAGGACAGCAGCCACTACCGCCGCGGCCGCCGCGCTGTCTGGGACATCTGGGGCGCGCCCCACGCCATCAACGTCGGCGATGGGCTGTTCGTCCTGGCCCGGCTGGCCCTCCATCGCCTGGCCGAGCGGGACGTGGCGCTGGACCGTGTCCAGGCCGCCACGCTGGCCCTCGACCGGGCCTGCCTGGCGCTGTGCGAGGGGCAGTATTTCGACATGACTTTCGAGGACCGGCTGGACGTGGACCTGGGGCAGTACCTGTGGATGATCCGCCACAAGACGGCGGCGCTGCTGGCCACCTCGGCCCAACTGGGTGCCATCGTCGCCGGAGCCGACGCCGAGCAGGCCGACCGCTACCGCCGCTTTGGCGAGAACCTGGGCCTGGCCTTCCAGATCCAGGACGACATCCTGGGCACCTGGGGCGACCCGGCGGTAACCGGCAAGTCGGCGGCGACCGATATCCGCGACAAAAAAAAGACGCTGCCGGTGGTCTATGTGCTCAACCACCCCGAGGAGCGCTTCTCGGCCTGGGAGTTGATCGACCTCTACAGCCGGGAGGGCGCCCTCGACGAGGACGGCATCCAGGCCACCCTGGCCCTCCTGGAGCGGACAGGCGCCCGGGCCTACGCCGGACGGGTAGCCGAGACCTACTATCGCCAGGCCATCGAGAGCCTAGACGAGACCGGGCGCCCAAGGCATTCCTCTGGAATCGAAAACGCCGCCCAATCCGCGTTGCGCGAATTGGCGGCGTCGCTGCTGGGCCGGGAGACTTGAGTCAAGACGGGTCCAATCTCAGAGATTGGGCCAGCTTGTCACGGACCAGGGCCAGCGCACCCTCGCGGCTGCCCACCTCCCCGCTGACCTGCGCCTCGCGCACGGCCTCCAGCAGCTCGCCGATCTGGGGGCCGGGCTCCAGGTCGAACTCGCGCAGCAGGTCGTGGCCGGTCAGCAGCGGCGGCGGGGCGACCCGCTCCTCGGCCCGGTCGTAGTAATCGGTCAGCATCCGGGCCGCCAGCGCTATCAGGCGCGGCCAACGGTCGTCCGCTGCACCGGGCGCGTAGGTGGCCCGGTGGTCGGCCAGGGCGTGGAGCAGGACGTCCACCCCGGCATCGCCCGTATCGCGAAAGAAACGATAGACGGCCCGCGACGACACGCGTTCTTGATCCGCCAACAGCAGGGGCCGCATGTGATGCCGGACGAGGGTCTTGGCCACCCGCACCTCGGCGCGGTTGAAACGCAGGCGCTGCATCGCCGCCCCCGTGTGTTTTGCACTCTCCGTCTCGTGCCCCAGAAAGCGGATGCGCCCCTCCCTTCGACCTGGCTCAGGGCTGGCCTCCACCGTCCGCGTCGCCGGCTTGCCCGTATCGTGCAGCAACGCCGCCAGCTTGAGCGTCACCCGCCGGGGGCGCTCGCCGCCGAGGGGTTCGGCCAGGTGGGCGTGGATCTGCCTGGCGAAGGGGCGCAGAGAGTCGAGGTATCGGGTATCGGGTATCGGGTATCGGGTACCCGGTTCCCGGATACCTGGTACCTGATACCTGATACCTGATACCTGATTCCCGATTCCCGCCTGCAATTCGCGCAGCAGGGCCTCCAACTGCTCCACGGTCGCCAGCGAGTGGGCCAGGGCGGGCAGGTGGTGGGGGGGCGGCTGGGCCAGGTCGCGGAGGGGTTCCAGCTCGGGCAGGACGACGGTGAGCAGGCCCAGGTCGTCCATGCGGCGCAGGGAGGAAGCGGCGTGGGGCAGGGCCAGCAGGCGGGCCAGCTCGTCGCGGACCCGCTCGGCCGAGACGCGGATCAGGCCGGCCCCGTCGCGGCGGATGAGGCGCTCGGTCTCGGGCGCCAGGCAGAAGTCGAGCTCGGCGGCCTGGCGAAAGGCCCGCAGGGCGCGGAGCGGGTCGTCGTGGATGGCCGACTCGGAGACGGGGCGAAGGAGGCGCGCTCGCAGATCCTCCAGGCCGCCGTGGTGGTCGATGATCTCGTCCGGTGCGCGCACGTCGGCGGCCAGGGCGTTGACCGTGAAATCGCGGTCGGCCAAATCTTCGACAAGCTCAGATTGACCATCTTTGACAAGCTCAGATTGACCATCTTTGACAAGCTCAGACGGGCCGTCTTCTGTGCGCGTATTGCCCCTAAACTGAGCCACGTCCACCTCGAAGCGGCCCGTCTCGTCCTCCAGGACGGCCCGGCCGGTGCCTCGCTCCACGTCGAGGGGATAGTAGGCGCCGCCGAATTCATCCGCCAGGCGGCGGGCCAGGCGCAGGCCGTCGCCGTCCACGGCCACGTCCAGGTCGTGGGTGGGCCGGCCCAGCACCCGGTCCCGCACGCAGCCGCCGACCAGGTAGGCCCGAACGTCCTGCTCTGCCAGCCAGGCGATGACCTGTTCTTCCATATCCACGTTCCCGCCCTCCATTTGACAATGTTGAGGTCATTGTATCACGAGAAAGGACAGGAAGCAAAACGTCCGATCGGGTTTTGGATGCAACTCCATTGACACGATGGTCGATCGAGGGTATAATGGGGACTGAAAGAGAGGACGAGCATGTCGAGTATGGATGTGCAAGCGCCCCCGGCGCTGAAACCGGTCGAAATCGAATATCCGGAATCGGATGGACAGCCAATGGTCGAAACAGACGTCCACTACCGCGAGTTTACCGGCCTGCGCTTTGCCCTGGAGACCCATTTTCGCGACGATGCCCAGGTGTACGTGGGCGCCAACATGATGCTCTACTACGTGGAGGGCGATCCACACCAGGTGGTAGCCCCCGACGTGTTCGTCGTGTTGGGCATCCCCAAGGGGGAGCGGCGCACGTACAAAACCTGGGTCGAGGGCAAGGTGCCCGACGTGGTCTTTGAACTGACCTCGCGCAGCACCCGCCAGGATGACCTGCGCGACAAGCGGGTTCTGTACGAGGGCCTGGGCGTCCAGGAGTATTTTCTCTTCGACCCGCTGGACGAATACCTGGAGCCGCCGCTGATGGGCTTCTGGTTGCAAGAAGGCTACTACGCGCCTCTCATCCCAGAGCGGGCGCCAGATGGGGAACTACGCTTGCCCAGCCGGGTGTTGGGCCTGGAGTTACACGTCCGGGATGGGCAGCTACGCCTGGCCGACCCGGCCACTGGGCAGCTTCCGCTCAGGCCCGACGAAGCCTGGGACCGCGTCCGGCGAGCCGAATCCGAGGTGGCTCGCCTGCGCGCCGAACTGGCTCGCCTTCGCGGCGAGGCCGCCGGCTAAACGCCCCTCACTCTGCCAACATTCCTTCAAGCACAGATCGGCTCGCCGCTCTCGCGCAATAACTGCTCGGCTTCGGCCAGACCGGCGCCAAGGGCCTGGACGTTAATCTCCTCCGTGCCCGCCGGCACGCGGATCGCCACCGTCTTTTCCAGCGCCTCCCGAGAGACCACGCCCGTCAGCCCACTAACCAGCCCGAGGGCCACGATGCTGGCCGTGATGCGCCGGCCGGTCGCCTCCTCGGCGATCTGGGTGATGGGCACGGCGATGGCCCGATGGGTCGGCACGCGGCCGACGTTGCTGGCGTCGACGACGATGCATCCTTCGTCCTTGACCTGGGTGTAAAACTTGTCGCACGCTTCCTGGCTCATGCACAGCAGCAGGTCGGCGTTCATCACTTTGGGATAGTCGATCTCGCCCCGGGCGACCACCACCTCCGACCGGCTGGCCCCGCCCCGGGCTTCGGGGCCGTAGCTCTGCGTCTGCACGGCGTTCAGGCCATCGTGCACGGCCGCCGCCTCGGCCAGGATGACGCCGGCCAGGATCATGCCCTGCCCGCCCTCACCCGCCAGCCGGATCTCGTATCGATCTTCGAGCGCCTCTTGCGCCCGCTTTCGTTGTGTGTCCATGCCCCACCCTCAATCCAAAATCCGAATGCTGTCACTGCGAGGAGCGTTAGCGACGAAGCAGTCTCCTACGCATAGCTGGGGACCGCTTCGTCGTCCTGCGGGCTCCTCGCGGTGACAAAGCTCCTAGACCCAACCCCGCCGCACCTTGCGCTTGCGGGGTGGCGGCGAGCCGTGGGCCCGCTCGATGACCTGGTCGTAGAGCTCGGTGAACTCGGGCAGGTCCTCGTCGCGAAAGACGCCGCGCACGATCTGCTCGGGCGCTACCCCGTCGCCGAGCTTTTCCGCCGCCGCTCGCGGCAGGCTGTTCTCCTTCAACAGGCGCATCATGGCGATGGGCGACTTGATCTTGTTCGCCCGGCCAAAGGTGGTGTGGCAGTAGCTCACCGCCTCGACCACCGAGAACCCCTTCTTGTCCACGGCCCGCTGGATCAGGCGGTCCAGCTCGGTGACGTGATAGACCGTGCTGCGGGCCACAAAGGAGGCGCCGGCGGCCACGGCCAGGTCGGTGATGGGAAAGGCCGGCTCGATGTGGCCGTAGGGCGCCGTCGAGGAGAATCGATCCAGCGGCGTCGTCGGCGACGACTGGCCGCCCGTCATGCCATAGATGTTGTTGTTGACCACGATGGCCGTCATGTCGATGTTGCGCCGGGCGGCGTGGATAAAGTGGTTGCCGCCGATGGCCAGCGCGTCGCCGTCGCCCATGACGACGATGACCTCCATCTCGGGCCGGGCCAGCTTCAGGCCGGTGGCAAAGGCCAGCGCCCGGCCGTGGGTGGTGTGCATCGTGTTGAAATCCATATAGACCGGCATCCGCCCGGTGCAGCCGATGCCCGAGATAATCGCCACGTCGTCCTGGTTCAGCGCCAGATCTTGCACGGCGCGCATGATGCTGCCCATGACAATGCCGATGCCACAGCCCGCACACCACAGGTGCGGAAAGCGCTTGTGATGGCGCAGATATTCGTACGTCCCCTGATCGTGTCGTTCCATACCAATCTCCAAATCGGAATCGGACACGGATTCCACGGATGCCACGGATAAAAATCCGTTAGATCCGTGCAATCCGTGTCCAAAAAACCTTGTTCATCGTCGAGTCGGCGCGGGCCGTCGAGCGGCCTGGGGCGCGCGCATGGCGTCGACGATCTGGTCGGGGGTGACGATCTGGCCGTCGGCGCGACCCACGCGCAGGACCTTCTGGCGGCCGACGATGCGCTCCACCTCCAAAGCCATCTGGCCCAGGTTCATCTCGGCGACGATGACGCGCTGCACGTGCTCCGCCGCCCCCTCGACCGCCTCCTCGGGGAAGGGCCACAGGGTCTTGAGCCGCAGCAGGCCCACCTTGCGCCCGTAGCGCGCCCGCGCGATCTTGATCGCCTGCCGCGCCGAGCGGGCCGTCGAGCCGTAGGCGATGACCAGCACTCGGGCGTCTTCCACACCGTCCTCGTCCCAGAGACAAATCTCGTCGCGGTGGCGGTCGATCTTGCGAAAGATCCGCTCCAGCCAGCGCTGGACCTCGTCCAGGCGGCTGGTGGGAAAACCCCGGGGGTCGTGGATCAGGCCGGTGATGTGATAGCGATAGCCCTCGCCAAAGGGCGCCAACGGCGGCACGTCCGACGGCGAGTTGCCAAAGGGCTCGTACCACTCGGGCGGCACGGTGGGCATCTCGCGGTTGACGATTTCGACCGGCGGCTCGGCGCCCTCCGCCACGCGCTCGATCCGGGGCAAGGCCACCTTCTCGCGCATGTGGCCCACCACCTCGTCCATCATGACAAAGACCGGCGTGCGGAACTTTTCGGCAAAGTTAAAGGCCTTGACCGTCAGGTCAAAGGATTCGCGCACCGACGCCGGGGCCAGAGCGATGATGGGATGGTCGCCGTGGGTGCCCCAGCGGGCCTGCATCACGTCGCCCTGGGCCGGGTTGGTGGGCAGCCCGGTGCTGGGACCGGCCCGCATGACGTTGACCACGACGCACGGGATCTCGGCCGTGGCGGCGTAGCCAATGTTCTCCTGCATCAGCGAAAAGCCGGGGCCGCTGGTGGCCGTCATCGCCTTCAGCCCGCCCACCGACGCGCCGATGACGGCCGCGATGCTGGCGATCTCGTCCTCCATCTGGATGAACTTGCCGCCCAGCTTGGGCAGCTCGCGGGCCATGACCTCGGCGATCTCGGTGGAGGGCGTGATGGGATAACCGGCAAAGAATCGGCAGCCGGCCGCCAGGGCGCCCAGGGCCGCCGCCCGGTTGCCCTGGGTGAACTCGACCTTTGCTTTTCGATCCTTGGATTCTGGGCTCACAGGTCCTCCCCGGCAGGCAAAGCGCCCTTTTCGGCCAGGCCGGTCAGCTCCTCCAGCTCCTCGACCTCCTCCGGCTCCAGCCGGCGGACGGTGATGGCCAGGTCGGGGCAGTGGCTGTCGCACCAGTGGCAGGCCGTGCACAGCTCCGGGTGGGCGACCACCGGCCGGCCCAGGCCGTTGGCTTCGAACACACCCTGGGGGCAGAACTCGATGCAGATGCCGCAGCCCTTGCACCACGTGCCAAAGAGGGTGACGTGGCCCCGGGGCCGGGAGGGACGGGCCTTTTTCTCCTCAGAAACTTCAACGGCGGATTGCTCCACCGTTTCTTCCGTAGACATAGTCTAGAACCTCCTGACGACCAGCGGGCGCATCATTTTGCAGCCCGGTTCTCGCGCCTATTGTACCACCAGTCACAGACGTGTCAAGATCGAAGCACGACATCGCATCGGACGCCGGGCTGGGAATTGGCCCTTACGGTCCCTCTGTGGTATAATCTACATATGCACCAAAGAAATTCTAATATAATGCTGGAGTCTGGCGAATTTTGAGCGGTAAGGATCAAGGACACAGATTCACACAGATTTTCACAGATTGTCTAGCCGAGCCTTGGACCAAATCTGTGTTCATCTGTGAAAATCTGTGTCCGCCAATGAGCACGGTCAGAATTCGCCAATATCCAATA
>CAYLZO010000234.1:0-8187 GCA_964387775.1 uncultured Anaerolineaceae bacterium
CCTTAGCAAAAGTCCGATTGACTCGAGGCGGAAGAAAGAACTATCATACGATGGCGGCCGCATATTTTACAGACATGGCCCACGTATTCCGGTCGCTCAGGCGACTCTGTCGAAGTGGTTCCGAACTCTGTTTCGTCGTAGGTGATTCTGCACCCTATGGCATTTACTTGAATGTCGATGAGTGGCTCGGGGAATTGGCTGTAGCATCGGGGTTTCTTGGTTATAGATTTGAAAAGATACGTGATCGCAACGTCAAGTGGAAGAATCGAAAGCACCGGGTGCCTCTAAAAGAAGGTAGACTCTGGATTGAAGGCTAAGGTTTATGGCTGAATCACCATCTCACAAATTTGGACAAATCGTTGGGAACCTGATCGAATCGATCATGAAGCCATATCGTAAGCGTTCAGGGGGATCTTGAATTGGACGCGGATTCACGCGGATTCCACGGATTTTAGCTACTCGCGACGGAATGCCAACCAATTTCGCCAGCGTGAATCCGTGTAAATCCGTTTAATCCGTGTCCAATCATAACCCCACCTGAACGGTTACGAGTTCTTTACAACTGAAAGTGCCATGGACTTCTTGGATAAGCATTCCATCTATGAAAGTTCTGAATTGTGGTATCTTTTTCCAACGGAGATCGTGTGGAAGGTTCATTCACTTCAAAACAGAAGACCAGAGATTTCATTCAATTCGTAACAAGTCAATAAACCTTCATGGATCAAGATCCCAACAACTTCTGCCATTATTAGAGACTATTTTCTGGCAGTTCTTGTTCCCCCCACATTGCAAGCAGTACCAGTGACCGCCCAGGCCATTTCAGCGTATGGCTATGAAATCAAGAGTTTAGGAGATTACTCCGAAAGCAGGTAAAGATGTCTAGCGAGCCAACTGAAAACACCCATGTCGTCCAGCCGGAGAAGCCGCTACCCGAGATCAAGATCGCCGACTTGCCCCAGCCGCTGCGCCAGGCAGCGGGCCGGGCCAACTGGTTCGGCCTGATGCCGGTGCAGGCCCAGGCCATCCCGTACCTGATGGCCGGCCAGGACCTGATGGTCCAATCGCGCACCGGCAGCGGCAAGACGGGGGCCTTTTTGCTGCCCATCCTCGACATGGTCGATCCCAAACGCGACGTCTGCCAGGCCCTAGTGCTGGCGCCCACGCGCGAGCTGGCCCGGCAGGTGGCCGAGCAAGCCGAGATCCTGGCCGGCGATACCGGGATGCGCACCGTCGTCGTCTATGGCGGGGTGGCCTACGGCCCGCAGATCCGGGGCTTTCGCCAGGGCGCCCATCTGGTGGTGGGCACGCCGGGCCGCATCCTCGATCACCTGCTCAAGCGCAACCTGTCGCTCAAGCACCTCAAGCTCCTGGTCTTTGACGAGGCCGACCGCATGTTGTCCATGGGCTTCTACCCCGACATGCGGGCCGTCCAACGCCACCTGCCCTCGCGGCGGGTCCAGGGCGCCATGTTTTCGGCCACCTTTCCCTCGCGCGTGCAGCGGCTGGCCAACGCCTTCCTGCACGAGCCCCAGTTCCTCAGCCTGAGCCGCGACCACGTCCACGTGACCGACGTGGACCACGTCTACTATGTCGTGCCGCGCATGGACAAGGACCGCAGCCTGGTGCGCGTCATCGAGGTCGAGAACCCCGACGCGGCCCTGATCTTTTGCAACACCAAGGCTCGCGTGGGCTACGTCACGGCCGTCTTGCAGCGATTCGGCTACGACGCCGACGAGATCAGCTCCGACCTGACGCAAAAGGCCCGGGAAAAGATCATGGCCCGCACCCGCAAGGGACAACTCCGCTTCCTCGTCGCCACCGACGTGGCCGCCCGGGGCATCGACCTGCCCGATCTGTCCCACGTCATCATCTACGAGCCGCCGGAGAACCTGGAGCTCTACATCCACCGCGCCGGGCGGGTGGGCCGGGCCGGCGGCGGCGGCGTGGCCATCTCGCTGGTGGACGTCATGGAAAAGATGGAGCTGGAGCGCATCGTCAAGCGCTACGGCATCGAGATGGAGGAGTGGCCGCTGCCCAGCGACGAGGACGTGGCCGCCATCGTCGCCGAGCGGGTGACGGCGCTGCTGGAGGCCCGCCTGCGCGACCGCGACAAGCTCAAGATCGAGCGCATGGCGCGCTTTGAGCCCCTGGTCCACGAGCTCAGCGAGAGCGACGAGGGCCTGTCCCTGCTGACCATGCTGCTGGACGACTATTACCAGCAGACGCTGCACAATCCGCCGGCCCACCTCGAAGAAAGGGCGGCCAAGGCCGGCTCGCGCAGGCAAAAGAAGGGGCGCCGTGGCGGTGGCCGCCGCCGCCGGCGGTAGAAGGAGCCCACATGGACGAACTGGAGAGCATCGTCGAGGAGATCCGCGCCGAGTTTGAGGCCAAAAACGCCGTGCGCGACGAGGCGCTGCGCCGCTCGCGGACGCTGATCCGCCACTGCGCCAACGCCATCCGGGCCGCCCACCGCGCGGACTTTGCGCAATCGCAGGACCTGCTCGCCACGGCGGGCAAGGCGGCCCGCGAGTTGGTCGCCGACCTGGACGGCTACCCCGACCTGTACCACGCCGGCTACACCCAGGACGCCCTCAAGGAATACGTCGAGGCCCGGACGGTCTATGCCTTTATCACCGGCGGCGACCTGCCCACCCCGGCCGAGCTGGGCGTCGAGCCGGCGGCCTACCTCAAGGGCGTGGCCGAGGCGGCCAGCGAGATGCGCCGCCACAGCCTCGACCTGATGCGCCAGAACCGGCTGGAACGCGCCGAGCAGATGCTGACCATCATGGACGAGGTCTACAGCCAGCTCATGACCGTCGATTTTCCCGACGCCATCACCGGCGGGCTGCGCCGCACCACCGACATGCTGCGCGGCGTCGTCCATCGCACCCGGGGCGATCTGACCACGGCTTTTCGCCAGGAGATGATGCGCGAGGCGCTGCGGGAGTTTGAGGAGCGCGTGGGTCTTGGGGAATCGGGAAATCGGGTATCAGGAACCGGGGAATCGGGAGCCTGATACCCGATACCAGGTATCTGGCTTGAGGTAAGCGTGAGCCAACCGGACGACGTCATCCGCGCCAGCGAGGTCGGCCAGTACGCGTTTTGCGCTCGGGCCTGGTGGTACAGCCGGGTCAAGGGCTACCGCTCGGCCAACGTGGCGGCGATGGAGCGGGGCGAGGCCCGGCATCGGCGGCACGGGCGGGCGGTGGCGGGGTATCACCTGCTGCGACGGGTGGCCGTGGCGCTGCTGCTCCTGGCGGCCTTGGCCCTGGTCGCCTGGCTGCTGCTGAGCTTGGGGAATTGAGCGATGGGCTGGCTGCTGCTCGCCGCCGTCGCGCTGGGCGGGCTGGGGCTGTGGCTGCTGGCGCGCTCGGGGGCGGCGAGGCAGGAGACCGGGCTGCCGGTGGGCCGCGTAACCTACGTGGACACCGGGGCGTGGAACCGCGTCGAGCGGCCGCTTTTCTCCAACCGCTACCGGCTCACCGGCCGGCCCGACTACCTGGTCCGCGTCCGAGAGGGCGTCGTGCCCGTCGAGGTCAAGTCGGGGCGGGCGCCGAGCCAGCCCTACGAGGCCCACGTGTTGCAACTGGCCGCCTACTGCCTGCTGGTCGAGGAACAAGACGGCCGCCGGCCGCCCTACGGCCTCGTCAAATACGACGACCGGGCCTTCGAGATCGACTACACCCCCGCCCTCCGCGCCGAGTTGCTGGACGCCCTCGATGCCCTCCGCCGCGACGGCCACAGGCGCAGCGTGGATCGCAGCCACGACGAGCCGGCCCGCTGCCGGGGGTGCGGCCATCGCGGACGCTGCGACCAGCGGCTGGCCTGACAGCCTATCCCTCGCCGCGGACCGGCACCCCCTGAAAGCGGGCCGGGGCGGCGCCGTGGCCCACGTGGGCGATCTGCATTGGCTCGCCCTTGGCGCAACTGGGGATGCCCCACAGGCGCCAGTGGTCGGCGTTGCACACCGCGTCGCAACTGTTCCAGAAGCGGGGGGTCATGTCGGTGTAGCTGGCGTCGCGCAGCAGGCGGCCCAGCTTGCCGTCCTTGATCTCGTAGGCCACCTCGGCGCCAAAGTGAAAGTTCAGTCGCTTGTCGTCCAGGCTCCAGCTCTTGGGCGTGTCGAGCAGGAGGCCGTCATCGGTGGCGGCGATGAGGTCGTCCAGCGCCCAGCCGCCCGGCTCCAGGCTGACGTTGGTCATGCGGATGAGGGGCACCTTGCCCCAGCCATCGGCGCGCATCGCCCCGTTGCTAAAGGGCAGGGGCGGCACCGGCGTCGTGCGCGCATAGTGGTTGGCCAGCCACCAGGCCGTCTCGCGCGAGGTGAGATAGTTGACAAAGCGGCCCTCGTCCACCACAGGAAAGCGCTCGGCGGGCGAGCCCTCGTCGTCCCAGCCGAAGGAGCCCAGGCCCCGGGGCAGCGTCGCGTCGGCCACGATGGTGACCGCCGGCGAGCCGTATTGTAGCACGCCGAGCTGGTCGATGGTCAAAAAGCTGGTGCCGGCGAAAGACGCCTCGCTGCCCAGCACCCGGTCCAGCTCGATGGGATGGCCGCAGCTCTCGTGCACCTGCAGGGCGAGCAAGGCGCTGCCCAGGATGACGGTCCGCTCGCCCGTGGGACAGACCGGGGCGCGGATGAGGGCCTCCGCCTCGTCGGCGCAGCGCTCGGCCTGGGCCGGCAGGTCCAGCTCGGTGAGGAATTCGTAGCCGGCCTGGGCCTGGTCGGCAAAGCTGCGGCGCTGGAACACGCCGTCGTCGCCCACGGCCGTGGCCGCCACGCCGCCGCCGCACTCGACCACCGTCTGCTCCAGGCGGCTGCCCTCGCTGGAGACGAACCACTTTTGCTCGCGGAAGGCGTTCGTGTGGGTTTGGGCCACGCGCACGGCGGGCCGGCGCTGCATCGCCTCGGAGCAGGCGACGAGCAGGTCCAGGCGCGTCTCCAAGGGCACGGCGAAGGGGTCCTGGGCGGGGTCGGTGGCGTAGGCGCCCACCTGGGCGGGCCGGCCGGGCAGGGCCAGCGGTTCAGCGCGGACCTGGGCGCTGGCTCGGGCGAGGGCCAGGGCGCGATCCACCGTCTCGGCGGCGGCCTCTGGGGTGAACGCGGCGCTGGCGGCGAACCCCCAGGCGCCGCCGGCCAGGACGCGCAGGCCAAAACCAGCGTCCTCGGTCGAGGCGGCGCGGTCGGGCCTGCCGTTCTTGACCAGCAGGCGCTCGGTGCGGCGTTCGGCGGCGCGCACGTCGGCGTAGGTCGCGCCCCGTTGCACGGCCCGATCCAGGACGTTCAGGGCAAAGGCTTCCATGGTCGATCTCCTCGTTCGTCGTGGTTATTCCGTGGCCCTCATTCTACCGGATCTCGCGGCGGTGTGCAAATTGGCGCTGGCGGCGATGGGCGCGCGGACGGGAATTGACGCTCGTGGCGAAGTGTGCTACACTCTGCCTGCCCGAGCAAGGAGAGAAAGGGAGGCAGAGGCATGGCAGACGAGACCAAACCGGGAAAGCGGGCACTGGTGCTGTCCGGCGGCGGGGGGCGGGGCGCCTACCACGTCGGCGTGCTGGAGTATTTGGAGGAAGTGGGCTGGCGGCCCGACGTCATCATCGGCTCGTCGGTGGGCGCGGTGAACGCCGCCGCCCTCGGCTCGGGGGTCAGCGTACGGGGCCTGAAATCGCGCTGGCTGGACTTGAAGACCCGCGACGTGCAAAAGATGCGCATCGACGATGTGCTGCTGGACAACATCGTCCGGCGCCGGGACCACGTGTTCGACCTGTGGCCCTGGCCCGAGACCCTGATGGGCCAGAGGCGCAAGTGGCAGGGGCGGGCCTGGTTCCGCCCGGAGGTCATCAACAGCCCCGACGCGCCCTACGACGTGTACGTGACCGCCGTCAACGCCCAGAACGCAGAGCTGACCTATTTCAGCAACCGGGACCCGGGCGGACTGCGGCTGGAACATATTTTGGCCAGCTTTAGCATCCCGCTGTGGTACGGGCCAACCGAGATCGACGGCGTGCCCTACTGGGACGGCGGCACCCTGGCCAACACGCCCTTTCGCAAGGCGCTGGAGATCGGGGCCAGCGAGATCGTCGTGGCGACCATGATCCCCTGGCCGGAGCGGCCGATCCACTCCACCGAGCGGCCGGGCTACATTACCGAGATCGGCACCGAGTTCCTGATCATCGCCCAGGAGCTGTGGAACGCCTTCGAGCCGGCCCTGGACGCCATGCTGACCGAGACGGTGTGGCGCGACTATTTGCTCTACAAGGCGGAGGAGGAGGCGGGCAAGTATCCGAACCTCCGCTGGCTGGAGATCGTGGCGCCGAACCAATACCTGACGGTGGGCCTGATGACCCACTACCAACTGGAATATCACCAGCACCTCTTCGAGCTGGGACGCTGGGACGCCCAGACCGACCTGGTAAGGGTGTTGCCCTTGCCGGAGAAAGGGTAGAAAGCGGGAAGGTAAATGTATTCGATCCGCCTGTATCTGGAGCCGAATCCGAACGGGTTTTATACTGTTACCAGTCCGGACGTACCGGGGTTGGTCACTGAGGGCCAGACGCCGACAGAGATTCTGAATAACGTGCAGGAAGCTCTGCAGGCCCTAGCAGGAGCTTGGCAGGAACTAGACCTAACGGTGCCACCTGCCCTGCGCCCAGTCCTGGCCGACCGTCCCCAGACAGTCGAAATGCTTGTCTCTGTCTGATGCGCTACCGGAAGCTTGCCAAACGCCTGCGCCAACTCGGCTGCGAGGAGCTTCGAACTGGCAAGGACAGTCACCGGATCTGGCACAATCCGGCCACTGGCAAGGTGGCCACAGTTCCCGACTGGGGAGCTGGTGATCTGGCTCCTGGCACGGTCCGGGCTGTCATCCGGGAGTTGGGCATCAGCCGTCGTGAGTTTGGACCGATCAAGTAGCGGGTATGCGAATACCTGAATGGAGAACTTTTGGAACGTTTACAAAAAGTGATGGCCCACGCCGGGGTGGCCTCGCGGCGCAAGTCGGAGAGGATCATCGAGCAGGGGCGGGTGACGGTCAATGGGCGGGTGGTCACCGAGCTGGGCACCAAGGTGGACCCCGACCGCGACGAGATCCGCGTGGACGGCCGCGAGATCGAGGTCAAGGAACGCCACGCGTACGTCCTGCTCCACAAGCCCGAGGACGTGCTCTCGGTGATGCGCGACAGGCGGGGGCGGCGGGACCTGGGCGACCTGGTGGACGTGCCCCGGCGGCTCTATCCCGTGGGCCGGTTGGACGCCGACAGCGAAGGCCTCATCCTGCTCACCGACGACGGCGAGCTGGCCAACTATCTGACCCACCCCCGCTACGAGCACGAAAAGGAGTACCTCGTGCTGGTCAACGGGCATCCTTCGAAAAAGACGCTGGAAGCCTGGCGGCGGGGCGTGATGCTCGACGGCTCACCCACGGCGCCGGCTGAGGTGGAGGTCCTCCGCCGCGAGCGCCAGTCGGCGCTGCTGCGTATCGTCATGCGCGAGGGGCGCAAGCGCCAGATCCGGCGGGTGGCCGCCCTGCTGGGCCATCCGGTGCGCCGGTTGAAGCGCGTGCGCCTCGGCCCGTTGGCGCTGGGCCCGCTGGAGCCGGGCCAATGGCGCTACCTGACGGCCCAAGAGGTCCACGCCTTGAAGGCGCTCAAAAGAAAACACAAAAAGAGCCGAAAGGGCAGAAACTAGTTGCAACTCGCAACTCGCAACTTTCAACTCGGAGGAGAGGGAGATTGGGGCGACCAGCGACCATAGCCATTGACGGCCCGGCGGCTTCGGGCAAGAGTACGGTCGGCTGCCTGCTGGCCGAACGGCTGGGCTACGTCTACTTTGACACCGGCGTGATGTACCGGGCCGTCACCTGGGCGGCGCTGGATCGAGGCGTGGCCATCGAGGACGAGGACGGGGTCACGGCCCTGGCCCAGGAGCTGCACATCCAAGTCACCCGGCCCACGGTGGACGACGGCCGGCAGTACACGGTTCTGGCCGACGGGCAGGACGTCACCTGGGCCATCCGCGCGCCGGCGGTGGACAACGGCGTGTCGCCCGTGTCAGCCTACGAGGGCGTGCGGGCGGCGTTGACGGCCCAACAGCGGCGCATCGCCCGGCAGGGCGAGATCGTCATGGTCGGCCGGGACATCGGCACGGTGGTCCTGCCCGACGCAGATCTGAAGGTCTATCTCGACGCCACG
>CAYLZO010000235.1:0-7913 GCA_964387775.1 uncultured Anaerolineaceae bacterium
GTGCCCATGTGAACCCTCACTGCCTGGAGTTCCGCCCTGTTGAGAGCGGCGGAGCGCACCCATTGTACCCATAAATCGGAGACAGCGCAAACCGGCCGGGAGGGGCCCACTCCTGGCCGGGGAATGGCGTTGCTTTCCCTTCTACCATCTCCGGCACACCCTGCCCCAACTGCACGGTAGAGATCTTTTCCGACGACGAAGACAAGGGGTGGATCTACGAGGGCGGCACCGTCACCATCAAGGGGGTGCACGTGACCGGCTTTCCTTACAGCGGGATCGAGATCCGCAACGGAGTCACCTACGTCGTCGGCGGCAGCAACGCCACACCGGACGGCGCCTGTTCGGGCGACTGTAACCTGCTCAGCGGCAATGGCGGTTATGGCGTGCAGATTGCCGGAACAGGGACAATGAGCAACACGGTCAGCGGCACGGCCCCCTGGGCAACGATCAGGCAGCCCACCAGGCGGGGGTAGCTCTCTGTCCCACGTCACCGCCACGGCCGCCGACGCCCCAACCAACGATCAGGTGAGCCAGGCTTTCAGCGTCGTAGACAGCACCGTGGGAGGGAAGGCAGGGCCAGTCGAATCAAGTTTTGACACCCCCTGAAAACTGCTATATAATAGATAACCAACCGGTTGGTTATCTGGTATCAGGGGCGCTCCATGGTCGGCCTCTTGGTCGTGTCAGGCGTTTCCCGCGAATCACTGCAGGACCGGGTATAGCAACCTTTCACAGGAGGACAGGATGTCCCCTAAACCTGATGTGAGTGAGCAGCGCACCGCGCAGATCATCGAGGCCGCCACGGCTGTCTTTGCCGAGAAGGGTTTCGACCACGCCACGATGGATGACATTGCCGACCAGGCCGGTATCAACAAAGCCACCATCTACCTCTACTTTGACAGCAAAGACGCCCTCATTCGAGCCGTCGCCGGGGCGCTCTTTGCCCGGGAATTGGCCGATCTGCAGGCCGCCCACGACCTGCCCGGCACCGCCACCGAGCGGCTGGCCGCCCACTACGAGGCGCTGATCGCCCAAGAAGCCGAAATGCTGCCCCTGATGCCTATCCTCTATGAATTCTACGCCCTGGGCCTGCGCCGCGAGGACGTCCGCGCGGTGGTTGCCGATTTTATCGGCCAGTCGGCAGGGCTGTTGGAAGCCATCATTCAGGAAGGAATCGAGAGCGGCGAGTTCACACCTACCGGCGCGCGCCAGGCGGCGCGCGCCCTGGATGCGCTGCTGAGCGGCACCATCCTGCACTGGGTCTATGCGCCGGAGGAGGTGGACGTCAACGCGCAGTTGCGCTACGGCATCCGGTTGATGTTTCACGGATTGATGAATCACTCGTAGGAGGTAAACATGAACATGCAAGCGCGATCACTCAAGTTTTTCCTGGCCGTGGGTCTGCTCTTTGTCGCGAGCAGTTGGCCCGCCGCGGCGCAGGACCCGGCGGTCTACTATCAACTCACAAACTATACCGAGATTTGGGATACGCAGTACCACCCACCAACAGCCTCAAGTGGCAATGGACAGAAGGTGGCTTTTCCCCGGCAGGGCATAGTTTATCTGGGAAATAGCGATGGTAGCGATACGCCACAGCAAATCGGTGTCGGTGGTCGGGCATATATCAGCTATGATGGCAGCCAGGTGCTATCCGCGATAGATCGATCAGACGGTTATCAAAGCCTTTACCTCAACGGTACAGAAATCTCTCTTTGCAAATCTCACCCGCAACTGCACGATGTTTGCCTGCAAGTGCCTCACTGGTATTCGACGGCACTCAGTGGCAATGGGCAGTACGTTTTCTTGATCAGCTCTAGCAAATGGGGGTGCGAACCGAAACAAAACGACTATGGCGGGTGGTATTGGGATTGCGCTCTGCCGGCAGAAGTCCCGCGCATCTGGCGGTTGCCCACCGCTGGTGGAGAGCCCGAGTTGTGGCAAGACTCTGTGAGCGTCTCCTTTGGAGCAGACAACGATATCAGAACAAACTATGCGGGAACCATGCTCGCTTGGGCCGGTCGGGCGCATGGCACCGCCATCCCGGAGGTCTATGTGGGCTATGGGGATAACCAACAGAAGCGCATCTTTGTGGGCGAATATATCCCGCTCACCGACCTGAAAATCGTTGTAAGTGCTGACGGCCGGTGGGTAGCTTATGCCATTGACAGCCGCTCGTGCAGTGGTGAACACCATCAAATGCACATTTTTCGCAGCGATGGTAGCGGTCATACCACCCTGGACCCGCTGCCCTTCCCCGCGGTTTATTCTTACAGTCCGATGGGATTTAGCGAGGATGGCGAGCGGCTCCTTTTTGAGAGTGATACCCTCTGTTTTGACAGTCACTATCGCGCCTTTCTGGTCAACCGCGACGGCTCCAATCTCGTGCCGATACTCAGCAACACCACGTTCGAGAGTCAGGCGAGTTCCCTCTCCTACGATGGGCAAAGTGTAGCCTTTACCTCTGCGTCCGACATCCTGGGCAACGGAAACGAATACGAACAGGCCTTTGTCCTCAAAGGCCCGGCAAAGCCCGACCTTGACGTGGATGCCTTTGCCCTGAACACTACGGCTGCTACCTACAGCAGCGGGCGTTACACCTATCCCCTGGACATTACCGTGCGCAACACCGGCCTGGCCCCCGCCGCCGACTTCCAGGTGCGCTTCAGCGACAATGGCGGCTGGCGGGAGACGCGCGCCATCGCCAGCCTGGCCCCCGGCGCCAGCACGGTGCTACACCTCGATTGGGACCTCACCAACCTGCTGGACGCCGGGCAGGGCCGGGCCAAAGTCCAGCTCACCGTGACCGCCGACCCCGACGACGTCATTGTCGAAGCCAGCAATCTCAACAATACGGCCTGGGCAGCCACCGACGTCGACGCCCGCCCGCGCCTGACCCAGGTGCAATCGGGCTATCGCCCCGGAGCCTTTCTGGCCGGGGTGTCGCTCTCGAACAATTTCGACGTCTGGGTGGATTGGAACGGCGATCTGGGCGGCAGCGGCGCCCCTGGGGAACCCGAGCAGGTCACCTACGAGTTGAACGGAACACCTGTTGTGGAGCCGGTCAGCAACCCCGCGGCGGCGCCGGCCGCCTCCCACAGCTACGACATGGGTAGCGACCTGCAAGCCGGGACCAACGTCCTGAACATCCAGGCCCGGAACGATGCCGGGTTCGAGTCCGACCTACACACCCTCACGCTACAGCGGGCCGACAACGCCGCCTGGCTCGCGTCGGTCGCCGTGGACGTTGAGGCCGAGCCGCCAGGCGCGCCCTATGACAAGATCGCCGTTTACAAGAGCACCTTCGAGTGGCCCAACGAGACCCTGGAAGCCTATTTCGACGTCCCGGCCGATCAAGTCAGCATCCTCCAACAAGAGTATGGCCCCAGCATAGACGCCTGGTCGATCGAGGTCGAATTCCGCTCCGATGGGGCCGGGTCACTCACGGGCAGCGGCGAGTTCGAGGGTGAAATCAAAGGCACGGCCGCCCTCAAGGCCACCATCACCGCCTTGGGCGCCGTGCGCGCCGCCGAGCAACTGCGCCTCACCAAGCTGGAAGGCAGCCTGCGCGGCGAGGGCGACATCAGCACCCCCCGCGTGCCGCTCAACCCCTGGCTGCCCTTCCTCTACGCCCAGGCCAAGATCGGCGCCGGGGCCGACGCCACCCTGGGCGTCTATGAGCAGGCCAGCGGCGAGTTGGAGTGGAGTCCCCTGGTTTTGGGTCTCGATGCCACCGTCGAAGGCACCCTCTCCAGCGGCGTAGAGGGCGTGGCCTACGTCGAAGGCGGCGTCGGCGGCCAGCCGCGCGGCGAGTTCAACCTGCCGCCCGACCCCGATCTGCTGCGCAGCCTTACCGTCCGCCTGTATGCCTGGGGTAAGGCCCAGTTCCTGATCTGGGAAAAGGGCTACGAGGCCGAGTACGAGTACGTCGTGGCCGGTCCTGCCGGGCATTCTGCCTACACCTATGCTCCCGAGCCGCGTACCACCGGCTGGCGGCTGCGCGAGCCACCCGCCGACATCCAGGCTCCCAACGCCAGCGGGCCACTGGCCATGGACTATGCCTACGCCGACCCGGCACTGGCCATGGCGGGCGACGACACGATGACGCTAGTTTGGGTGGACGATGAGGCGACGCAACTCGAAATCCGCGCCTCCCGCTGGGACGGCGCCGCCTGGAACGCCACGGCCGATCTGACCGATAATGCCTTCCTGGACGCCCATCCCACCGTGGCCTATGACGGCGCCGGGAACGCCGTGGCCCTGTGGACCCAACTGCCCGATGCCACCCCACCCGTCGACCCCCACGACGCCCTGGCGGACATGGAGATCATGTCCGCGGCCTGGGACGGCATGGCATGGAGCGCCCCTGCGCGTCTCACCAACGATGCGCAGATGGACGGACGTCCCAAGGTAGCTGCCGATTCGGATGGCAACCTGATGGCCACCTGGCTCAAGGACGCCGACGGCTCCTTCCCCCTCTATCCCGACGAAGAGACCGAGACCCTGGGCGGCGATCTCTACTACGCCCTGTGGGACGGTGTGGCCTGGAGCGCGCCGGCCCTGGCCGTGAGCGGCGTCGCCAGCGACGAGGCCCCCCAACTGGCCCGGGCCGGCGACATGGCCCTGACCGTGTGGAGCCACGACGCCGACGGCAGCGTGGGCACCCTCACCGATACCGCCATCTACTACGCCACCTGGCTCAGTCCCACCTGGGGGGCGGCGCAGGCCCTGGCCGGCGTCGATGACGGCGTTGCCGACCTTTCGCCGCGCATCGCCTACGACGCTGCCGGGCGGGCCAGCCTGGTCTGGGTCAAGGGGCGGGTGGCGCAGAGCGCCGGCCCGGATGACGTGGTAGACCAGCTCTACTTTGCCACCTACAGCGGCGGCGCCTGGTCGGCGCCGGTGGTAGCCCTCGAGGCGAGCGCCATCGAGGCGCCCCAGCTCCTGGTGGATTCGTCCGACAACCTGGTGGTATTGTGGCTGGCACGCTCCGACGCCGGCGTGGACGTCTGGTACGCCGTCTATGACCGGGACGCCGCGCTGTGGAGCGATCCGCTCCTCCTCACCCACGACGCGGATGCGGCCACCGACTATGACGCCGTGCTCGACAGCAGCGACACCCTGCGCCTCGTCCTCACCGGCCGCGAGGTGGTCACCGCCACCCACGAGGCGGCCGCTGCCCGGGCCGCGGCGCCGTCGACCGCGCAGGCCATCGTCTACCCTGCCTTTGGGGCAGTGCGCTCGGCCGAACACCAACATACGCTGGGTCACGATCTGACCTTGACCGAACTGGCCATCTCGCCCGCCAACCCCGCGCCTGGCACGACGGCGGTGCTGACCGCCACAGCCCTCAACAGCGGCGACCTGGCGGTCACGGGGGCGACGGTGGCTTTCTACGACGGCGATCCCGACGGCGGCGGCACGCAGATCGGCGCCGCGCAAACCACCCCCTCACCTTTCCGCGCCGGCGCAACGGCGACAGCGACCGTCCAGTGGAATGTGCCCGCCGGCATGGCGGCGCACACCCTGTATGCCGTGATCGATCCTGACAGCGCGATCCCCGAAAGCGACGAGGAAAACAACCGGATTTCGCTGCCCGCCGTCCTGCCCGACCTGGAGGTAGAATGGGCGCGCACCGATTGGCGCGGCGACGCCATCACCATCACCGCCAGCGTGCGCAACGCCGGCGTCAGCGGCGTCGCCACGCCCTTTATCGTAGCACTGCGCGCTGATGATCCGCTCGACGGCGCCGAGCTCGCTGCCGAGACGGTCTCCGCGCCCCTGCTGCCCGGGGAGAGCCTGGCCCTGGAGCTGACCCTGGCCACCCCGGCCGCCGCGCTCACGGGCACGCACACGGCCTGGGTCGTGGCCGACGCCGGAGAAGCTGTGGCGGAAGCTGATGAGACGAACAACACCGCCTTCAGCGCGCTCAACATCAATCCCGATCTCACGCTCACCGCCGCGGACATGGCCGGCAATGGGCCGGTCATGATCACCGTCCACAATACCGGCCTGATCACGGCGACCGACGTGCTGGTGACGGTGCGCCAGGGCGGCATCGGCGGCCCGCTGCTCTACAGCGGCACGCTGGCAAGCCTGGCGGCGGGTGGCACAGACACGATCACGTTGACCCTGCCCCCGGGGGAGTACACGCTCTACGTCCATCTCGATCCGGCCAACAGCATTGAGGAAAATGACGAGAGCAACAACCTGGCCGTGCGTCCGATTGGGATTCCCTGGCGGGCGTACCTGCCGCTGGTGGTACGATCAGATAGCGGATGAATCGTCGACCAGCCAAATTAAAAGGGTGCAGTTGCTCTCATCTACCACCGCCAGGTCGGCACCACCTTCTTCTGGAAATCTTGCGGTTTCTAGGGGAGCCAGCCATCAATCGCAACCCGGGCACGACGCAAATCAGCGTGTTTCTCCCGCTTTACTGGTGTGGGAGATAGGAGCAACTGCACCCAATTCATTTTTCTGGCCTATTTCAACTACCGGTCCAACGTCGTCTTTCTGACCGGCCTGCCCGACGTACCTGCGAGTCTGCCTCATGCGTCCGGCAATGACTGGCTTTCCGATCTGTGAAAGAGATGAAAACCTTGAAGCTGTTCAAACGACGAAAACACCAGCGCACGATCATGCTCAGTTTCCATTGCACGGCATGCGAACGCCCGTTCAAGCAGCGCGTTCGCAGGGTGTTCATCGACCTGAACACCCTGGAGAAAAAACAAGCACAACCAACCTCGCAAGAACGCAGCGAGTTCATCATTCCCGAGCGCATTGTGTGTCCCAAGTGCCAGGCTGTAGACCAATTTGAGTTCGACACTGTGACCCGTGTCTTGTTGCAGGTGACGGTGCTGTCGGGTATCCTGACCAAACCAAATCCTGACGATCCGATCCAGCCGATCCGCTTCACCCGGTCGGATGGAACCCCCATGCATCCGCTGGATGGGCTCGAGATGTACGCTGAACAGGTGGCCTGCCAACCTGACCGCACAGCGGTGCGGGTCAAGTATGCCAACACCCTGCGCAGCCTGGGCTATATGGAAGAGGCCGAGGCTCAATATCGCGCCGCTCTGGAGCGTGATCCGGCAGCCATCGAGGCTCTGTTCAACCTGACAGCTCTCCATGTCCAACGAGGAGAAACCCAGGCCGCCTATGACTGTTTGCGCCGCGTGGTCGAGTGCGCGCCCCGAAGCCAGCATCCCCAGAGAAAGGAATTTGCCCAGAGTGCGCGACTCGTGTTGGACGGCAAGAGCCAGATCGAGGATTTTGGAGTGACGCCCCCGACTTTGGGGCCAGGTGCGAAAGGGTCACGTCCCGGACGCCGAAAGAGGAAGAGAAACCGGAGATCGAAATGACAAAGAAACGTTCACAAAGCAGAAGAAAAGAGGGAAAGCGTCCGGCAACCAGCAGTCCTATCTCTTCGACCGCCATAGCGGTGATGGAGCGGATCAGCGCCCCAGAACCAGGATACTTTGCTAAAGACAATGTCATCCGTCTTCTACAAGACAATGTCATCCGTCTTCTACAAGACAGTGTCATCCTGCACCAGGAGCCCGAGTTTGCCGACTTTTACCTGGATCCCAGGCAAACGCTGGAGGCCGCAGCGCGACACTTTCCCCGTCTCAGCCGCCGGTTGGAACGGGTGAGACGCCGGCATGAGGACAGAGCACGCCTTGTCTACGATGACTTTCGCATCGCCGTGCTCGACGACCTGGGCACACCCCAGTTCCGGCAAGAGTTGCGGCGCCGGCAAACGCGGTGCCTGAACCGCCTGCTGCGTAGTTTGACAATGTCACATTCGATCGAACTGGCCTAAAAGGTGCATTTGTGGCATAAATGCCAGCATGAAGAGCAATGAATCGACAACAAAAGCGGTCCGTTGGGGCCTGCCGCCCCTTGAAGAAATCGAA
>CAYLZO010000236.1:0-7902 GCA_964387775.1 uncultured Anaerolineaceae bacterium
GAAGAGAAGGGCCATGAAGCTTGCGCCTGAGGATCTGCACCAGACTGTTCATGCCGTACTAAGAAATTGGCATGCTGGCGGGTACGAAGAGCGCCCCTGGAGCGAGATGCTGATCGTTCAGGCGCATTTGGCCGGGCAGCCCATGCCCAACCCCGAGCTAGCCGTGAAAGAGGTCCTGCTGGAAGGGTTGGACATCCTGGAACAGCAGGCGGGGAGTGAGGCCGCCGAGATACTTCGTCTGCGCTTCCTGGATAGCCTGACGGCCAAGTCTACTGCTAATCGATTGAACCTGACCGAGAACGTGGTCTATAAGCAACAGCGCGCGGCCATCGAGGACCTCGCAACCGTCGTTGCCCAGGCGGAACGTGCAGCCCGCTCGACCCAGGCGGCCCACATCCTGAGACGCCTGGAGATCCAGGAGCCGCCGCCCCTCTTTGGCGTGGACGACAAAAAGGCGGAGTTGACCGCTCTGCTTACCCGTGAGGGACCTCCCTGGATCATCGCCGTCGTGGGCATCGGCGGTATCGGCAAGACCTCCCTCGCCGACCACGCCGTGCGGGCTCTGGCAGCAACCCCTGTCTTTGCCGACATTGCCTGGGTGAGTGCCCGCCAGGATCATTTCACCCTGTGGGACGGCCTGCAGGAGAGTCCCAAAGGAACTCCGGCACTCACCACCGAAGGTCTCGTGGAAACCCTCGTCGAGCAGCTTGGCTTCCGGGACCTGGCCCATCTCTCTCTGGACCAGAAACAGGCCGGCCTGCGTACCCGGTTCAAGGCGTCCCCCTACCTGGTGGTGGTCGACAACCTGGAGACTGCCGCCGACTACTCGGCCCTCGTGCCCGACTTGCAGGGACTGGCCAGTCCCACCAGGTTCCTGCTCACCGGCCGCCGCAGCCTGCACGACTATCCCGGCGTCCACAGTCTGGGCCTGGATGAACTGTCCGCGAGCGATAGCCTGGCTCTTCTCCGCTACGAAGCCGGGGCGCGCGGGTTGGCCGACGTCGCCGAGGCGCCCGAGGAAACCCTGCGGCAGGTCTACGAGGTGGCAGGCGGCAATCCCCTGGCCCTCAAGTTGCTGATCGGCCAGATGCATACGCTTTCCCTGCCGAAGGTGGTGGGCGACCTGCGCCAGGCGCGCGGGCAGACCGTGGAGGAACTGTACCGCTTCATCTACTGGCGGTCCTGGAATCTGCTCTCGGATGAGGCTCGGAAGGTGTTGGCCATCATGCCTCTGGTGGCCGAAGGGGGCGGGGGACTGGAGCAGATCATAGCGCTCAGCACGCTGGCCGATGAGCCTTTGACCGCAGCGCTGAAGCAGTTGGTCACGCTCTGCCTGGTCCACGTGGGCGGCGCCGTAGAGGCGAGGCGGTACAGCATCCACCGGCTGACCGAAACGTTCCTGCTCAACGAGGTGCTCAAATGGCAGACCTCCTCCTGACCCGGGAGAGAACCGTGAAAGAACCGGATTTCTGGCCGGCTTTCTTCCGCCAGAAGATCGAGGCCAATGCCCGTTACTGGCTGGAAAAGCTGACTGGTCAGCGGGATGCCCCCTTGCTCGCCCGGGAGCGGGACAACATCGTCAAGGCCCTGAGCCGGGCGTTGCAATGGGAAGCTGCTTGGGAGCCGGCCACGGAACTTCTGCTGGCCTGCCACCGCCACATGGAGTGGAGTGGGATCTGGACCGGCTGGGAGCGGCTCCTGGAGGCCGGCCTGGAGATTAGCCGGCGACGGGGAGACGTAGCCGGTGAAGCAGCCTTGCTGGATCGCCTGGGCGAGCTGAAACGGAACCAGGGCGAATTGGACGTAGCCGTCGCTCGTCACAAGCAAGCGCAGGAAATCAGCAGCCAGATCAGTGCTGATCGAAATCGGGCGCGTGCGTTGGCGAACCTTGGACACGCCTACCGTCTCCAGAGACGATATGCAAAGGCACTGGAGGTCCTGGAAGAGTCGTTGAGCATCTACAAAGCTGGTGGGGACCAGGGAGGCCAAGCCATTGCCTACACAAACCTGGGCTTTATCCACTTTGAGCTGGAACAGTGGGAGGAGGCCCTCGCCGCTCATCAGGCAGCCCTTCAACTCAGTGTCGAGATAGAGGATGTGGCCGGCATGGCCCGTGCTCAACATAATTTAGGCGCTGTGTACCGTGTCCGGCGTGACTGGAGCGAGGCCGAATCCTGCTATCATTCTGCCATCAACTTGTACAAGAAAACCCACTCCCGTTTCTATCTCGCCGTCGCCTCGATGGATCTTGGCAGCGTGTACCTGATGTCGGATCGCTCCGAAAGAGCAGAGGTGCTCTATCGTGAGGCACAAATGGTGATGGAAAAAGTTGGATATCCGCGCGGGCTGGCGCAGGTTGCCAACAACCTGGGTATGGCATACACCCAGCAAGGGAAATATGAGCTGGCGGAAGATGCATTCCGGCGATCCATTGCCCTATGGCATCAATTCCAACAGCCTGTCAGCCAGGCCAACGCCGAGGGCAACTTGGCCGACGTCTATCTTCAGCAGCACAACTGGGAAGCTGTGCTTCAGGTTCTGACCGGCGCCTCCGAGCGTCTTAAGAATGTGGAAAGCACGCCACGAGTCCTGACCATCCGAGAAGAGATACGCCAGCGGTTACAACTGGCCCGGGGGGAACTCGCCAAGGCAGAGCATCTTTGACCAAGTCCGGAATTCGCCTGGCAATCTATGCGCAGTCGAAACAGCAAGGGGACGTGCCTCCTTGGCACGCCCCCTGCCTGGGTACTGCTGCCTCGTCAACAACTGCAATTTCCGCCGGTCTCACACCCACAGTTCAGGTGAAAACCACCCGGCAGGCCGATGGGCGGCTTGCCGCCTCTGAGCGACCAGGTCGGCATGTCCGGGGACAGAAACTGACCTGCCTGCGGTTGTGCCGCCGAAACCGGGACGACAGCGGTCGCCAACAACAGGACAACCACCAGTGAGGCAAAAAAAATCTTGCGGTTCATTCTGACACCTCCTTTCTCTCTAGTTTTAGGGAGAGCCGTGGAGGCATTGCACTCTCTGGCCGGTTGACCATCTCTTGAGAGCCTCCAAGGCTCCTCCTACATACAGGAGGAAAAGAGGACGAAAACCTTGCATCCGACACGAAAACTTGCAAGATGCTGACGCCACGAACTATCCTGAACAACGCCAGGACAGTCAGACGCCATGACCAATGACTGGATGACTCTCTGCCGGCGCCTGGTGCCTGAGATTCTGCGCCAGCGAGATTGGCAACTGATCTCCGCTGACAGCCTGCCCGCTTTCATCGATCAGGTGTGCCAGACCATCGTCGAGGGCACGGTCAGGCCAGGGCCAGGCGCTTCACCCAAGACAACCGTTCGGCGAGCAACCATCCATTGCTACTGTCACGAGCTGTACCAGGCCAGCGGGGAGAACGGCACCCTCCGCCAACGTCGCGCCTTCGAGGAGATAGGACGACACGCCCAGGGTGTCGCCTTTCGCTACGAGCAGACCCCAGCCATCGTCCAGGTGTGTGTCCAACGAGCTCTGGCCATCGTCTGGGAGAAACGCGCCCAGGTCCGCAAACCAGGCAGTTTTTTGCGCTGGGTGGAGACCATTGTGTATCACGAGGTCAAGAGGTATTGGAAGGAGCGGCAGCGGCAGAAAGAGATTTCGATGAGTCAATTGATCCCTGCGGACGAGACAGAGATTGACAATAGTGCACTGGAGAGATTCTGGGAAAAACTGGCCCCTGTATCACCACCCGACGACGAGGTCATCGGCCAGGAGCTGCGCGAGCAGCTCTGGGCCGAGGTGCAGCGTGTCCTGGGGGGAAATCGGCGCTACGAAGCCGTCATCGTGGGTTTCTATCTCTACGAATTAAGTCTGCCGACCCTGGCCCAGATGCTGCAAACGCCCGTCCGCAACGTCTACGTCCTCAAATCCCGGGCTCTGGCCCGTCTGCGTGCCGACCTGGATTTCATCCGGCGCTTTGCCGACGCCCTGGAGACACTTCCTGGAGGAAAACCTTGAATCCACAGCCTGCTCTCACAAGTGCCCGATTGCGATCACGAGTTGAATACCTGGCGCGAAGGGGGCATTCTGACACAGCCGCCGTCCATTTTGCCCGGGCAGTGCTGGGAATGAGCGCCACAGCGCCGGATTGCGACGCCTGCCAGGCCGGCCTGCCGGAATTCATCGAGGCCGAATTGAACAACCGTCCGGGGCCAGACTACCACCTGATCCGATACCACCTGGATCTCTGCCCCGCCTGCGCCGCCACTTACCTGGATCTGCTGGAGATTGCCCTGCTTGTTGAGAAAGGGCCACTGCCCCGACGGTCGCTGGCCCTGGACCTTTCGTTCCTGGATCAGCCTCCGGGGAGGAGTTCGCCTGATGCCTGACGACAGATCGCCCCTGGACCGGCTCCAAGGCCAGATCGAGCATCTGCCCGACCATCCGTCGGGACTGGTGGAACTGGGTCATGCCTTGGCAGGCCAACTCGGTGCGGACAAAGAGGAAGGGTGTGCCGCTTGCCAGGAGGCTCTGCCCGACTACATTGAGGCCGAACTGAGCGGCCAGCCGGCCCGCCGCTTGCACCCTGACCTGGCCCGCCACCTGGATCTCTGCCCCGATTGCGAGGAGGTCTATGTAGACCTGTTGGAAATCGCACTCGAAGCCGAAGCAGAGCCTCTGCCCGTTCCGGTCCCATTATCCGCTCCGGACTTTTCCTTTCTCCCCTCCCTGACGCCTGCTGAACGGATGCGCCAGGTCGTCGAACCGCTGGTCGAGGAGATGTTGCGCCGCCTGGACCCTGGCTCCGTGGCAGACCTGCCGGCGGCCAGCCGCGCCTTTTTCCAACGGCTCGATGAATTGGGAACGGGGGCCCAGATTCAACCGGGGTTGGCCCATGCCCTGGCCTTTGGCCCCGACCTTCCTCCGGCCCTCCGGTCGTTGGCGGCCGCCTACACCGCAACCGTGGAGATAGTCCGGGCGCTCCCCATCGAAAAATTAGAGACAGAGTTGAGCAGCAGCCGTCCATCCCCGGTCTTGCGCAAGCACGCCTACTCTGCCATGCGCGAGTTGGGCATGGGACGGAGGGAGGCGAAGCGCTGGGCCGAGATGTACGCTGCGCAGGCTCAAGACCAGGCCGCCGACTTTCTGGACCTGGCGCGTCACATAGCCAAAGATGCGTAGAGAAACCGATCCGAGCATGGCCGCCGGGGATCCCGGCTCGAACCCTTCTCCGCCGGTCGCCCGGTTGAACCTCTTTGCCCTGCCCACTCTGACCACGCTCCTCTTTGCCCTCATCGCCGGCGTGATCCTGGTGGCCATTATGGCCGGACTCTGGCAGAACCTCTCGGCTCTGGGGGTGATGATCGCCGCCGGCATGCTCGTGTTGCCCCTGCGTGACTTCTGGCGACAGGTCGAAAAGGACCTGCGCGCTCTGGGCCTGTCGCCTTCGAGAACAGAACCCCCTCCGCCGGACCTGGTCCAGGAAGTAGAAGCAGCAGCCCACGATCTCGGGATAGACCGTCCCCCACAACTGGTTACGGCGGACCGCCCGATGGGACCGGGCACCATCGGCTCGTGGCGGCGACGCTACCTGGCCCTGGGCCGTCCCCAGGCCCACCGTCTGGACGAACTGCCGAGCGCCACACGGCGCGCCCTCTGGCTGCACGAAGTAGCCCACTTTGCCAACGGCGACCACTGGAAAGTCGGCCTGGCCCGCAGCCTGTTGCGCACCAGCGTCGTGTTTATGACCTGGAGCGCCCTGTTCCTCCTGGGCATTGTCATCCTGGCCTTTGTCTACGGCCTGGAGCTCTTTGAGCCGGGCTACCTGGACACGCTTCCCTTGGACCCGACGACACACGAGTTGTTGGCTTCCTTCTGGCCCGATCCGGCCTCGATGGCGCCCCTGTTAGAAAAGGCCAGGGCGACGCACCCTGGCCTGGCGGCTCTTTACGTGCTGAATGCCCACCTGCCCTTCGTCATCAGCGGCGTCGTGCTCTTGCTCTTTGTCTGGCGACGGTTGGTCCAGGTCCGGGAGTTCTACGCCGACGCCCGCGTGGCAGCCCAGATGGGTGACGCGGAAACGACCAGGCGTGCCCTGGTCCAGGTGGCAACGGCCGTAACTCAATGGTCTGCTGTCCCATCAGGCCGGTTGCAGACCTGGTTGGCGAACATGCGCCAATGGTTGGACCGAATACTGCCGTTCCATCCGACGTGGAAGGAGCGCTTTGCCTACCTGGAAGACCCCCTGCACGTTTTCGGCTCCTGGAAGTGGGCGGGGCTCACCGCCGGGCTGACCGTCCTCCTGCTCGACCTGATCCTGGTCGGACCCTTCACCCTGGGCTACGTCAGCGGCGGGCCGGTTCACTTTTCGACGCTGGCCGGTTTCGTCATCCTCGCCCTGTGGCTGGTGCCAGGGGTGTGCCAGGGATTCCCTTCCACCGGGCGGATGGTGGGCCAGGTCGTGAAGGCCACCTCGCTCTTTGTGGGACTGCGGGCCGGGTGGCTGCTGTTGAACAGCGCGATCGCGCTTACGCTCCTGGTCCTCGCGCCTGCGCTGGCTCGCAACCTGCTGGTTCTCCCCGTCTTTCTCACCAACAAGGTCTTTACCCCTGCCCCCGTGCCCTCTTTGCCAGAAGACCCGGTCACGTTGGTGGTCTGGGCCGTTGGCGGCAGTTGGGGATTCACGGCCCTGGCCCTGGCGTGCTTGCTGGCCAGCCTGCTGCTGGCCGGGTTCCTCCTGCGCCGCCTGTTGACGTGGTATGCTTTTCCCGCCGCCGGCCAGCGACTGCTGCGCGTTGGGTGGAGTGCCATTCTGCTGGTCGCGTTGGTCCTAGGATTCGTCGTCCTGCCCCCACCAACGGCGCTAATTCAGGGCAACCTGGTATCGTTCCTGCAACCGATCCCGTTGACAGTTGCAGGCGTGGTTTTGCTGCTCGCCGCCGCATGGGGGATATGGTTTGTTCAAGCCGACCGCCGTCACGGTCGGCGCTGCCCCTCCTGTGACGGCGAGGCGCCGGGTTGGTTCGAGTTGGGGAAACAATGTCCGTCGTGCGGCCAGATGCTGCATCCCTGGCTTCTGGTGGAATACTGAGATGATGGCCGTGACCACTGCTGGAGCTTCCCGCTGGAAACAGGTCGAACGCTGGCTGGGCTGGGCTGCCTGGGTCGGCCTGGGGATCGAGGCCCTCCTCTGGTTCACCCTCTCCGACGCTTCCATCGAAAACCTGCCACTCCTGCTGCTGACGAGCGCCGTTCTGATCCTGGGCACCTGGCTCTGTGCCGTAGCGCTCGTCGTCCGTTACCAGCGGCTCTTCAGCGCCTGGTACGGTTTCGCGGGGTTGGTAGTGGCCCTGGCCCTGGCAAACTGGGGGCGAGGCAGTGCCGCGTCGGGCGGCGTCATGGGCTTGCTGCTGATGGGGACGTTGGGGTTGATGGTTGCCCTTCCGACGAGCATGGTCTTACTATTGCGGCGGCGCGACGTCAGCGTGGAGCTCGTCGGCCTGGCGTTGCTCGCCTTCGTGTGGGGTTCGCTCCTGGCTTCGGTGCCGCACGGTGGACCGATCCGGGCCTGGCTCCAATACCTGACCTCACCCGAAACAGGTCAGTTCTGGTGGTTCGAGACGCTGACCTGCCTGTTGATGGTGACCCTGCCGCTGGGGGGGCTGGCTTTCTTTATGCACCTGCTCCGGCTGGTGGTAAAGGAAGTCCAAGGGAAATAGGATTCCAATGTCCACCATCGTCGCCAGGTCTTCGCCCGAGCCGGACTCGTGGCTCAGAGGGCGCAGCGCCGCCCCCCCCCTTTCAAGACCAGGGCGTCGTGCAGCGCCGGCGTCCGGGCCATGCCAGACAGCAGATACTCCAGGGCAATACTGTCCGGATAGCCAGCACTCTGTCGTAACTCCACAATGAGCCAATGAT
>CAYLZO010000237.1:0-7898 GCA_964387775.1 uncultured Anaerolineaceae bacterium
AGGGCCAGCGTCGCCAGGTTGAGCAGCAGGCCGCCCAGCGCCGCGTGCAGGCCGCCGACGCGGGCCAAACGGGTTTGCAGCGCGCCGAGTTGGTGGCTCAAGTCGTCCACGTGGGCCAGGTGGCGGGCTTCCTGCCCGTAGGCCAGCAGGTCGGCGGCGCCCTGCACGCCGTCGACCAGGGCCGCGTTCAGATCGCCGCGAACCCGGACCAGCCGGGGGCCGTCCGCCCGGCCCAGGGCGCGGGTCAGCAGGGGCAGGCCGGCGCCGGCCAGGAGCAGAAAGGCCAGCAGCACGGCGGCCAGCGCGGGGTGGAAGCTGCCCACGAGCACGGCCGCCAGCGCTGCCACCCCCACGGCCACGGCGGGCGGGGCGAGGACGCGGAGAAAGACGTTCTCCAACGCCTCGACGTCGGCCACGACGCGGGCCAGCAGGTCGCCGCTGCGGTAGCCGAGCAGGCGGGCCGGGGCCAGGGGCTCCAGCGCGGCGTAGAACCAGACGCGGAGGCGGGCCAGCAGCCGGAAGGTGACGTCGTGGGATACCAGCCGCTCCAGGTAGCGGAAGGCGCCCCGGGCGATGCCGAAAAAGCGCACGCCGACGATGGCGATTTGGAGGTCGGCGATGGAGGGCCGGAGCGCGGCGGCGGCGACGAGGTAGCCCGAGGTGGTCAGCAGGCCGATGCCGCTGGCGACCGTGGCGACGCCCAGCAGCACGGCCAGGGCCATCCGCCCGGCAAAGGGCGCGGCGAGTTTTAGAAGCCGCCCAAACGTGTTTTTCATGGCCGTTCCGTTTGGACACGGATTTCACGGATGCCACGGATAAAAAGTGAAATCTGTGAAATCCGTGTCCTAAAACGATGCGTCATGGTCGAGGTAGGCGCCCGCTTGCGCGAGGCGGCGATAGAGTCCGTCCTGGCGCAGCAGCGACGCGTGGTCGCCCTGCTCCACCACGCGGCCGCCGTCGAGCACCAGGATGCGGTCGGCGCGCTGCACCGTGTGGAGCCGGTGGGCGATGAGGATGGCCGTGCGGCCCCGCAGCAGCCGGGCCAGCGCCGCCTGTACCCGGTCCTCGACCTCGGGGTCGAGGTGGGCCGTCGCCTCGTCGAGGATCAGCAGCGGCGCGTCCTTGAGAAAGGCGCGGGCCAGAGCGATGCGCTGCGCCTGGCCGCCACTGAGGCGGGCGCCCCGCTCGCCCAGGGGCGTGTCGTAGCCCTGGGGCAGCGCCGCGATAAACTCGTGGGCGTGGGCCAGCCGCGCCGCCCGCTCGACCTCGGCGGCTGTGGCGCCGGGGCGGCCGAGACGGACGTTGTCGGCGGCGCTGCCGTGAAAGAGGTAGGGCGCTTGCGGCACCCAGGCCACCTGCTCGCGCCAGGCGGCGGCGCGGCCATGGGCCGGGTCGGCCAGCGGCCTGTCGCCGACGAGGATGCGCCCCCGGTCGGGCTCGACGAAGCGCAGCAGCAGGTGGGCGACCGTGCTCTTGCCCGCCCCGCTCGGCCCGACCAGGGCCACCGTCTCGCCGGGCTGCACGTCAAACGAGAGGCCGTTGAGGGCCGGGCGATCCCCCCCCTCATAGGCGAAATGTACATCGTCGAGGGTTAAGGTTGAGGTTAAGGTTGAGGTTGAGGGTTGAGCCTCAACCTCAACCTCAACCTTAACCCTCAACACTTCAAAGATTCGCTCGGCGGCGGCGACGCCCGCCATCCCGGCGTGAAAGCGGGCGCCGAGCTGGCGCAGCGGCAGATAGAACTCGGGGGCCAACAGAAGGACGAAAAAGGCTTGCTCGAAGGCGAGCCGGCCGTAGAGCAGGCGCAGGCCGACCTGGACGGCGACGACGGCCGTGCTGAGGGTCGCCACCAGCTCCAGCACCAGGGCCGAGAGAAAGGCGACGCGCAAGACGCCCATCGTCGCCTCGCGGAACCGGTCGCTAACGCGGGCGATGGCGGCCACCTGCTCGCGGCTGCGGCCCAGGAGCTTGAGGGTGGTCAGGCCCTGGAGCACGTCGAGAAAGTGGGCGCCCATCCGGCTGAGGGCCGTCCACCGGCGCCGGGTCAGCGCGTCGGCCGTGTGGCCGATGAGAACCATAAACAGGGGGATGAGCGGCGCGGTGAGCAGCAGCACCAGGCCCGACAGCCAATCGAGGGGAAAGACGAAAAGCAGCACGGCCAGGGGCACCAGGGCGGCCAGGGCCAGTTGGGGCAGGTACTCGCGGAAATAGGCGTCCAGGGCCTCGATGCCTTCGACGGCGGTGGTTGCCAACTCGCCGCTGCGTTCCTCGCTGGCATAGGCCGGGCCGAGGGCCAATAGGTGGGCGGCCAGCCGTTGGCGCAGCCGGCCCTTGACGCGGATGGCGACGCGGGCGGCCGCCACCTCGCGGCCCCAGGTCAGGGCGGCGCGCAGCAGGGCCAGGGCCAGCAGGGCGAGCAGCAGGGGCCGGACGCCGGCCAGTCCCGCGCCGTCCAGAAAGACGTGGCTGACGGTGCGGCTGAGCAAAAAGGCCTGCCCGACGACGATCACGCCCCCGAGCAGGCCCAGGCCCACGGTGAGCGCCAGGGCCAGGCGGGTCGCCCCGGCCTGGCGGAGAAGGCGCCGGTCGAGCTTCATCAGTACTCCAGCGCGTCCTCCCGCCCGATGCGCTGGCGAAAGACCCAATAGCTCCAACCCTGGTAGACGAGCACAATGGGCACAAAGATGGCGGCGACGATGCTCATCACCCGCAGGGTGTAGGGGCTCGACGCGGCGTTGTAGATGGTCAGGCTCCAGTCGGGGCTGAGGCTGGAGACCATGACGCGAGGATAGAGGCCCATCGAGACGGTGATGGACGACAGGGCGATGGTCAGCCCGGTCATGACGAACGCCCAGCCCTGCTGCCGCTGGCGGATGAACCAGCCGGCGGCCAGCAGCGCGGCCCCCGCGCCGAGGGGCACGACGCCGGGGTTGAGGCCCAGACGGGTGAACATGTCGGTGGCAAAGTAGCCATAGACGACGAATCCGAGCACGAGCACGACGGTCGGCAGCCAGAGGCGTTTCGCCGCCCGGTCGGCCCGCTCGGTCAGCGCGCCCTTGGTCTTGAGGCCGAGAAAGACGGCGCCGTGCAGCGTAAAGGCCGACAGGCTGGCCAGTCCGCCCGAGAGGGCGTAGGGGTTGAGCAGGTTCCAAAAGCCGCCCGTGTAGTGCATGTCGCCGTCGATGGGCACGCCGCGGATGATGTTGCCAAAGGCCACGCCCCACAGCAGCGCCGGCACGAAACTGCCGACGAAAATCGACCCATCCCACAGTGCGCGCCAGCGGGGGTGCCGGTCCTTGCTGCGGAATTCAAAAGCCACGCCGCGCACGATGAGGGCCACCAGCATCAGGGCCAGGGGCAAGTAGAAGCCGCTAAAGAGGGTGGCGTACCAGTGGGGGAAGGCGGCGAACATCGCCCCGCCGGCGGTGATGAGCCACACCTCGTTGCCGTCCCAGTGGGGGCCGATGGTGTTGATGATCACCCGGCGGTCGGTGTCGTCCTTGCCCAGGAAAGGCAGCAAGATGCCGACGCCATAGTCGAACCCCTCCAGGAAAAAGAATCCGACGAACAGCACCGAAATCAGGATAAACCAGACGGTGTTCAGGTCCATGATCGTCCTCCTTTTAGTGGGCCTCGGCTGCCGCGCCCTGGCGGGCAAACTTGGCCAGCAGATAGGCGTCGGCGGCCATAAGCGCGCCGTAGAGCAGGGTAAAGACGGCCAGGGTGAAGGCCACCTCGCCCACGGAGACGGCCGTCGAGATGGCGTCCTCGATGCGCATCAGGCCAAAGACGATCCAGGGCTGGCGGCCGACCTCGGTCAGGAGCCAGCCGGCGCTGTTGGCGACGTAGGGCAGGACGATGGCCCAGGGCAGCAGCCGCAGGAACCAGCGCTGGCGGTCCAGCCGGCCGCGCAGCACGTAATAGAGGCCCAGGGCGGCCAGCAGCGGCATCAGCAGGCCGGGAGTCAGCATTCCGCGGAAGGACCAGTAGGTGAGGGCGATGGGCGGCTGGTAGTCGCCCGGGCCGTAGATCTGCCGGTACTCGGCCTCGATGTCGTCCATGCCCCGCACCTCGCAGGTCAGGTTATTGCAGGAGAGCAGGCTCAGGGCGGCGGGCAGGCGGATGGAAAAGACCTCCTCCTGCCGCAGGTTGCCGATGGTCAGCAGCGAGAGGGAGGCGGGCTCCTCGGTCGTCCACAGGGCCTCGGCGGCAGCCATCTTCATCGGCTGGGTCTCAACCATGTGCTGGCCCTGGGTGTGGCCCACCAGGCCGACGAGCACCGAGCCGAGGAGCGCGGCCACCAGGGCGATGTGAAAGGAGCGGCGGAATACCACCTCGTCTTTCTTGCGCAGCAGGTGGTAGGCACTGATGCCCAGGACGAAAAAGGCGGCCGTCGTCACCCCGGCGAAAAAGACGTGGGGGAACTGGACCCAGACGTGGGGATTGGCCAGCAGCGCGCCGAAATCGGTCATCTCGGCCCGGCCGCCGCGCAAGGCATAGCCCACCGGCTCCTGCATGAACGAGTTGGCAATGAGGATCCAGAGGGCCGACAGGTTGGAGCCGAGGGCCACCAGCCAGATGGCGCCGGCGTGCAGGGCCTTGGGCAGCTTGTCCCAGCCAAAGAGCCAGATGCCCAGGAAGGTGGACTCGAGGAAAAAGGCCAGCAGGGCCTCGATGGCCAGGGGCGCGCCGAAAATGTCGCCGACAAAGCGCGAGTACTCGGACCAGTTCATGCCAAACTGGAATTCCATCACGATGCCGGTGACGACGCCCATGGCAAAGTTGATGACAAAGAGCTTGCCCCAGAACTTGGTCATCTGCTTGTAGGTCTCGTCGCCGGTGCGGACGTAGAGGGTCTCCATCAGGGCGACGAGGATCGACAGGCCCAGGGTCAGGGGCACGAAAAAAAAGTGATACACCGAAGTGATGGCAAACTGCCAGCGGGCCAGCGCCAGTGCGGTCATAGGCGTCACTCCCTCCAATCTGGACATCTATGTCTGATTTGTGAAATAGGACACAAGATGTCCCAAGGATACCACAATTGGAGGCGGGTGTCAAAGATAGGGCCTAACCAACGAAATCCTGGTACATTGAGCAAGGATTTTGGGGCGGCATTGGCCCTTTTGGTTCCGGCTCTGACCGGGTTAGGTGGGACACTTTCGTTTCTCAAGCGCGAATGAGGGCACTTTGGCCGCTAGTGGAAGTCATGGTATAATTGCCCTACAATCACTGGATTGGATAGGATTTCTTGATGGTCAAGGACCGCACAATGCAGTTGCCACTGTTTGATACCAGCACCTTGCTCCGCTCATTTGCCGATCTGCATACGAGCAAGAGAGGCGACAACGAACGGACCGGTGTCCATGGCTGGCATCCGTATTATGCAGGGTACTCGGAGCAATTCGCGGCCGATGTGCTCTCGATGTTGGGCAAGCCGGGTGATCTCGTCCTTGATCCGTGGAACGGCAGCGGAACGACGACCCTGGTCGCCCAGCGTTGCGGCTATCCGTCCCTTGGCATCGAGATCAATCCCGTGATGGTCTTTCACGCGCAGGCCAAAAACCTACAGTCTGCTTCTTTGATAGACGAGATCCTGGCCGAGGCCCAGCGCCTGACCGGAATCGCCCGACGGCTTGTGAGCGAACGAGTCTTGGATCGAGGCACCGTCCGCGATTGGGTGGATGGCGAGCCCTTGGCGGCATTGCTTATGATTCGAGACGCCATCAAGACAGAGTTGGAAACTTCCTTTCCCCCCAATCACGCACAGGCCGTACTACGCAACGAGGCGAAAAAAGCTCTCTACCCTTCGCAAAGACAGGCATTCCTCCTGTCTGCCTTGTTCCAGGTTCTGCGGCAGGTAGGCAGGTTCAGTCAGGGGTCGAATCCAACGTGGCTGGTGCTGGACGATGAAACTGAATCGGTCTCTGCGGATTCTATGTTCGCCCTGTTCGTCGAGATGGTCCGGGCAATGTTGCGTGATGTTGGAGTAGCCGCCCAAGGGGTGGAAGAGATTGCTCCGTCTTGGACAATGACCGGGGATTCGAGGGCGCTTCTCCTGGAGGATGCCTTGGTGGACTTGATCGTCACATCGCCGCCCTACTGCACGCGCATTGACTATGCCTTTGCGACCAAACCTGAGCTACTGCTACTTGGCCATGAGGAGGGCGAGTTCGATATGTTGCGGCGGAGCACGATGGGGGCACCGGTCATCGTGGACAAGAGCATTACCATGCGTCAGGTTTGGGGAACACATTGCCGTGACTTCCTTCACGCCGTCGCGCAACACCCCAGCAAAGCTTCCCAATCATACTACCTGCCCACCTATCTTCAGTACTTCCACGATGCAGAGCTGTCACTGAGAGAAATACATCGTGTGCTCAAGAGCGGGCGTCAAGCTGTCATCGTGGTTCAATCCTCCTACTACAAGGAGGTCGAGCTGCCGTTGGGCGATATCTATGTCGAGATGGCGCAGCGTCTGGGCTTTGAGGCTAAGGTTGCGCGCCGCGAGACCGTGCGCCAGCACATGGCCCACGTCAACACGAAATCGCGCCAATACGTCAAAAACAAGGTCTACTACGAAGACACTATCCTGCTCAGAAGATAGGGGACACAAAGAAGGGCACGGCCGAGCCTGATGTACGAATCCGGGCTGCCGCGGAGCATTTCTGGCGAACGCGACAGGCCCAGGCCAAGCGGCAACTCGAGCGAGGCGCAAGTGATCGGGGTGCGCGAAGCGCAGTCACCGGCGGCAAGCAAATGGATGGGTTCGTGGCCATCGCCAGAGACATCCTGCGAGCGTGTGACGTTTCCGACGAGGAGATCTTTTACAATTCGCGCCTGGAACTGCCTGGCTACTATCGTCCCGAGAAACGCTGGGACGTCCTCGTTGTGACCGAGGGCAGGCTGATCGCCGTTATCGAGTTCAAGTCTATGGCCAGTTCTTTCGGAAACAACCTCAACAACCGGGACGAAGAAGCGGTTGGATCGGCCACAGACCTATGGACGGCTTACCGTCAAGGCGCATTTCCCGCGACGCCCAAACCGTGGCTTGGTTATCTGATGCTTCTCGTGGACTGTGAGGAGTCCACTCGCCCGGTTTCCGTTCGAGAGCCTCACTTTGACGTCTTTCCCGAGTTCAAGGGCGCTTCCTACGCAACGCGGTGTCGCGTATTGCTCGAAAGGCTCATGCGCGAGCGCTTGTACGACGCGACTTGCTTTCTGATGACGCCCGAGAGCGCCCATCCGACCGGGGAGTACACAGAGCCGGACTCGGGTTTGGCGTTCCGATACTTTGAGGAATCGCTGCGCGCATCGGTCACGGCCTTTCAACGAACCAGGGATTGAGCTGCTATGAAAATCAGCTGTGGCCGGTCTCCGATCGAGCCGCCGGGCTTTCATAGGAGGCGTATGGCACGGTCGGGAGATATCATCATCGCAGGTGACCGGCCATAGCGGACTGCTGGGAGAGTTCCAATGAGCAATCCAAGATTAGGCATCCTACACCCAGGCAACATGGGCATTTCGGTGGCGGCCTCGGCGCAAGAGAGCGGCTGTGACGTCTTGTGGGCCTCCGAAGGGCGCAGCGCGCAGACTCACGCGCGCGCCGAGCGCTTTCGCTTGCACGACGCGGGCACCCTGGCGGAGCTGTGCACCGCCTGCGACGTGATCGTCAGCGTCTGCCCGCCCCACGCCGCCGAGGACGTAGCCGGACAGGTCGCCGCCTGCGGCTTCGCCGGGCTCTACCTCGACGCCAACGCCATCTCGCCCCAGCGGACGACGCGCATCGGCGAGATACTGGCGGACGCCGGGGCGAGTTTTGTGGACGGCGGCATCGTCGGTGGGCCGGCCTGGGAGCCGGGCCAGACCTGGCTCTACCTGGCCGGCGAGCTCGGCGGCGG
>CAYLZO010000238.1:0-7864 GCA_964387775.1 uncultured Anaerolineaceae bacterium
CGCTCACGTTCAGGGTGGCGATTTGGGAGTGTCGCTCGCCGGGAGCCAGGGATATTGGAGATTGGATATTGGAGATGGAGGCGGTGCTCAATGGTGTTGTCGCCGTGATGGGGAAGGTGCCGGCGGCGTTGCCCACGTTTTCCATCGAAATCGTCAAATCGGCGCTGCTGTCCGCGGCCAGGTAGAGGGTGTCCAGCGCGAGGGTCAGGTAGTTGAAGGGCTGGGAGGGCATGGCGAACGTGGCGCCGTCGCTGGCCGTCAGCGAGGGATCGTCGGCGGCGGTGGCGGTGACGTTGACGGGATGGGAGGTGCCCGGCGCTGGCAGGGTGCCGGGCGGCGGCGCGACGTAGAGGCCGACGCGGGCCGTCGCCCCGGCGGGCAGGGCGACGCCGGTTGCCGCTTGCCGCAGCCCGTCGAGCACGACCCAGCCGGCGGGCGGGCCGCCGACGCTCAGGTCGAAGGTGTGGTCTGTGGTGGAGCGGTTGGTCAGCTCGACGACGTAGGCGGTGCCGTCGATCTCGGCCTCGCCGTCGTTGGTCTGGTTGCTGACGGCGGCGACCCGGGCCGGGCCCATGGGCACGGTGACGTCCGGCTCGGGGTTGAGGACCAGCGACACTGCCTCCTGGGCGTTGACGGTCACGGCGTGCTGGGCCGTGGCGACCAGCTCGAGGTAGAGGCTCGACTGGGCGGCGAGCTGGACGGGGTACGTGCCGGGCGCGACGCCGACCGCCGGCAGAACGGTGACGGCGCCGGTTTCGTCCACGGTCACGTCCCAGCCGTCGGGGCCGTAGGCCATGATGACAAAGTCGTCGTCAAAATTGCTCGACACGTCGGCCTGGAAATTCACCGGCGCGTCGGGCGGCGTGCTGGAAGTGGGCGGGTTGGCCGACAGGCTAAAGACGGGGGTGCCGGGTGGCTGATCGGCGGCCACGGGCACGGTCGCCCGGCCTACAGCCCCGGCCTCGCTCGCGGGGTCGTAGGCGAAAATCATCTCCGGCAGGGGGATCGGCCTGTTGGGCAGGCCGGCCAGGAAGAATTGCTCGACGCCGCAGTTGTCCACGGGGCAGAGGTGGGCGGGCTGGTAGCGCCAGGTCGACGCCGGGCTCGCCAGGGGGACGCTGAGGGCACCGCCGGCGGCCTCCTCCCACTCGCGCAGCAGCCGTTCAAACTTTTCGCGCAGGCCCTTGCCGATTTGGGTGATAAACTGGATCACGGTTCCCGGATCGGTGCTGGTGGCCTGGTGCACGCCAAAGATCAACAACTCTTCAAAGAGCTTGTAGGGGATGGCCGAGGAATGCAAGCCGTTGTCCATCACGCTGACGGTCTCGCCCGTCTGGGGGTCGATCTCCCACCAGCCGAACAGGTCCTGGCCGTCGATGCTGACCGGGGCGGTGGGGATCAGGACGCTTTTGCCCTCACCCAGGGCGGTCGCGACGAGGGCCTGGGCCCGGGCCGAAAAGGGGTAGACGTCGAGCAGGTAGGACTCGGCGGGCGAGATCAACACCGGGTCGATGCCCTGGGCTTCCATCTCGTCGAACACGCGGGCGGTCGTGATGGCGGGCACGCCGTAAAAGTCTTCGAGGGCCTGGCCCTCCAGGTCGGACTCGGCCAAACCCTTGACCCACTGGGCGGTCAGGGCGGCGGCGCGGGCCTGGCCGGGGTAGACGACGTCGTTGGTGGTGGTGCGCCGCAAGTCGACGGTGGGCGTCATGACGCCCGCCGGGTCGCCGACGGAGGAAATGGTAAAGACGCGGGGCGCGGCGTAGTAGAGTTTCGTGCGCAAGCCCGTCTCGATCTGGGCCGCTGTCCGATCCGCCGCCCAGGCAAAATCGAGCCCGATGCCGGTCAGCAGGAACTCGTTGGCGAGCAGGGCCTTGGTATTGGCCTGCTGGTACACGGCAGTGTCTTCGGGAGAGAGGTTCTCGCCCGGCGGGGTGGAGGCCGCGATGTCCACCAGGAGGTCGCCATAGCGGCCCAGCTCTACCACGTTGGGCAGCACGTTCATCCGCTGCCGCTGGTAGACCCAGTCGGGGACATAGTTGGGCAGGACCCAGTTGACGTAGAGGTCCTCGCGCAGGGCAAAGGGCGGGGTGTCGAGCCCGACGTTGAGCTGGGGCGTGCCACCCTGGAGCCGCACGTCGGCGCCGATCAGGTCTTTGATGGTGCGGACAAAGGTCTCGACGTTGCCGTCGGGATCGCTGATTTCGTATTCGAGCCACTCGGCCGTCGTAAAGTGGGAGCTGAGGGGAAAGTTGCTCAGGAAATCCTGGAGGGGGTCGCCCTGCACGGCGAGGCCGTTCTCCTGGATGGAGAAAAAGGGCGTGAAGGTGTGGATCACGTTGGTGTAGATGCCGCCCTGCACTTCAGAGACAACCAGGTGGCTAAAGGTGAGCCGCTTGCTGGCGAGCTGCGCTGTGGCAAAGGTGGCTTCGAGGGGGTAGAGGGTGGTCAGGTTCGTGCCGCCGACGGGGAAGGCGTTGTACTGCTCCACCTTCAGGCGCACGGTGATGGTGTGGCGCAGGTTGCCGGGCAGCTCGGCGATGCGGTCGTCCGCGCCGGGCGTGGCGAAGGATTGGCCGACGGCCGCGCCCGCGAAGCTGGGGTCGAGGTCGATCCAGCCGCTGCCGGGCAGGTAGGCTTCCACCCACCAGTGGTCGGCGGCCAGGGCGATGAGGGCCGGGTCGTTGACGGGATCGGCCACGTCGGTGCCGGCGGGCAAATACCCCGCCTGTCCCGGAGACGCCGGGAACATGCCGGCCAGCAGGGTCTGGGCGTCGGCGGTGCTCAACGTGCCGTGGCGGTAGCGGGCCGGCACCCCGGCGCCGCGCAGCAGGGCGACGAGCAAGCTGGCCTGGTCGGCCGAGTTGCCGGCCGCGCCCCACAGGGTGCCGCGCGTGCCCCGCAGCGAGCCCTCGTAGGGCTCGTAGGCCAGGGCGCGCACGTACTCGAAGGCGGCGACCGGGTCCTGTTGAAAGCCGGCGGCAATCCAGAGCGTGTCGGCGTCGAGGGAATCGGCGTCGGGCGTGGGGGCGGTGAAGGCGGGGTCGATCCCGCCGGGGATGAGGACCACCGGCCGCGCCGAGGCGCCCACCGGGTCGCCCCAGCGGCTGGCCGAGACTGAGGCGCCGCCGTCCAGGTCCACGAAATCGCCCCCGGCGGCCGGGGTCTGGACCGACAGGGTGATCGTCGCCGAGGCCTGGGGCGGCAGGTCGGGCAGGCTCCAGGTGAGGGTCGAGCCGGTCTGCGTCGGGCTGCCCGTGGCGGCCAGCAGCGTCGTGCCGGGCGTCAACGTGTCCTCGACGGCCAGGTCGCGCAGGGTGTTGGCGTCGTCGGTCAGGACAAAGGTGGCCAGGATGTCGACCGTGTCGGTCACGGTGGCGCCGGCGGGGACGTCGGGCACGAGGGTGGGCGGCAGGTTGTTGGTCACGGTCAGGGTGATGAGCGTCGTGCCGGCCACGTAGCTCGACTGGGCGCGGGAGACGGAGAGGGGCTGGCTCAGCACGTCGGGCTCGGTGGCGCCGGCCGGGGACAGTGGTGACGCATCGCGGACGGGGGGCTGCGCCTGGGCCAGAATGGGAGTTGCTGCGGCGCGTGAATCGGATAAGGCTGGGGTGAGTCCGCTGGCTGGTAAAGGAAGGAGCAAAAAGACAAGGCTGACGTTCAAGAGAATCGCCAGGATAGAACTTTGCGTGTTCATTTTCATATTCAAGCTCTCCTATGGTTGTGAGTCTTAAGGGTGGTAGAAAGCGGGGCGGAATCTGCACCCTAGCAGACGAGGCTGCCGCTGCCCTGACACAATTAGATCAGCTTCCATTCTACCCTATTCTCTCGCAAAGTCAAGTTAAGATTATATTAATTATCTTAATTGACCTGTCAGACGTCCGCGGGAGAGGATCTGGACACGCCAGGGTGTGCTAACCCGGACTGAGCGTCGGGGGCAGGTGGCTTCTCTTTTGTCCTTCAATCGGGTTCGATAGTGCTGGAGGTCCTACGATACGCGGGAGTGGGGTGGACGATTGCCTACACCACGGAGCCACGGAGGGCACAGAAAATCTGATGGCTCTGCTTACACCCTCCGTGGCTCTGTGGTTCTGCTGAGTGTTTTTCAGCAGCTCCTTGGAGTTGACCGGTGGCGCTACTCCATCGCCTCGACGATGGCGTCGGCCATGGCCTGGGTGCCCACGGCCGTCGGGTCGTCGCGCGTGGGCTTGAGGTCGTAGGTGACGTTTTCGCCCGCCGCAACGACGGCCCGCACGGCGGCTTCCACCCGCTCGGCGGCCTCGGTCTCGCCCAGGTGGCGCAGCATCAGCACGCCGCTCAGGATGGTGGCCGTGGGATTGACCTTGTCCTGGCCCGCGTACTTGGGCGCCGAGCCGTGGACCGGCTCGAACACGGCCAGCTCGTCGCCGAGGTTGGCCCCCGGCGCCACCCCCAGCCCGCCAACCAGTCCCGAGGCCAGGTCGCTGATAATGTCGCCAAAAAGGTTGGGGCAGACGAGCACGTCGTACTCGTGGGGCCGCTGGACGAGCTGCATGGCCATGTTGTCCACGATGCGGTCGTTGAACTCGACGTCGGGATAGTTCTCCGCCACCTCGCGGGCGACCTTGAGGTAGAGCCCGTCGGTGGCTTTGAGGATGTTGGCCTTGTGCACGGCCGTCACCCGGCGGCGGTTATGGGACCGGGCGTACTCGAAGGCAAAGCGCACCACGCGCTCGCTGCCCCGCCGGGTGATGATGCGGATCGACTCGGCGGCCTGGTCGGGGATGACATCGTGCTCGATGCCGGCGTACAGCCCCTCGGTGTTCTCGCGGACGACGACCAGGTCCACGTTCTCATAGGGGGTGCCGGCGCCTTTCATCCAGCGGGCGGGGCGCACGTTGGCATAGAGGTCCAGCGCCTTGCGGATGGCGACGTTGACGCTGCGAAAGCCGCTGCCCACCGGCGTGGTGATGGGGCCTTTGAGGGCCACCCGGTTGGCCCGGATCGAGTCCAGGACCTGGTCGGGCAGGGGCGTGCCGCGCCCTCTGGGCGTCTCCATGACGTCGGCGCCGGCTTCCTGCACGTCCCAGTCAAAGGCGACGCCGGTGGCTTCCAGCACGCGGCGCGTCGCCTCGACCAGCTCCGGGCCGGTGCCGTCGCCGGGGATGAGGGTGATGCGATGTGACATAAGTTTCTTCTCCTGTGAGTGCGTGCTTACGCCGTCGCCGGCCAGAAGCGGGGCGGCACCTCCAGCGCGGCGGGGCAGTTGGCTGGCTGGCCGGCCACACACTGGGCATCGGGCTGGGCCTCGACCAGCGCCTCGCGCCGGACCATCTCGGTCCAGTCCACGTCTCGCGGCCCGGCATAGTGGGCCCGGGGCCGGATCAGGCGGTTGTCCCGCTGCTGCTCCAGCACGTGGGCCGTCCAGCCGGCGATGCGGGCGATGGCAAACATGGGCACGAACTGATCGACCGGGATGTCCAGCGCGTAGAGCAGCGGCGCGGTGTAAAAGTCCACGTTGGTAAAGATGCGCCGCTCCTGGAAGAAGGGATGGTTCAAGACGCGCTCCTCCAGCCGAGCGGCGATATCGTACCACAGGGTGTTGCCCGTGCCCTCGGCGGCCTGGCGGGCCAGCTTACGCAGGATGACGGCGCGCGGGTCCTGGGCCTTGTAGACGCGGTGGCCAAAGCCAAAGAGTCGCTCCTTGGCCGCCATCTTGGCCTCGAACCAGGCGTCTACGTCTTCCACGCGGCCGATCTCCAGGATCTGCTCCATCGACGCCTGGCTGGCGCCGCCGTGCAGCGGCCCTTTGAGCGTGCCCAGGGCGGTGACGACGGCCGAATAGACGTCGCCCAGGGTGCTGGCCGTCACCCGCGCCGAAAAGGTCGAGGCGTTCATGCCGTGGTCGGCCAGCAGGACGAAGTAGGTCTCCAGGGCGTGGGCCGCCTGGGGGTCCGGGTCCTGGCCGCTGAGCATGTAGAGAAAGTTGGCCGCGTGGCCCAGGTCGGCGCGCGGCTCGATGGGCGGGCGGTCGCGGCGCAGGCGGTCGAAACTGGCGGCGATGGTCGGCAGCTTGGCCGTCAGGCTCACCGAGCGGCAGAGGGACGAGCCGCCCACTTCTTCGTGCACGCAGGCCCGGTCGAACATCGACAGGGTCGAGGCCACGGTGCGCAGCGCCTCCATGGGCGTGGCCTGCTCGGGCAGCGAGTGCATGATGCCCCACACCGTCTTGGGCAGGCGGCGGTTCTCGCGCAGCCAGTTGGCGAGCATTTCGAGCTCGCCTTCGGCCGGCAGACGCTGGTACCAGAGCAGGAAGGCGGTCTCTTCGTACGACGCCTGGTCCGCCAGGTCGCCGATCTCGTAGCCGCAGTACCACAACTTGCCCGCCTGGCCGTCGATGGCGCTCAGTTTGGTCTCGGTAAAGACGACGCCTTCGAGACCTCGTTTGATGTCTATGTCTTGGGTTGGCATGGTTTACTCCTTCGACTATTGTGATTCGTACAGGGAACCAGGTATCAGGGAATCGGGGAATCGGGTATCAGGTATCAGGAACCAGGTTCCCCGATACCGGATACCCGATTTCCTGGTTTCACAGTTCAAATGTCTCCAGCGCCTTGTCCACGATGGCCCGGCCGATGACGATAGACGCCGTGGCCGCCGGCGACGGGGCATTGAGCACGTGGATGGCGCGCTCCGTCTCGACAAAGTGAAAATCGTCCAGCAGGTTGCCTTTGGGATCCATGGCCTGGGCGCGGACGCCGGCCCCGCCCCGTTCTACATCTTCAGAGCCAATGTCGGGCGCCAGCTCCTGCAACGCCTCCACGAAGGCCCGCTTGCTGAACGAGCGGACCATCTCGGCCATGCCCGTTTTCCAATATTCGGCCGCCAGACGCCAGATGCCGGGGAAGGCGGCCAGCTTGAGCAGATAGCCGACGTCGATGTCGGTCTTGGTGTAGCCCTCGCGGGCAAAAGCCAGCACGGCGTTGGGACCCGCCTCCACCGAGCCGTCGATCTTTTTGGTGAAATGCACGCCCAGGAAGGGAAAGCGCGGGTCGGGCACCGGGTAAATCAGGCCCTTGATCAAGTCGTGGCGCTCGGGCTTGAGCTCGTAGTATTCGCCGCGAAAGGGCACGATGCGCAGGCCGCCGGTGTCGCCCGTCATCTGGGCGATGAGGTCGCTCTGCAGGCCGCCGCAGTTGATCAGCGCCTGGCTGCGGACCGGGTTGCCGCTCGTCTCGACGAGCAGCCCGCCCGGCTCCGGCTCGATGCCGACGACCTGGGTGCCCAGCCGGATCTCGCCGCCGCCCTTCTCGACGATCTCGGCGTATTTGCGCGTCACGGCCACGTAATCGACGATGCCGGTGTTGGGCGACCAGATGCCGGCGATGCCGGCGGCGTGGGGCTCATAGTCCTGGATCTGCTCGCCCGTGATCCGCTCCAGGCCCGGCACGCCGTTGGCCGTGCCGCGCCGGTAGAGTTCCTCCAGCCGGGGCAGCTCCTCCTCCTGGGTCGCCACCACAACCTTGCCGCACAACTCGTAGGGCAGATCGTGCTCCTGGCAGAACTCGACCATCACCCGGCGGCCCTCGACGGCCATCTGGGCCTTGAGGCTGCCTGGCTTGTAGTAGAGCCCGGCGTGGATGACGCCGCTGTTGTTCCCGGTCTGGTGGGCGGCGACCCGGTCTTCTTTTTCCAGGACGACGATGCTGAGGTCGGGGCGGCGCTGGACCAGCTCCATGGCCGTGGCCAGCCCGACGATCCCAGCGCCGACGATGGCGAGGTCGAATTGGGAGTCCGGCATGATGCCTCCTTGAAGTCTTTTCTACATTATATTGGATATTGGCGAATTCTGACCGTGCTCATTGGCGGACACAGATTTTCACAG
>CAYLZO010000239.1:0-7839 GCA_964387775.1 uncultured Anaerolineaceae bacterium
TCATCAGCTCCCGGGCCGATTCGGCCGAGACGCGGTATCTGTCGCTGGCCATGGCCGCCGTCCTGTCAAGATCGGATATTGGATATTAGATATTGCGCCTCTGAACAATATCCAATACCCAATACCCAATACCCAACATCCAATAGCTGTCGGCTTGAAAGGAGGAAAAACCCTTGAAGATTATCCAATCCGGCATCGGCGAGCTGATCCAGCCGCCGGACCTGAACGCCTTTCGCGAGTGGAACCGCACGCAAAAGACGCGCAAGCTGGTCGACAAGGTGATGACCGAGGAGGAAGCCGTCGGCCGCTTTGTCTACGACGGCTGCTACATCGGCACCGAGCTGTACGGGACCGTGCGCTGCCCCATGACCCTGGTCCGCGAGGTGCTGCGCCAGGGCGTCCAGGACCTGCGCGTCGCCGGCCAGGGCGTCACCGAGCTCGACCTGTGGCTGGCGGCCGGCATCGTCAAGACGCTGGACATCACCTACATCGGCCTGGAGGTGTATGGCATCTCCAAGGCCCTGCGCCGCGAGGTGGAGAGCGGCCGCGTCGAAAAGGTGGTCGAGTGGAGCAACGGCGGCATCACCTGGCGCTTCAAGGCGGCGTCGATGGGCGTGCCCTTTATCCCGGTGCGGGCCATGCTGGGCACCGACACCCTCAAGTACAGCTCGGCCGTCGTCGTCGAGTGTCCGTTCACCGGCGAGCCGACGGCCCTGCTGCCGGCCCTCATCCTCGACGTGGGCCTCATCCACGTCCACCGGGCCGACCGCTACGGCAACTGCCAGATCGAGGGCATCAGCGGCTTTGCCTTCGAGATGTCGCGGGCCTGCAAGCGCCTCGTCGTCAGCGCCGAAGAGATCGTGCCCACCGAGGAGATCCGCAAGTACCCCGACCGGACAATGATCCCCTACTACCTGGTCGACGCCGTGGTCCACGCCCCCTTTGGCTCCCATCCCGGCGAGATGGCGTATCTTTACTGCCGCGACGAGCCCGAGATCAAGGCCTGGGTCGAGGCGGTAAACACCGAGGAGGGCGCGCGGGCCTATCTCCAGGAATGGGTTTACGACCTGCCCGATCACCAGGCCTACCTGGACAAGGTCGGCCAGGCGCGGCTGGACGAACTGGTGGAAGGGAGGGCTTGCCCTGAGCGAAGTCGAAGGGAGCGACGGGAATGAGCGAGACCCAGTACAACGCCACGGAACTGCTGATCTGCACCGCCTCGCGGCTGATGGAGGACGAGACGACGGCCTTTATCGGCACCGGCATCCCCATGCTGGCCGCCTCGCTGGCCCAGCGCCAGCAGGCGCCCAACCTGGTGCCGATTTTTGAATTCGGCGGCACCGGCGCCATCCTGGAGGACCTGCCCATGGCCGTGGGCGAGGCGCGCACCTTTCACAAGGCGCTGGCCGCCTCGGGCATCTGCGACATCATGGAGACGGCCACGCGGGGGTTCGTCGATTACGGCTTTCTCGGCGGGGCGCAGATCGACCCCTATGGCAACCTGAACAGCACCGTCATCGGCCCCCACCACCCGCCCAAGGTGCGGCTACCGGGCAGCGGCGGGGCCAACGACGTCGGCTCCCTCTGCTGGCGGACGATCATCATCATCCGCCACAGCAAGCGCAGCTTTGTGCCCCAGGTCGATTTCGTCACCACACCCGGCTACCTGACCGGCCCCGGCGCCCGCGAGGCGGCCGGCCTGCCGCCCAACACCGGCCCCCTCTACGTGGTCAGCACCCTGGCCTTGATGGGGTTCGACGACGAGACCAAGCGCATGAAACTGCTCAAGACCCAGCCCGGCGTCCGCGTGGACGACGTCCTGGCCGAGACCGGCTTTGAGCTGATCGTGCCCGGCGAGGTGGGCGTCAGCCAGGCGCCGACGGACGAGGAGCTGCGCATTCTGCGGGAAGAGGTGGACCGGGAGAAGCTGTACATCTAGCATGACCTTTGACCGCTGATGAACAATCGCCTAACTGGAATCTCGCAGGTCGCCAAAGCCCGAGGCTGAAGCCGTCGGGCTTGGCGGGCGAAGCCTTTCAGGCTGATTCTTAGCCCTGCAAGGGCTTTGCTCTCTCAGCCCGGCGTCTTCCCCGGGATGCCGGGACGGCGCAGCGCCGGGCGGTCTACGCCCAGAATCCAGTTATGCCGTTTTCTACCACCTGGTCAAACCTCATGCTAGTAGCGACCGAAGGGAGCGAAGAATCTCGACTTTGGCTCAGTCGGTTTCTCACGCTAAAGTGGAGATTCTTCCCCGATGCCGGACCATCCTGGGCGACGTCAAGCTCTTTGAGATGCCCGTGCTCGGCTTCCTGGGCTTTCCGCCCTTTTGCCTGGAGTGTTACGTCCTCTACCAGTTCGCCCGGCGCGTGCTGTGGGGGAAGGTCTGGGCACCGTCCGGGCCGGGGCCGGAGCGCGTGGTATAGAAAAAAGCGTATTTGTTTACCGGGTTGCGGGCTTGTGCCGCCGCGCCATTGAACCACTGAGACACTGAAAATGCTGAGGCCACTGAGCGCCGGCCGAGTAGCCTCCCCAGGGCGCGTATTGAGCCATGCGCCCGGTTTTTCTCTTCGATGGGATTCTCAGCCAGCCTCCGAGAGCAGATTGGAGTCAGACAGGGCGTTCAGTGAAATCAGAGCCTTCAGTGTTTTCAGTGGTTCTAGGGTTGGTGCGGTAAACAAATACAAAAAAGCCTCCCGCAAGTTTGGTAACCTGCGGGAGGCTCTCGCGTTACCTTATCCCCCGCCCACGGGCGGAAAGATCCCCACCTCGTCGCCGTCGGCCAGGACGTGGTCCAGGTCGCGAAAGAGGCCGTTGACAAAGACGATGCGGACCTCCTCCTCGGGCAAGCCGAGTTCCCGCACCAGATCGCCGACCGTCGCCCCGTCCGGCAGCTCGACCGGCAGCGCCTCGCCCAGGCCCAGGTCGGGCCGGTAGCGGCGCAGCGTAGCGAAAAGCTTGACGTGGACGATGATCATCTCCATCCTGGTCCCGTCATTGCGAGCCGCGTCGTTTGCGGCGAAGCAATCCCCAGTTGTGAGAGAGAAACGGATTGCTCAGCCCAGAAAGAGATTGCTTCGTCGCTCGCTCCGCTCGCTCCTCGCAATGACACCCGAGTATGGGCTTGTTAGTACCCCTCCCACACCGCGTCCAGCGCCTCGTCCGAGATGTCCCAGGTGACGTCGTGGGGCGGCAGCTCCTCGATTTTCATGAACTCGGGCATGCGGTCGTCGGCCTGGCTGATGCCCGCGGCCTGGTTGAAGGCCCGCTCCTTGGCCAGGATCTCTTTGCCGATGCGGCCCACGTCGTCCATCGTCCACTCGGTGCCCAGCACGCCGTTGCACTCTTTGACGACGCCCTCAAAGCCGCTGGCGATGTCGAGGATGGCAAAGGCGATGAACAGGCAGTGGCCGGTGCTGTCGATAAAGGCCGTCGCCTCCAAAAAGCCCTGGGCCAGCGCCGCCTTGTCCGTGTCGAACTGGTCCACCTTGCCGCTGACGCCCAGGATCTCGGGGGCGATGGTGTAGCCCTGGGTGTGGTCGGCGCCCATGGTGCCCGTGGCATAGACCATGCCGATACCCTTGACGGCACGCGGCTCGTAGGCCGGCATCGACTGGCCCTTGACCACCGGCGCGCGGGTGACACCCAGCACGCGGGCCGTCGTCTCGGTGCCGGCACCCAGGATGCGGCCCACCGGCGAGCCCTTGCCGATCTCGTGCATCAGCTCGATGGCGGCCTCACCGTCGCCGAACTCGGCCAGGCCGCCCTCCATGGCCACGGCCAGCGTCGTGCCGGCCTCGATGGTGTCCAGGCCGTAGTTGTTGCACAGCCGGATCAGCTCGCCGGTCACGTCCAGGCTGTCGATGCCGCAGTTGGCGCCCAGCGACCACACCGACTCGTACTCCTGGCAGGAGACGTGCTCGGTGCCGTCCTCGTGGTACCAGGTATTGGAGCATTGGATGATGCAGCCGGGGCTGCACGCGTGGTTGTAGGTCTCTTTGCCGGTACGCTGCTTGATACCCTCAAAGATCGCCTCGCCGGCGATCTGGGCCGCGCCTTCGAAGCGGCCGTCGGAAAAGTTGCGGGTGGGCAGGCCGCCGGCCTCGTTCATGATGTTGATGAGGACCGCCGTGCCGTAGGTGTTGAGCGCGCCCTTGGGCTTGGTGATGTCGTGCTCCATCAGCGCCTGGGTCAGCTTCTTGCGGCCCTGCTGGAAGAGGTCCTTGTCGGCCAGCTCGACGCCCGGCGCATCCCCCCGGTCGAGGACGATGAACTTGAGGCCCTTGCTGCCCATGACGGCCCCCAGGCCGCCCCGCCCGGCGTAGCGGCTGGGCCGGCCCTCCAGGTCGTCAAACACGACGCCCGAGTTGCCGTACAGGAACTCGCCGGCGACGCCGATGCCGGCGACGGTCACCTTGCCAAAGCGGTCATAGAGCTCGGGATAGACCTCGTATAGCTCGCGGCCGACGTACTCGTCGGCGGGCAGGAACTCGACATCCGGCTCGCCCTTGTCCTCGTCCCAGGTCACGTGGGCCAGCCACCACTCGCCCTTGTCGGCCTGGCCTTCGACGATCATGGCCCGTACGCCCATGGCCGCCAGGGCTGGCGGGAAGCCGGAGCCGGCGTTGGCCTCCTTGATGCCGCCCGTCAGCGGCGACTTGGCCCCCACCGAGATGCGGGCGCTGGTCGGCGCCGCCGTGCCGGTGACGATGCCGGGGGCCAGGATCAGCTTGTTGTTCGGCCCCAGGGCGTGGCACTCGGGGTCCACCTCGTCGTAGACAATGTTGGACGTCAGCCCGCGACCGCCCAGGTACTGGTACGCCTCGGGCAGCTCCTCCAGGCGCCAGGTCCGGTCACTCATGTTGATTCGCATCATTTTTGCCATTTTCTAACCTCCTTTGATTTGGATATTTGATATTCGATATTGAGTATTCGTCTCTCACTCATCGGGGTTGGTGTAAGCGTGGTGGATGCCTCGATCGGGTCGCCGGCGGAAATCTTGCTGGATCTCGTCCGTCTGGCCGGCGCCAAAGCGGTACTGGAAGGGCCACATGCTCTTGCGGTGGGAGATGCCGATCCGGTCGCCGTCGCGGAGGACGACCTCGCGGTCGGCGTCGAGGCCCGGCAGGGCAGCCAGCTTGCCGTTGACGAACGTGATCCCCTTCTCTTCAGATGGAATGCCCAGTTGCTCGACCAGGTTCTGCACAGTGGTCCCGGCCGGGAGGTCCAGGTGTAGCTCGGCGTGGCTGCCTTGACTCTGTTCGCCGGCGTAGCGGGCCACCGGCCCATACAGCCAGACTTCGACGCGGATGGTATCCATGTTCAGCCTTTGCCTTTCACCTCCTTCCCAATGAAAAAGAGGCCGCTGCCCACGATCTGGGCAACCGCCTCCTTTGCACAATGGCGGGCGAGAGGATCGCTCCCCTCACCGTATCGCTCATCCGCCCCGGTGGGAACAGGATGAGTCGGAGGACACACTATGTCCAACCCACTTGTCAAAGACAGCCCCATTATAGCATAGCCCCGCGCCCTTGTCCAGCGGAATCGGGGGACCGTCACCCATTGGGGACAAGCTCCTGGAAGGCAGAGGATGGCCACTGAAGGGCCAGCCCTCGAAAGAGGTGGGCCATGGGTAACTTGTGCACCTCGTAGCCCGCCAATTCCAAGGGGCACTTGCCCCGAATTTTCGCTTCAAGTTGGTTCATTCACCCCAGTGGAGCAACTAAAATGCGTCTGTCGTTTGTGTTCGGCATCCCCGCAAAATGTCCGCAGCGCAAAATGGGCGGATGCACATTCACCAGATCCCATTTTTTGTCTCAGCAGCCTCTATTCGTTCCATTTCCTCATTCGATGTAGTGTTTTTATGCAGAACCCTCGTACTATCGGTGTCCGATGCACAGGAATTCCACCAGATACTCTCATGAGTGTGATCTGCCTCTCTTTCCTGCCGATGATGTAGACAATGTGATTTGGCAGTGGCTCAAGAACAAACTGACAGATCCAGATCAGCTAGAGCGAGGGCTGTGGGAGATTCATGAAGAGCAAGAGGAACTGAACACTCCAGTCCGCAACCGCCTGGCCGTGATAGAAGATCTGTTGACACAGCACCGTACTCAATTGGAACGGCTCGTCGACCTCTATGTATCAGGCGGGTTTCCAAGGGAGGTGCTGGTTGAGCGCAAGGCACGGCTGGAGAAACTAATCGCTGACCTGGAGGGACAGAAGGCCGAGTTCATGGATCATCTTGCGTCGCAGTTTTTGACGGTGGAACAGATTCAGAATGCCAAGGATCTGGCTGAACAGCTTGCAACAAGGATTGATACCATTGACCAGGACTTTGGCCTCAAGCGGCAACTGGTCGAAGTACTGGACTTGCGAGCAACGTTGGCGCTAGAGGACAATCAAAAAGTAGTCTATGTCAGTTGTTATCTGGGAGACGGTCAGATTTTTGTCCATCGTTCATCAGAACAAACGGAAAAAAGTGGCAAAAGCGTGGCCGGCCCATCACGCTTGGGACCTAGGCTGTTATGACGTGGTCTGGGCCATTTCCAGCAGCCGGTCAAAGAGGGCGACGAGTTCGGGATTCTCGGCCAGGTCGCTGCTTCGCTTCTGCTTGGCTTTGGCCAGGAGCGCCAGGCTCTGGGCTGGCTTTTCGCCGGGCAGGGTCACTTCTCGGGCCACCATCAGCCCGCCCAGGAGCAGGGGCAGGTAGAGGAACTCGACGGGCAAGGCGCCACGCCGCTCGACACGGTCGGTCACCAGGTCGGCGACGGCGATCTGTTCTTCCAGGGTCCACACCTCCCGCTTCAGGCGGCGGCGCAGCAGGCCAAAGCTCATCGAGATGGCCAGCCGGGCGAGGCGGGCATAGTCGACCTGGGCCACGAGGAACACCGGATCGCTCGTCGGCAGGTCGTAGCGGTAGGCCAGCATGTAGGCCGGGATGAGCAGGGCGTCCTGCCTGTCGGGATGCTTGAGAAAGTACTCGACGGTATAGGTCAGGATTTTGGCCAGGTGGATGGCCTCCCCGATCTCCGGGGCGAGGGCGGCGCGCCGCAGCCGCTCCTGGCTTTCCTCCAAGAAGGTTTTGAAGAGTGCCTCCCGCGTGAGCTGAGGGAGCAGGTAGAGCCGCTGGTCGTTGACGTGCTGGCGGGCCTTGCCCTGGAGGGGCAGGTCGTCCACGGTCCAGTGGGAGAGGAAGGCCGGCGTGCGGTCAACCGGTTCCGGCTCGCGGCCCCCTCGCGCGGCACCTTCCACCCGCAACGTGAGCGTCTGCTCTGGCTGGGTGTAGGCGACGAAACCCAGGCCCATCGTCGTCGCCAGGGCGGTGCCCGTGGTGAAGCTCAGCAAGGGCTCTTTGGATTGGCGTTCCATCTTTTGGCTCCGCACATAGAGCCCGCGCGTTTCGAACTCGACCCCCAGGGTCACCGTCACTTTGTAGACCTGGGAGGGAGCGTTGACAGCGCAGGTGATGGGGATGAGCACCTCGCCGACCTCGGCAGGTTCCAAGGGCACCTCCGTCCGCTTTTGGAGGACCGAGAGCACGGGGGTGGGTTGGACGGGCAGATGAAGGGTGACGATGACCTGACCGGGCACGTCGCGGCAGCTTTGCAGCCAGATGCGCAGGGTGGTTGTCTCGCCGGGGGCGATCTCGGCCGGCTCCAGGGCCATCACGTAATGCACGCCGTTGACTTCGAACCGCTGCTGCGCCTCCACCAGGTCGCCCAGCACGTCCGGGTATTCGCTGCTCATGGTCTTTTCCCCCGTCTCTCAGATCCTTCGACAAACGATCGGGTACGCCGACCATTATAACACAACTTGCTGGAAGGAGGCCAGACTGCCGGG
>CAYLZO010000240.1:0-7785 GCA_964387775.1 uncultured Anaerolineaceae bacterium
CGCACGAAGAACAATCCCGTGCTGATCGGTGAGGCGGGCGTGGGTAAGACCGCGGTCGTCGAGGGGCTGGCGGCCCGGATAGCGGTCGGGCACGACGCCCATCTCCAGCGCGCCGAGGGCGTTGGCCTCCTGGGGCACGTAGGCGGCCTCGACGCCGCCCAGCAGCAGGGCCAGGTTGGCGGCAGCATCCGGCCCGGCCCGCCCCGCCCAGCGCGATCCGTAGAGGATGATGGGCCGCCCGGCAGCCGCCAGGATCCGGGCTGCTTGCTGCAACGCTTCAACCGGCGCACCCGTTGCTTGCGCCACCTGCTCCGGGCCGTAATCGGCCAGCCAGGCGCGGAACTCGTCCAGGTTGGCGGCGCGCGCCCTGTCGGGCTGGGTGCGGCCCTGTTTCAGCCCGGCGTCGCCTGTGCTTGCGCCCGAGGCGCAGGCGAGCGCGGCCCGCGCCAGTCCGTTGAGCAGCGCGACCTCGGTCCCCGGCCGGTAGGGCAGCCACGCACCGTAATCCGCCAGCTCGATGCGCCACGGGTTGGCGGCGACGACCAACGCCCCGTGCCGCAGCACCGCCTTTTTGATCCACAGCTCGACCAGGGGTGCCTCGGTGCTGGGATCGAGGCCCAACAGGACGACGACGTCCTTACGCGCCAACTCGGGCAGCGAGGAGAGGGTCCGGGCCTCCAGCGGGGCGCGGCCTGTATGGTCCACGTTGTTGGTGCCGATCACGGTCCGCAGGAAGCGCTGGAGCAGGTAGTTGGCCTCGTTCGTGATCCGCGCCGAGCCCAGCCCGCCGACCACCTGCGGCCCGTCGGCGGCGACGATGTCACCGAGGCGCCGGGCGACGAGGTCCAGCGCCTCGTCCCAGGTGGCCGGTTGCAGCGCCCCGTCGCGGCGGATGAGCGGTGTGGTGAGCCGGTCGGAGTGGCTGACAAAGGCCTGGCCGTAGCGCCCCCGGTCGCAGAGCCAGGCGTCGTTGACCGCCACGTTCTCGCGGGGCACGATGCGGCGCAGCTCGTTGTTCCGCTCGCCGATGACCAGGTTGCAGCCCACGGCGCACAGGGCGCAGACGCTGGGCGTGTTGCACAGCTCCCAGGGCCGCGCCTCGAAGCGAAAGGCGCGGCTGGTCAGCGCGCCGACCGGGCAGAGTTCGATGGTGTTGCCCTGCCACTTGCTGGTCAGCGGCCGGCCGGGGAAGGTGTCGAGGCGCGTCTCGGCGCCCCGGCCAAAGAGGTCCAGCTCGTGGTCGTCGGCCCACTCGTCCAGGTAGCGGATGCAGCGCCAGCAGAGCACGCAGCGCTCCTGGTCGAGCACGATAAAGGCGCCCAGGGGCTTGCGCTTGGCCTTGTGCCGCTTCTCCTCGACGTAGCGGCTCTGGCCGGGGCCATCGGCCAGGGCCTGGTCCTGGAGCGGGCACTCGCCGCCCTTGTCGCACACCGGGCAGTCGAGGGGGTGGTTGGTCAGCAAAAACTCGATGACAGCCTTGCGAGCCTTGACCGCCGCCGGCGAGGTGTGGACCTTGACCACCATGCCCTCGCGTGCGGGCGTGGTGCACGAGGTTTGCAGTCCACGCGCGCCCTCGATCTCGACCAGGCACATGCGGCAGGCGCCCACGGGCACCAGCTTTTCGTGGTGGCAAAAGGTCGGGATGTGGATGCCGGCCCCGGTCGCCGCCTCGTAGACGGTGCAGCCGGCGTCACACACGATTTCCCGGCCGTCGATGGTCAAGTTGACCGTTTGGTTCGTTGTCATCAACCAGAATCCTCAAACACGCTATCGGTATAGGTCCTTGTACTTGCCCCGACGCCACACAATATCAACGACTGAAATCTTTTCCTCGACATGATCAACCCAATAAACAACGCGATAGGGACCAACCCGATACTTGCATACGCCCGTAAGCCCTGGTGGTGGGTTAGTCAGCCTCTCGTGTTCAACGATTGCTGCATTGTCGGCCAACCATCGCAGCTTTTTCAGGACACGAATGGTTGCTGGACGATCCAACTTTTTGAGTTTCGACTGGGCTTGATCTGCTAGGTCAAGATCGTAACTCATCCTCAAGTCCCAATTCCTTGACCAGGTCTGTCATCGAGACCACCCGACCTGCCTCCAAATCAGCCTGCCCAGCCCGCAAGCTGGCGATTACTTCCGGATCGCTGAACAGCTTATAGTCCTCGCAGTCATCGAGCCGATCCAAAAGGTACTGGAACAGCTCGAGGTCCACGATCACCGAGGTCGGTTTGCCCGCTTTGTATATGATGGGTGACTCACGAAGCAGAGAAAGCTTATCTTCGGTCATGACTCCCTCCAATCTATCCAACCACACACCGCTTCTCGCGGATGTGGAACTCGTACTCGTCGCGAAAGCGCTCGATGCTGCTCTGCACCGGGCCGACGGCGGCGTCGCCCAGCGGGCAGAAGCTCTTGCCTTGAACGTTGTCACAGATGTCGAGCAGCAGGGGCAGGTCCGCCTCGCGGCCGCCGCCGCCCTCGATGCGCTTCAGGATCTTGTACATCCAATCGGTGCCCTCGCGGCAGGGGATGCACTTGCCGCACGACTCGTGCTTGTAGAAGGCTGCCAGCCGCGCGGTGAGGCCCACGATGCACGTCTGCGCGTTGACGGCGATCACGGCCCCGGCGCCGAACTGCGAGCCGGCCTCAAAGATCGACTCGTAGTCCAGCGTCGTCTCCAGAGCCACGTCGGCGGGCAGCATCGGCGTGGACGAGCCGCCGGGGATGATGGCCTTGAGCGGCACGCCGTCCTTCGGCCCGCCGCCGACGTCGTAGACGAGTTCGCGCAGGGGCGTGGCCATCGGCAGCTCATAGTTGCCCGGCCGCTCGACGTGGCCCGACACGGAAAAGATTTTCAGACCCGGGCTGCGGTCGGTACCCCACTGGCGGTACCAGTCGGCGCCGTTCTCCACGATAAAGGGCACGTTAAAGAGCGTCTCTACGTTGTTGACGATGGTCGGCTGGTGGTAGAGGCCCTCGGCGGCGGGGAAGGGCGGCTTGAGCTTGGGCTGGCCGCGCTTGCCCTCCAGCGACGAGAGCAGGGCCGTCTCCTCGCCGCAAATGTAGGCGCCCGCGCCGCGTAGGATGCTCAATTCCAGACCGTAGCCGCTGCCCAGGACGTCGCTGCCCAGGTAGCCGCGGGCGTAAGCCTGGTCGACGGCCCGGCGCAGGCGCCGGTAGCTCAGGTCGTACTCGCCCCGGATGTAGATAAAGGCGTGCGCCACCTGGCAGGCGTAGCTGGCCAGGATGATGCCCTCGATCACGCCGTGGGGATCGTGCTCCATGAGCAGCCGGTCCTTGAAGGTGCCCGGCTCGCCCTCGTCGGCGTTGCAGACCAGGTAGCGCGGATAGCTGCCCTTGGGCAGGAACATCCACTTGCGGCCGGTGGGAAAGCCGGCGCCGCCCCGCCCCCGCAGCCCCGAGTCGAGCACGATCTGGACGACCTCGGCCGGCTGGCGCTCGCGCAGCGCCTCGGCCAGCGCCCCGTAGCCGCCCCGCTCGATATAGGTCTCTATTTCGTGGGAATCTGGGACGCCCACGTTGTGCGTGAGGATCTTGGTCTGCACGCCTGCTCCTGGTGTCTGCGGGTATCAGGTATCAGATGCCAGGTATCAGGAAATCAGGTGTCCCGATTCCCTGATACCCGATACCCGATTCCTGTTACCCGATTCCCTACTCCCCGTACATCCCCGACCAGCCCCAGACGCCCTGGTTGCTGAGGCTGTAGAATTCGTCCTCCAGGATGCGTTGGTGCATGGCTTCCTCCTGGACCAGCTTTTTGAACATGTCCTGGCCCTTCGGGTCGTCGGTCTGTTCGGCCAGGGCCTCGTAGCGTGCGCCGGCGATCTTTTCGTTCTCGATGGCCCTGGTCAGAATGGCCGCCTCGTCCTCCAGGTCGTCGAGCGCGACGCCGACGGCCTCGCCGGCGCCGGTCAGCGGCCCGAACTGGCCCAGGGTCTGGGCCTCGTACTCGATGAAGGGGCCGCCCTCGCTCAGCGAGCGGGCCAGCTCGGCCAGTTTCTGGTAGTGGTGCTGCTCGAAAGCCGCCAGGCGGCTGAGCAGGTCCTTGCCCTGCGGGTCCTGCACCTCGACGGCGGCCTGGGCGTAAAAGGCCTGGGCCTTTAGCTCGGCGTCCATGGCGATGTCCAGGGCTTCTTCCAGTCCTAGTTCTTGACTCACACGCTCTCCTCCTCCGGTTCTTTGGACACGGATGAACACAGATTTCCACGGATTTTTTATCTGTGCAATCTGTGTCCTTTGTTCTTCCTCATTCCAGACCGGCCAGGATCTCGTCGATCTTGGCCTCGGTCAGGTTTTCGTAGTAGGCGTCGTCGACCTGCATCATGGGCGCGGTGCCGCACGAGCCCAGGCACTCGGCGGTCAGCAGGGTGACGCGGCCGTCGGGCGTCGTCTGGCCGGCGGCGATGCCCAGCTTGCGGCCCAGGTACTCGACCAGGTGCTCCGCGCCGAGCAGCGAGCAGGCGACGTTGGTGCACACCCAGATGACGTGGCGGCCCACCGGCTCCTCGTGGAGCATGGTGTAGAAACTGGCCACCGCCGCGACGTGGGTGGCCGGCAGGTCCAGGACCGCCGCTACCTCGTCAAAGGCGGCTTCCGGCAGCCAACCGCCATAGTCGCGCTGGGCCAGCGCCAGCGCCGGCAGCACCGCCGATTGTGGGTCGGGGTACTCGTCACGGATTTTGTGGATTTCGACTTTGGACTGTTCCGACAGCACTATTTCCCCTCGAATGTGCCTACTCCCCAATTTCCCAATCTACCAACCTACCGATCCACCTCCCCCATCGTAATATCAATACTGCCAATCATACTCACCATATCCGAGAGCATACTGCCCGGCGCCATGACCCGCACCGCCGAGATGTTGGAAAACGACGGCCCCCGGATCTTGCAGCGGTAGGGACACGGCCCGCCGTCGGAGACCAGATAGTAGCCCAACTCGCCCTTGGGATTCTCGACGCTGGCGTATACCTCGCCGGGCGGCGGCGAAAAGCCTTCCGTCACCAGCTTAAAGTGGTGGATGACGGCCTCCATGCTCGTCTCCAGCTCCTCGCGGGGCGGCAGCGAGATCTTGCGGTTGGGGTCCTTCACCGGGCCGGGGCCGATCAACGCCAGCTTGTCCAGCCCCTGGCGGATGAGGCGCAGACTCTGGCGCATCTCGGCCACGCGTACTTTGTAGCGGGCGTAGGCGTCGCCTTCGGGCCAGGTCGGCACCTCAAAGTCATAAGTCTCGTAGCCGCAGTAGGGCGTCGCCTTGCGCACGTCGTAGGCCACGCCGCAGCCGCGCAGCATCGGCCCCGTGCAGCCCAGCGCCACCGCGTCCTCCGCGCTGATGACGGCGATGCCCTCCAGCCGCGAGCGGTAGATGGGGTTGCGGGTCAGCATCGTCTCGTACTCGTCCAGCCGCCTGTCGAACCAGTCCACGAACTCGCGCACCTTGCCGGGGAAAGCGGGCGGCACGTCCCGGCGCAGGCCGCCGGTGGTGAAATAGCTGGTCGTGATCCGCGCCCCGCAGACCATCTCGAAAATATCGAGGATCATCTCCCGCTCGCGAAAGGCGTATTGCAGCAGGGCGTGGATGGTGCCCGCCAGGTCGAGGGTCTGGGTGCCGATCCAGATCAGGTGGGCGGCGATGCGCTGAAGTTCGAGCAAAATCACGCGCACCACGTCGGCACGGGGCGGAACCTGGGCCTCGACCAGCTTTTCCACGGCCAGGATGTAGCCCAGGTCGTTGGACATGCCGGCCACGTAATCCATGCGGCTGGGATAGGTGGCGAACTGCTGGTAGGTGCGGTGCTCGGCCATCTTTTCAAAGCCGGAGTGCAGGTAGCCGACGTCGGGCGCGGCGTTGACGATCCGCTCGCCGTCCAGCTCGACGACGACGCGCAGCACGCCGTGAGTGGCCGGGTGCTGCGGCCCCATGTTCAAAATCATGGTGTCGCTCCGCCCGCTGAACCAGGGCGGCACGTATGACTCGGGGCTGGGCGCCTCCAATATCTGCTCGCCCAGGTGGGCCAGGGCCGGCTTGCCGGGGTTGACCGTGAACTGCACCGGCTCCATGCCCAGGTCATAATCCTTGCGCAGCGGGTGGCCGGCCCAATCGTCGGGCAGCATGATGCGCCGCAGCTCGGGGTGGCCCTTGAAGCGGATGCCAAAGAGGTCGTAGGTCTCGCGCTCGTGCCAGTCGGCGGCGCGCCACACCGAGGTCACGCTGTCCACCGCCGGCGGCTCGCCCGAGAGGGGCGCCTTGAGCCGCAGCCGCCGGTTGTGCTTCAGCGAGTAGAGCTGATACACGCCGACAAATCGCGGCGAAAGGCCCCCCGCAGACGGCGCGGGACTGCGCAGGTCCAGCCGGTCCACCGCGCTGACAAAGAGGCAGAGATCGTAAGCGCAGTCGGGGTCGTCGCGCAGGAAGCGGCACACGGGCAGCAGGTCCGCCGCCCGCACCGTGACCGCCGTCTCCCCCCGAAACCCGCCCACGTGCAGCACGGAATCAGGAAATCGGGCAATCAGGGAATCGGGTACCAGGTTCCCTGATTCCCTGATTTCCTGATACCCGATTCCCTGCCTACGCATAGTCGCCAAAGGTCTCCCCCTGGATTCTTTCGTACAACTGCACAATCCCGTACAACAGCGCCTCGGGCCGGGGCGGGCAGCCGGGCACGTAGACGTCCACCGGGATCAGCTTGTCCACCCCCTGGATCATGGCATAATTCTCAAAGGGGCCGCCGGTCGAGGCACAGGCGCCCATGGCAATGACCCACTTGGGATCGGGCATCTGCTGGTAGAGGCGCTTGACCACCGGGGCCATCTTTTGCGACACCCGCCCGGAGACGATCATCACGTCGGCCTGGCGGGGCGTGCCGCGAAAGACCTCGGCGCCGAACCGGGCCACGTCGTGGCGCGGGCCGCCGGCGGCCATCATCTCGATGGCGCAGCAGGCCAGGCCAAAGAGGAACGGAAAGGGCGAGCGGCCCCGGCCCCAGTCCACCAGCTTTTCGAGCGTGGTGGTGACGACGGCCCCCTCGGGCAAGGCGGTCTCTATTCCCATTCCAGCCCCCCCTTTTTCCAGACGTAGACCAGGCCCAGCACCAAGACCAGCAGGAACACGCCGGCCTCCAGCAGGCCCACCCAGCGGGGCGTGAGCTCCTTGAACACCCGGGCCCAGGGAAAGAGAAAGACGACCTCGATGTCAAAGAGGATAAAGAGCACGGCGTAGAGGTAGTACTGGACCGGGAAGCGGCGGCGGGCCGGGCCGACGGGCAGCTTGCCCGATTCGTAGGGCGCCAACTTCACGTCGGTGGGGCGCTTGGGGCCAAAGATCGCCGGGACGAGCACGGCGATGGCCGATAGGACTACGGCCACCACCGAAAAAATGAGGATCGGAATGTAATCGCTAGGCATCTGCTACGTGTCCGGCCTTTCCAACACCTTATCGAAGCCCCAAACGCGCTCAAGAGTGCGTTAAGTCTATCACAATCGTTCCTCTTTGTCAAAACCCCTCGTGGGAGTCCAGCAATGAAGAATACGGAGAGGTTAGACGTCACCGAGGGGTGACTAGTACCTGACCAATGAAATCCTTGCTTGTTGGGCAAGAAAATGAACCACAAAGGACACCAAGGACACAAAGGCAAAAAGACGTGGTATCCTTCGTGGCCTTTGTGTCCTTTGTGGTCTGTCTTTTTGGTTCCGGCTCGTCCGGGTTAGGGTTTTCCCAAAGATATGGAAAGAAACAGCAAGATGAAAGCTTTGTGTCGGGGG
>CAYLZO010000241.1:0-7760 GCA_964387775.1 uncultured Anaerolineaceae bacterium
AACCGTTCCAGGTGGTGAGGCAGTTCTTCTGTTGATACTATCTTTGCGGCCGCGAATACGGAGAAGTCGGCGTTCTCACCCAGGACGGCCGCAAGCTCCAGCATCTCCCGCGTGGCTGACGGGATTCGCGTCACGCGCTTCTCAACCAATTCCCTGATCGAGGTGGGCGCCTCCAGCGAGAGCTCCGCTTTGGGGAATGCCCAACGCCCACCCGCCTCCCGGATCAACGTGCCCTGCTCGAAGAGAAGCTTGAGGCTCTCCAGCAGATGGAGTGCGTTGCCGCCCGTCGTTACTGCCAGCCGCTCGGCGAAGGTGCCCGAGGTTATGTCCTCTACGCTCCCCGCCATCGCCCGGTGGAGCAGCGTATCCGTCTCATCAGAGGTGAAAGGCGGCAGGGTGATCCGCGTCAGCGGCGCGTTCTGCCCGGCTGTCTCCAACGTCTCCAGCACCAGGGGCCGCTCGTGGGCCTCGACGATGCGGCTGGTGAGCACGAGCAGCAGTGGCGCGTCTGCAAGGTGCTGCGTCAGGTGGGGCAGCGCAGCCAGCGAAGCGTTGTCGGCCCAATGCACGTCCTCCAGGACCAGAAGCAGGGGGGAGATGGCGGCCAGCGCTTGGAGACAACGCGTCAGCGCCTCCCAGAGTCGTTGCCACTCGGCGTGTAGATCAAGCGGCGGGAGCTTTGGCAGATTGGGCAGCTGCTCACCGATAGACGGAAAGAGCGGCACCAGCGCACTTAGCCAGCGGAGATCCACCGTCTCCGCCAGCTGGGAGATACGCAGCGGCGTGAGCAGCGATGCCAGGGCTTCGCGGAGCAGCTGGTAGGGCGGCACGGCGCCCAACGGCGAGACCTTCGCCAATCCTATCTGGAAACCGCGCCATTCAGCGTCGGCGATGAGCTCGCCCGCCAGGCGGCTCTTACCCACACCGGCCGCTCCCCGGACGATGACCAGTCCGCCGTGTCCCTGAAGCGCGGCTTTCAGTGCGTGCAACAACTGACCGCGCTCCTCACAGCGTCCAACGAAGGGAAGATGGCTCAAGTCGTCCAGGAGAGGCGGGGCTACCTCGAGGGGAAGATAAGGTGTCTCGACGTCCTCAAGGCTTGCCGCGATTTCTCGGTAAAGGGACTGGGTTGTGGTCGTGGGTTGGGCGTTCAACTCGTCCGCCAGAGTTTTGCGCAGGGTCTGGAACTGTTGTAGCGCCGCACGGGGGCGTCCCAGCAGATGATAGAGGCGCATCACCTCGCGGTGGGCTTCTTCGCGCCAGGGGTCCTCGCCGGCCAGCCGCCGGGCGTGGAGCAGCGCCCGCTCATAGTCGCCCTGCCGTTTGTAGCCCGCCACCAGGTCCCCCAGCGCCGCCAGGAACCTCTCCCGCAGCCGCTCCCGCTCGACGAGCAGCCAGTCGTCATAGTAGCCGGCCAGGAACTCACCGGTGTAATGCTCAAGGCACAAGGCGCAACGCGCAAGGGCATCCGTCCCGGCCTTTGTGCCTTGTGCCTTGTGCCTTGTGAATTCCTCGACGTCGGTCCACAGCGGCAGGTCGGGGTTGAGCTGCACCGTGTCGCCCTCGGTGCGGAGAAGGTCGGCGGGCAGGACGTCGTCCAGGGTGCTGCGAATCTGCCATAGGGCCTGGCTGAGGCGGCGGCGGGCGCTGGCTTCGGGCAAGTTGGGCCAGAAGGTGCCGGCCAGCAGGTCGCGGGTGTGGGGCCGGTCGCGGTAGGTGAGCAGGTAGGCCAGGAGGGAGCGGGCCGTCGCGCCGGGAATGGGCGACAGGGGTATCTCATCCCAGGCCAGGGCCAGGCCGCCAAAGAGCCGCACGCGCAACTCAGCCATCGTTCTATCCCGGACCCAGCGCCCCCTCAATGGCCGCGGCCGTCCAGGGCAGGACGTGGGCGCAGGCGCGCACCAGGCCCCAGCAGCCGGCCATCATCATGTCGCCGTAAGGCACGGCCAGGTAGGGGTTGAGTTTTGAGCCGGCCAGCAATCCCGGCGCGGGCCGGTCAGCGCCACAAAGTCGAGGGGCGCGGGGGCGTCGTCCAGCACCAGGGCGCCGTGGCCGTGCTCGGCGAAAAGGACCTCGTGGGAGAGGGTGCCGGCGGCCAGTTGGGACAACAGCTCTTCCAGATGAACCTGGCTCAGCTTGCCGGTGTGGTGTTCAAAGAGCCCGGCGATGGTGCGAACTCTGTTCGCCATGCGCAGGTGGAAGGCCAGGGTGTGCATGTTGCCCACGTTGGCGACGAGGGCCTCACGCCGGGTGCGGACGTGGGGGTCCTCCAGCGCGCCGAGGACGGCGGCCGGGGCGGTGTCCATGACCACCAGCGGCCGGTCGGCGGGCGCGGTGGCCGCGGCGGCCTGGAGGCGCGTCATGCTGGCCGGGATTCCAGAGGAATGCCCACGGCTCTCGTCGCGGCCGAAGGCGAACCCGGCCAGCCCCCCGCCGGCCCGGATGCGTTCGGCCAGGTATTCGAAGCGAAAGAGGCGGTCGCTGTAGCCGGGCGGTGCGTGGCCGTGGTCAAAGACGGCCACGGCCAGCACGGCCACCCCGTCGAGGTCCACGTCAAAGGCGGCAAATGCCCGGGCCAGGGCCTCGTAGTCAAAATCAACCATGCGCAGGCGGCGGACGCCGGTCAGGGCAGCCGCTTCGTCGCGGCTCACCACTTCGACACCCATCCCGGCCACCTCGTCCAGATCGTCGTTGAAGGTCCGGGCGGCGTCGGGCGTGGCGAACACGCGGTAGCCGGCCGCCAGGTGGTCGTCGGCCGCCCAGGTGCACGGCCCGCCGCCCATCGTCACGCCGGTGAGCAGCAGGTCGTCGCCGGCCCGCGTCGCCGCGCGAATGGCCCGGGCGAGTTGCCGGGTGGGTGAGGGCATGACCATCTTGAGGGCGTTTTCGGGTTCTTGATCGGTGTCGAACAGCAGCACATCCTGGGTGCCGGTGCCGACGTCTACGGCCAGAATTCTCATAATGCCTCGCTTTGGTGGAGTTCTTTCGCTCTGTGGCCCGAGTATAGCACAGCCTGGCGATTTGACCAAATGCTCAGGCCGAAAAAAAGGCCCTTCGGATTTCGAGAGTCCGAAGGGCCTTGGATGCGGACACGGCTCCTCATGCTTCGGCATCTGAGCGCTGGAGGAGGGCCTGCGTCCGGGCCTTCAGGCCGGAATAGGCCTGGCGGCGGATACGGCTCGTGGCCCGGCGGACGGGCGGGATGCGCAAGATGAGCAGCAGGGCCATGACGACGACGTAGGGCAGCGGCTCGCTGATGTCCTTGCTCAACCACATATAGTGCCCGGCCACCAGGCCGCCGGCCAGGTAGACCAGGCGGTGCAGCCGCTTCCAGTTCCGGCGCAGGCGCCGCTGCCAGCCCCGCGTCGAGGTCAGGGCCAGGGCCAGCAGGATGAGGCCTGCCGCAAAGCCGACGACGACGTAGCGCTGCTCGAGTATCGCTTCCCCCAGAAGGCTGAAATCAAAGCCATAGTCCAGCCCAACGAAGGTCAGAAAGTGCAGGCCGGCGTAGAGAAAGGCATAGAGGCCCAGCGCCCGGCGCACGCGGGAGACCGGCTTGTAGCCCGTCAAAGTGATGATGGGCGTGCAGGCCAGCGAGAGCATGAGCAGAATGATGGCCGACTTGCCCGTCAGGGTCGTAATCTCGCGGACCGGGTCCACGAGAAAGAGGTCCTGGGTGTAGGCCCAGATCAGCCAGGCCAGGGGCACCAAGGCCCCGATGTGGACCACGATGCGCAGCCAATGGGCCTGGAGTGGGTTGTGCTTTTTCACAAAGGCGCTCATCTTTGACTCTGCCAGCTTTTGCCCTAGTACCATTTCCGGAGGTCCATCCCATCGTACAGCCCGGCCACTTGGTCGGCGTAGCCGTTGAACAGGAGCGTCTTCATCCGTCCGCTCTCGCCGATGCGCCGCTCGGTGGTCTGCGACCAGCGGGGGTGGTTGACGTTGGGGTTGACGTTGGCGTAGAACCCGTACTCGTGGGGCGCCGCCGCCATCCACAGCGAGGTGGGCATCTCGGCCACCAGGTCAATCTTGACGATGGACTTGATGCTCTTGAAGCCGTACTTCCAGGGCACGACCAGCCGCACCGGCGCGCCATTCTGGGGCGGCAGCCTTCGGCCGTAGAGGCCGGTGGCCAGCAGCGTCAGGTCGTGCATGGCCTCGTCCAGGCGCAGGCCCTCGACGTAGGGCCACTCGTAAAACGGGCTGCTGAGGCCCGGCATCTGCGCCGGATCTTCGAGGGTCTCAAAGCGCACGAACTTGGCCTCGGCCGTGGGCTCGACCTCCTGGAACAGCTTGGCGAGCGGAAAGCCCACCCAAGGGATGACCATGGACCAGGCCTCGACGCAGCGCAGGCGGTACACGCGTTCCTCCTGCTCGAACTGGAACAGGTCGTCCAGGTCGTAGGTCTTGGGATTGCGGACCAGGCCGCCTACCTCCACCCGCCAGGGTGAGGTCCGAAAGCCCTCCGCCAGATCGGCCACCTTTTCCTTGCGGGTGGTGAACTCGTAAAAGTTATTGTAATTCGTAACCGCCTCGAACGACGTCAATTCGTTGCCCAGCTCGTCGGCGCTGGCGCTCAGGGGCGGAAAGGCCGATTGAGGCGGTTGGGCCGTAGGTCCGGCCCCGGCACCAGGAGCCGGCGCCGGCGTGGGCTCGCCCGACGGCCCGCAGGCGGCCAGGACGGCCGCGCTGGCAACCAAAGCGCCGACGCCCTTCATAAACCTGCGCCGCGACAGGTAGACGTGTTCCGGCGTGATTTCCGATGACTTGATTTCGACCATGTGCTCTTCTCCTCGGGATCTATTTCCAGCGAACTGTCTGAGTTCTATTGCCTGTGCGTAACAATTCTATCACACAAACCTTACAGGAGAATTACAAATTTGTCTGTCAGAGGGCTCACAGAGCCGGGCGATGCATCTTCAAGGCCGCACGGTTGCTGCCAAGTTTCTTGACCATCGTATTCCCAGTCATTGCGAGGCCCGTCGTTTGGGCCGAAGCAATCTCCAATTCGGCTGCAGGAGATTGCTTCAGTCGCTCCGCTCCTTCGCAATGACGGCGTTGCAGCGTTCAAGTTTGAATCGAGCAACCTTTGGCGCTATACTGCGTATAGGTCGGTGCATGGAGGAAGGGAAATGGACCAAGAGCGAGCCTGGATCGAACAGGCTCTCCAGGGAGATCGGGAGGCCTTTGGCCGACTGGTGCGGGCGTACGAACGCCCAGTTTACAACCTGACCTATCGGATGCTGGGCAATTCTGCCGAGGCGGAGGACGCGGCCCAGGAGACCTTTTTGCGAGCCTACGCCAAGCTGGCGACCTACCAGCCCGGGCGCAAGTTTGTCAACTGGCTGCTTTCGATTGCGTCGAATCACTGCATCGACCGCCTGCGCAAGAAAAAGCGGGCGCCCCAGCTTTCGCTGGAAGGCCCGCTGCCGCCCCAATGGACGGCCAGCGATGCGCCCCAGCCGGACCAGGTGTTGGACAAGAAGGAGCGGCGGACGCAGGTGCGACAGATCTTGCAGACGCTGCCGCCCGACTACCGGGCGGCCATCGTGCTCCGCTACTGGTACGGCATGTCCTACCGGGAAATCGCGCACACGACCGACAGCACCGAAAGCGCCATCAAGTCGCGGCTGTTCCGGGCCCGGCGCATGATGGCCGAAGGATTACAGGCTGCCTGATGGTACTGGAGGGGAGAGACAATGGACGAGTTGACAAAGTGTGAGCAACACAAACGGATCGGCAGGTGGATGTCCCTGGCCCTGGACGGCCTGCTGATCCCCGAGGATCAAAAGAAGCTGGAGCGCCACCTGGCCGGCTGCGCGTCGTGCCGGGTCGAGTGGGAAGCCATGCAGCACGTAGCCGCCCTGTTCGAGGATTCGGAGACGGTCGGCCCGCCCCTGGGCTTTGCCATCCACGTCGAGCGGCGGCTGGCCGAGCGGGAAAGGAAACGGCGCCGGACGTTCGGCGGGCTGGCAGTCCTGACCGGGTCCCTGTCGCTGGCCGGTGTGACCGTGGCCATGTTGGCCCTGGTCATCGCCGGGGTGCTGGCCTGGAATTCCTCAGGTTCGACGGGCAGCGCGGTGTCCAACCTCGCTTCCGGTATCGGCCTGATGGGCGAAGGGGCGGTCCTCTTTCTCAAGGATTTGCTCCTGCGCTACGGTGCGCCGCTCCTGCTCTTGGTCGGCATCGGCCTGGGGGGGCTGGCCGGACTCTGGACCTGGCTCTTTGTCCGGCGCCCAGGGAAGTCTCACAACAACGGTTACGCGTAACATCGATAGCCGTATCCTTTCCAGAAAATGGGGGAGGGCGTTCGTAGTAGGCGCTTCAGCGCCGCGAGGAGGATAGAAACATGAAAAAAAGAGCGTTGTGGCTTGGATTGATGGTTTTGCTGCTGCTTTTGCCGGCAGCCACGGCCTTTGCCGATGGACCGGGTTGGGAGTACGACGACGGCCGGATCTTTGTCGGCGAGGACGTCGTGCTGGAACCGGGCGAGGCGTTCAACGGCGACCTCGGCGTGTTCGACGGCGATCTCCACATGCCCGAGGGCAGTAGCGTCAACGGCGACGTCTTTGTGGCCGATGGCGAGGCGTACGTCGCCGGGCGCGTCAACGGCGACGTGGCCGTCTTTGGCGGAAAGCTGGAACTGACCGGGGCCGGCTGGGTGGCGGGTGACGTCTTTAGCCTGGGCGGGGAACAAGAGATCGCGGGCCACGTCCGCGGCGACCTGTCGGCCCTGGGTGGCGACATGGTGCTGCGGAGCTCGGCCCTCGTTGAAGGCGACCTGGTGGTGGCCCCCGGAAACCTGGAGCGGGAGGCGGGCGCCCAGGTGCGTGGCGAGGACGTCCACGGCATCACCATGCCCCAATTCCCCTTGATCCCGGAACGGCCCGAGATCACCGAGGTGACACCGCCCGTCCCGCGGCCCATCCCGCCTCGCCATCGGACCCTGGGCGACCGCATCGGGCAATTTGTGGGCCGCATGTTCTCGGCGGGCTTTATGAGCGTGCTGGTGGTCGCGCTTGGCTTGCTCGTGGTCTTTGTCTGGCCGCGAGCCACGGAGCGCGTCGCCGACTGCATCACCGAGTTGCCGTGGCAGAGCTTTGGCCTGGGATTGCTGACCTTCCTCATCGCCGCCGGGCTGGAAGCCCTGGCCGGGGTGTTGATGATCCTCATCATCCTGGTCGCGGCTGCCCTCATCGGAACCGTCATCCTGATCCCCGTCGGCTTGCTCCTGATCCTGCTCTCGGTGCTCGTGCTGCTGCCGGTGCCCGTGGCGCTGGCCGGGGGCATGATCCTGGGCTGGGTGGGCCTGGCCCGCTGGCTGGGAGCCCGGGTCCTCAAGGCCCTGAAGCTTCGCGACGTCAAGCCGGTGGGCGCCACCCTGGTGGGCCTGCTGATCACCGTCGTCCTGGCCGCCATCCTCTGGGTCGCCAAGCCCGTGTGCTGCGGCTGGCCCTTTGTCATCTTGCTGACCAGCGCAGGGCTGGGGGCCGTCGTCCACACCCGCTTTGGCCGGGAGGACTGCCGGGCGTTACAATCGACTACCGCGCCCTCTGCCCCGCCTGCCGGGGACGAGCCGCTGCCCCCTGAGGCGATGGACGAGGAGGCCGGTGAGCCCGACGTGCCACCGGGCACCTAACCTTAGAAACCGAAAGCTGAGGGGCGAGAAGCGTAGGCTTCTCGCCCCTTTTTTGCAACAATGGATGGGCGGAAGCTGCGGATCATCGATCCGTCCATTCCGCACATCCGCTGTTGTC
>CAYLZO010000242.1:0-7711 GCA_964387775.1 uncultured Anaerolineaceae bacterium
TGGATCTGCGACTCGCCCAGGACCAGCGAGTCGAGGCCGCAGGAGACCTCGCAGAGGTGGGCGACGGCGCTTTCGCCGTGGCGGACCTGGAGATAGGGGTCGAACTCGGGCCGGGGCGCGTTCGCCGTGGCGGCCAGGTAGTCGCGCAGGTCGTGCTCGCCCTGGGTCGCGCACGCGACCACGGCATAGACTTCCAGGCGGTTGCAGGTGGAGAGGACCGCGCCTTCCAGGGCATAGCCGGGGCCGCAGCCGTTCTCCGGGCAGAGGGTGCGGAGCGCCCCCGGCAGGGCCGCCTCGGAGAGGGCCAGCTTCTCCCGGATCTCGACGGGCGCCGTCTGGTGGCTCAGGCCAACTTGCAGAATCTCCATGAAAACTTAGTGTCCTTGCCGGCCAAAGGCCGCGACGATCTCCTCGGCGCGGGCTTGGGCGGCCTGGGATTCACCGGCCCGGAACAGGGCCAACACGTCCGAGTCGAGCAGCGCCTGCCAGAGGGCCAGGCGGCGGGCCGGGTCGTCGATTTCTTCTTGCACCCGGGGGCGCAGCTCGCCGAGCAGCGCCAGGAAAGGCGCGTAGGCGGCGTCGAACTGCCCCTCCAGGGATTCGCGGATGCGGCGGGCGAGCAGGGGGCTGTGGCCGCCGGTGGAAATGCTCAGCGTCAGCGCGCCCCGGCGCACGGTGGCCGGGACGTAGAAATTGCAGCGGGCGGGATCGTCCACGACGTTGACCAGACAGCCCGCGGCCCGGGCCTCCTGCCAGACCGTCTCGTTGATGGCCGCGTCGTCGGTGGCGGCGATGACCAGCCGCACGCCGGCCAGGTCGTCGGGCTGGTATTCGCGCTCGACGACGTCGATCTCGCCCCGCTCGGCCTGTCGCCGGAGGGCGTCGACCAGGCGCGGGCTGATGACGATGGGCCGGGCGCCCGCCTCGCGGAGGGCGGCCACCTTGCGGGCTGCGACCTCGCCCCCGCCGACGACGACGCAGGGCGTTTTGTCCAGATCGACCAGGGTGGTGGGATAGCCGCTCACGACGCGGCCTCCGCGCCGAGCAGGTGCTGGCAGGTGGCCTCGTAGCTGCCCAGGCAGGCGTACATCACCTCGTCGAGAAAGTGGCGGAGCTGGCGGTGGATGCGCACGTCCTCGGCGTCGTACTGGCCGGGGCGGGCCTGGCCCGGCTTGGCCGCCCGGAGCAGAGACTCGCGGAAGAAAAAGAGGGCGCGCACGGTATCGACCAGCGACACGCCGTGTTGGGCCGACTGCTGCCCGTAGAACTCGCCGATGCGCCGGCCCTCCTGCAGGATCGGCTCGTGGTCGCGGGTGCGGCTCATGAATTGAATGGCCAGGCCAAAGAGGCGGCGCCCGGTGTCGCGCATCTGCTGGCGTTCCGCCTCCTGCTCAAAGGCCGCGTACCACGGCTCGCCCGAGACCTGGCGCTCGGCCATCTCCTGGCGGGTGTAGCCGACGGCGCTCTGGACGAGGGCTTCCGACCGGGGCGCCAGGGCCATCGTCTGCTGGCCCTGCATCCAGACGGTCAGTTCGGCTGCCCGGAAGCGCCGGTGTCCGCCCGGCGTGCGAAAGTGCGGGATCTCGTTGGCGTCCGCCCAACGCCGAACGGTCGTCGGGTGGACGCCCAGGACCTCGCTGGCTTCGGTCAGGGAAAGCCAATCTTTGTGCTCATTCGACATCGCCGTCATCTCTCCGAGGTTTTCCCAATCAAGAAATCTGTACAGGGATAGGCAAACCTATCCAAAACGCAGCAAAGTTTAGCACAACTCCATGTGATTGTCAAGGTTGCGTCTTTGAAAGACTTGCCAGTCGATTGGCTTTTTGGATCGGGGCGGACGCAAGGTTGTCTAGGCGAGGGGACTGGGCGCAGCCGTGGGCCGCAGTGGAAGGAGCACCCGGTGTAAGAGACGGCCTCTCCCCGTCCTCGCGGGAAAAGGCCGTCATCCAGTGTGCCGACAATCGCTAGGGGCAGCCGTTACTGGCCCAGTCCCAACACCAGCGAGAGCCCGAGCGCCAGGATCATGCCGATGACCAGGAGGCGAAAGAGGCTCCGGTTCACTCGCTTGTCCACGCGAGAGGCGGCCAGAATGCCCAGGGCGAGAGCCGGCGCCGCGTAGAGGTAGAAATTGAACACCCTCGCCGTCAGATGGCCGGCCAGGAGGTGTGAGGTCACGACGAGCAGGCCGTTGACCAAAAAGAGGGTTTGCAGCACCGCCCGGAACTCGTCGCGCGGCCATTGCCGCAGCGTGCCGTAGACGATGGCCGGCGGACCGGGCGTATTGTAGGCGCCGCCCAGGCAGCCGGCGACAAAGCCGGCGGGATAGCTCCACTTAGGCGAGGGGCGCCACGTCGTGGCCGGGCGCGCCAGCGAATAGAGGCCAAAGACGAGCAGGACCAGCCCCAGAACTTGTTTGACCAGCGTCTCGTCCACGTTGGACAGTATCCAGATTCCGAGCGGCACGCCCAGCGCCGAGGCCAGGCCCAGACGCATCACCTCGCCGCTGTTGATGGCCCGGCGAAAGCGGGCGACGTTGATGACGTACACCGTCAGGGCCGTTAGGGCGACCAGCGGCGCGGCGGTCGGCAAGCCGAGCATCAGGGTCAAGATCGGCATGACGACGACGGCAAAGCCAAAGCCAGAGAGGCTCTGCAAAAAGGCGGCGCCAAAGACGAGGCCGGCGATCCAGAGTCCCGTCAGGGCGCGCTTCCATTGTCAACCGAGGCCAGGAGGGTCTCGGCCATCTGGGGCGGTGTCAGCCCGTAGTGGGCCAGCAGTTCATCGGCGGTGGCCGACTGGCCGAATTGGTCGCGCACGCCGACGCGCAGCAGGGGCGGGGTGCCGGTGGCCTCGGCCAGCGTCTCGGCCACGGCGCTGCCCAGCCCGCCGCTGATCCAGTGCTCTTCCATCGCCACCGCCAGCCGTTTGCCTCGGGCCGCGTCTAGGATGGCCGCCGTGTCGAGCGGCTTGAGGGTCGCCACGTTCAGCACGGTCGCCTCGACGCCCCGTTCGGCCAGGATCGCGGCCGTGTCGAGGGCCATGGCCGTCATGATGCCCGTGCCGTAGAGGACCACGTCGCCGCCCTGGCGCAGCACGGGCGCCGCGCCGACCTCGAAATGGTAGTCCTCGTCAAAGAGCACGGGGGTCGGATAGCGGCCCAGCCGGACGTAGACCGGCCCCTGCACCTCGGCGGCGGCGAGCACGGCTTTGTAGGCCTCTGTCGCGTCGGCGGGGACGAGGACGGTCAGGCCGGGCAGCAACCGCGTCAGGGCTACGTCGTCGAGGCATTGGTGGGTGGCGCCGTCCGGCCCCTGGGTCAGGCCGGCGCTGACGCCGACGATCTTGACGTTCTCCTGCCCATAGCTGAGCTGCAAACGGATCTGGTCAAAGGCCCGGCCCGGCACGAACATGGCGAAGGACGTAGCAAACACGGTGAACCCGGTCGCCGCCATGCCCGCGGCGGTGCTGACCATGTCGGCCTCGGCGATGCCCATGTCGAAAAAGCGCTCGGGGTGCGCCTGGCCAAAGGCGTAGGTCCGGTTCGAGCGCTGGAGGTCCGAGTCCATGACGGCCACGTCCGGGCGGCGGCGGCCCAGCTCCAGCAGGGCCTCGCCGTAGGCGTCCCGCGTCTGCACCCGGTCGCCGAGCTTCCATTTCAGCATCACGCTACCTCCTTTTCGGGCGCCAAGATACGCATCGCCTCGGCCCACTGCTCTTTAGAAATCGGGGCGTTGTGAAACTGGAACTGGCCCTCCATAAAGGGTATGCCCTTGCCCTTGACCGTGTCGCCGATGATGACCGTCGGCTTCCCCTTGACCGTCTCGGCCTGGTCGAGGGCGGCACACACCTGGCCCAGGTCGTGGCCGTCCACGGTGAGGGCGTGCCAGCCAAAGGCCTGCCACTTGCCCGCCAGCGGCTCCAGCTTCTTGGCCTCGTCTACCACGCCCTGGCTCTTCAGTTGGTTGCGGTCCACCACGGCGCACAGGTTGTCGAGCTCGTGGGTCGAGCTGCCCATGGCCGCCTCCCAGACCTGGCCCTCGTGCAGCTCGCCGTCGCCCAGCAGGCAGTAGACGCGGATGTCCAGCCCCCGGATGCGGGCGGCCATGGCCACGCCGTTGGCGAAACTCAGCCCCTGGCCCAGCGAGCCGGTGCAGGCCTCCAGGCCGGGCGTCATGCAGGCGTTGGGATGGCCCTGCAAGATGCTGCCCAGTTGCTTGAGGCTGGGCAGCTCGTCCAGCGGCAGCACGCCGAGCAGGGCCAGTGCCACGTACTGGGTCGGGACGGTGTGGCCCTTGCTCATCACAAAGCGGTCGCGGCCGTCCCAGCAGGGGTCGGCCGGGTCGTAGCGCATCTTGTAGAAGTAAAGCGCCGTGATGAATTCCACGATGGACAGCGAGCCGCCAAAGTGGTGGGGCTTGTCGGCGCCCATCATGCGCACCAGGTGGTAGCGGATCTGGCGGGCCGTCGCCTCCAGATCGGCCAGTTTTCGGTCGTCAACCATAAAACTTCCTCCAGTTAGTCTACCGGATAGAGCAAAATCTTGTGCGCTTCCAGCGCCTCCAGCTTTTCGAACGCTTCCTGCCAGCGGGTGATGGGCCAGATTTCGCTGACCAGGGGCCCGGTCTCGATCTGGCCCAGGCGCATCAGCTCCAGCACGGTCTCCCACGTGTTCCAGGTGTGGCTGAAGGCCCCCTGGTAGGTGACGGCCTTGGCCACGATCTCGTCCAGGGTCAGGTTGACCGGCTGGAGTGACCAGCCGACCTTGGTCACGTGGCCGTTGCGCCGCACCAGGTCCAGCGACTGCTGGATGGCCGGCGGCACGCCGGCGCAATCGACGACCAGGTGGGCGCCCAGCCCGTCGCCCAGGCCGCGCACGACCTCGGCCGGGTCCTCCTCGCTGACGTCCACGGTGCCCGCGCCCGCCAGCTTGGCCACCTGGAGGCAGAACAGGCCCACCGGCCCCGGCCCGACGATGACGACCACGTCGCCGGGCCGCAGGGGACTCTTTTCGACGACGGCGTTGTAGGCGACGCAGATCGGCTCGGTCATGGCCGCCGCCTCGTAGCTCACGCCGTCGGGCAGGTGGTGCAGGAGCGCGGGGCGGGCCTTGACGTAATTGGTAAAGGCGCCGTCCACGGCAAAGCCAAAGGCGCGGCGCTCGGGGCAGAGGTTGTAGCCCCCGGCGCGGCACAGGGCGCAGGTGCCACACGTCTCGGCCGCCGTCTCGCACGTCACCCGGTCGCCGGGGGCAAAGCCCCGCACCCGCTCGCCGGCCTCGACCACCTGGCCCGACCACTCGTGGCCCAGGATCACCGGCGGCCGGGCCAGCAGCGTGAGCTGGCCGTGGTACATGTGCGGCTCGCTGCCGCAGATGCCGCAGAACTTGACCTCGACCAGGCACTCGTCCGGCCCAATGACGGGCACCGGCACGTCGCGCACCTCGACCGATTTGTCCCCTTTGCCGTACAAAACGACTGCTTTCATAGACAATCTCCCATACCCGATATGCAACGCACCTGAGCCTATCGAACGTCCCTGAGCGCCGCCTCGATGCCTTCCAGTACGCGATCGACGTCGGCGTCGGTGTGGGCCGTCGAGAGGCCGTGGTGCCACATGGTGTGGACGTACACGCCGTGGCGCAGACAGGCCGCGCAGAAGCGGTGGAACAGGGGCCAGTCGTTGTCCAGCACGTCCTGGTAGCTGCGGACCTCGCGGCCGGCCGGCGGGCCGAACAGAAAGGAAAACCGGGCCCCCAGCGCCTGGACGCGGCCCAGCACGCCGAGGCGCTCCAGGATCTCGTCGATGCCGTCGTACAGCCGCTGGCTCTGCGCCAACAGGGCCTCGTAGCAACCGGGCTCGCCGACGACGTCAAAAAAGGCGAGCCCGGCGGCGATGGCCGACAGGTGGGCGTTGTAGGTGCCGCTGTGCTGCGCCCGGCCCAGGGGGGCGACGTGCTCCATGATCTGGCGCTTGCCGCCAAAGGCGCTGAGCGGCAACCCGCCGCCGAGGGCCTTGCCCAGCGTGCAGAGGTCGGGGACGACGCCGTAGGTCGCCTGCATGCAGCCCGGCCCGGTGCGGAACCCCGAAAGGATCTCGTCGAAAATCAGCAAGATGCCCTGCTCGGCGGTCAGACGCCGCAGATGTTGGAGAAAGCCGGGCGCCGGGAGGATCGTGCCGCTGTTATAGTTGACCGGCTCCAGGATCACAGCCGCGATCTCATCGCCTCGCTGGACCAGGGTCTCTTCTGCTCGCTCAAAATCGTTGAAGGGCAGGACAAGGCACTGTTCTTGCAGAGATTCGGGCAAGCCGGCCGCGGCCGGCGTTTGTCGCGGCCACGTCTCGCCTGGCGCGGGCCAATAGTTGTAGGCCAGATAGTCGTTGAAACCGTGAAAATGGCCTTCGAACTTGACGACCAGGGTGCGGCCGGTGTACGCGTGGGCCAGCTTGACCGCATAGCTCGTGGTCTCGGTGCCGCTCAAGGTGAAGCGCAGCATTTCGACGCAGGGCACGGCCTCGGCGATGCGCCGGGCCAGCCGGGCGTGCCACTCGTTCTCGTAGGCGCACATCAGGCCCATCTCCAGGGCCTGGCCCACGGCAGTAGCCACACGGGGGTGAGAGTGCCCCACGAGTGCGGCGCCAAAGGAAGTGCAGAGATCGACGTAGGCGTTACCCGCCAGGTCATAGACCTTGCCCCCCCCGGCGCGGGCGACGTAGAACGGGCGGCCCAGCCCCTTGTGCATTCGGGCCGAGGCGCAAACGCCACCCGGCAGGTGGCGCGACGCCCGCTCCCAATGCGCGCGGTTCAGCTCCATGGCTCTGCCTACGCCGCCGTCCAGCCGCCGTCGAGGTAAATGGTCTGGCCGGTGATGAAATCGGAGGCCGGCGAGGCCAGGAACACCGTCAGGCCAAAGAGGTCCCAGATCTGGCCGACGCGGCCCATGGGGATGCGGCTCAGGACCCAGTCGCGGATCTCCGGGTCGTCGAGCATGAAGGCGTTCAGGTCGGTGCGGATAAAGGTCGGGGCGATGGCGTTGACGTGGACGCCCTGCTGCGCCCACTCGATGGCCAGCGACTTGGTCAGGAGGTTGATGGCCCCCTTGCTGGCCGGATAGGCCGGGTCGTTGGCCCGGCCCTGGTGGCCGCGCACCGACGACATGTTGATGATCTTGCCCCCGCCCCGGTCCAGCATGACCTTGGCCACTTCCTTGCAGCAAAGGAACGTGCCGCGCACGTTCACGTCCATGATCCGCTGCCACTCGTCGACCGGGAACTCGACCGTCGGCTTGAGGCTGACGATGCCGGCCGAGTTGACCAGCACGTCGATGCGGCCGAACGCGTCCACCACGCGCCGGACCAGGACCTGGACGCTGGCCTCGTCGGTCACGTCGGCGGCGGCGACGAGCGAGCGCCGGCCCAGGGCGCGCACCTCGTCGGCCACGGCCTCCAGGTCGGCCTCGGTGCGGCTGACGGGGACCACGTGGGCGCCTGCTGCTGCCAGGGCCAGGGCCATGCCCCGCCCCAGCCCCCGGCTGCCCCCGGTGACGACGGCCACCCGGCCGGCCACGGAGAACAGGGATGGCACGGCTTCCAGTTTTTCTCGGGGAATCTCTTCCACGGTCTCCCTCCCTAAATTCAGACTGGTCCAATCTTGGAGATTGGACGCCAAACAGAAAAAGGCGCACACCATTTAGGGAGCTTTCCTGTTCCACAC